>DATIXW010000112.1:0-2907 GCA_035518135.1 Steroidobacteraceae bacterium
TGTCCATGCAGCTCGAGCACGTGCTCACCGGTGTACGAGCGCGGGGCGGGGAAGAAGAGCGCGAGCCCCTCGTCGATGGGCTCACCGGCGCCGTCGGTGAAGCGCGCGAGCGTCGCACGGCGCGCTGCGGGCAGCTCCCCCAGCAGCATCGCGGCGATCTGCGGGCTCTTCGCGCCCGAGACCCGCACCACGCCGATGCCGCCCCGGCCGGCGGGGGTGGCGATGGCGACGATGGTGTCCATGCGGCTCACGGGGCCGCATTATCCGCCTGCGCGCCGCGCGGCGGGCGCGTGCCGGGCCCTCAGGTCTTCTTCGCGGCGGCCGCCTCGATCCGGCGGTTGATGTTCCACTGCTGGGCGATCGACAGGATCGTGTTGGTGACCCAGTACAGCACCAGGCCGGCGGGGAAGAACGCGAACATCACCGACATCGCGATCGGCATGATCATCATCATCCGCGCCTGCACCGGGTCGGGCGAGGTCGGGTTGAGCTTGTACTGCACGAACATCGCCCCGGCCATGATCGCCGGCAGGATGAAGTAGGGGTCGCGCGAGGACAGATCGTGGATCCAGCCGAAGAAGGGCGCCTGGCGCATCTCCACGCTCTCGATGAGCACGTAGTAGAAGGCGAGGAACACCGGGATCTGGATGATCATGGGCAGGCAACCCGAGACCGGATTCACCTTCTCGCGGCGATACAGCTCCATCATCGCGCGGCCGGCCTTCTCGCGGTCGTCCTTGTAGGTCTCCTGCAGCTGCTTGATGCGCGGCCCCAGCGCTTTCATCTTCGCCATGGAGCGGCCGCTCGCCTCGGAGAGCGGATAGAACACGAGCTTCAGCAGGAACGTGACGAGGATGATCGCCACGCCCCAGTTGTGGAACAGGCCGTGCACCTTCTCGAGCAGCAGGAACAGCGGCTTCGACAGCATCGTGAGGCGGCCGTAGTCGGCCACGCGATCGAGATTGGGCGCGGTGGCCTCGAGCTGCGACTGCAGCTTGGGGCCCACGAACAGCTTGAAATCGAAGCTCTGGGTGGCGCCCGGCGCCACCACCTGCGTGGGGCCGAGCGCCCGCAGGTCGAACTCATCGCCCTGGGACTGCAGCGTGAACTGGTACGGGTCGCGCTCGGGCGGCACGACCGCGGAGACGAAGTGATGCTGCGGGGCTGCGATCCACCCGCCGGTCACGGTGCCGGTGAATTTGCGCTCCGCCTCGTCGGTGAGGGTGAATTTCTGATACTTGATGCCGTTCCACAGCGCAGGCCCATGGAAGGCATAGCTCGAGACGTTGAAGTAGGAGCGCTTGGTGGGCACGTCGTTGCGCACGATCTCCGCATAGGGCGCCGCCGGCCAGCCTTTGCCCGAGGCGTTGTGCACGCTCTGCTCGAGGCCGATGGCGTACTCGCCGCGGCGCAGGACAAAGGTCTTGGTCACGGTCACCCCGTCCGGCCCGCTCCAGGTGAGCGGCACGCGCAGCTCATCGCTCCCCGGCGCCAGCGTGTAGCTCGCGCGCTCGCTTGTGAACAGCGCCGAGTCCGTCGGGCGCGGCGCATCGTCGGGACCGGCGAGCCCGCTGCGCAGCTCGTAGAGCGTCGCCGCGCTCGCATCGTTCTCGAGCTCGACCGGCGCCGCCTCGCCCTTGACCAGCGGATAGTGCGGCAGCTCGGCGCGCACCAGCGCTCCACCGCGCAGGCTGATGGCGAGCTCGAGCACGTCGGTGCTGACGCGCACCGTGGGCCCATGCTCGGGCGCGGCTGCGCCCGCCGGGGCGTTGCCAACGGACGGGGTGCCCTCGCCCGGCGCCGCCTGGGAGGTCGCGGCGCTCTCGCCAGCCGCCGCGGCGGGCGATGCCGGTGCGGCGGAGGCTGGGCCCAGATGCGGCGCCGCGAAGCCCTCGGATGCGCCTTCCTTGCCGGCGGGGCCATGCCCACCCGGGCGCTCCTGGGCGCTGGGCGCAGGCCCGGTGCCGTAGTCGTGTAGCCAGGCCTGATAGTTCAGGAACAGCGCCGCGGCGAGCAACGTCCACAGCACGTAGCGCAGGTGCTGGCTCGTCATGGCCGCACCGCCGGTCCGCCCGCGGCCGGAGGCACCGGATCGAAGCCGCCGGGGTTGAAGGGGTGGCAGCGAGCGATGCGGCACAGCGCAAGCCAGCTGCCGCGCCAGAAGCCGTGCTCACGCAGTGCATCCAGTGCGTAATGGGAGCAGGAGGGGTGAAAGCGGCACTTGGGCCCGAGCATCGGGCTCAGCGTCCACTGGTACAACCGGATCAGGGTCTCGGCGATGACTCGCATTGCTCTTTCACCTTGTCCCACAGCGCGGCCAGGCTCGAGCGCAGCGCCTGCGGCGCCGCGCCGCGCGCCTTCGCTCGCGCGCTCACGATCAGGTCCACCGCGGGCAACCGGTGCTGATGCAGGCGGAAGGATTCCCGGATGATCCGTCGGATGCGGTTGCGCTGCACCGAGTTGCCCGCCGTCCTGACGGCGACGGCCATCCCCAGTCGCGCCCGCCCCACGGTGTTGGAGTGTGCCACCGCGCCGAAAAATCCGTCACCGAGGCGCCGGCCGCGCGCGTAGACCGTGTCGAACTCCCGCTTGCTGCGCAGGCGCAGCGCCACGGGGAATCGCAGGCGCGGGGCTTTGCTGTCGCGCGGACGCCCGGTGGCTATGGAATGAGCTTCCGGCGACCCTTCGCGCGACGCCGGGCGAGCACCTTGCGGCCGTTGGCCGTAGCCATGCGCGCACGGAATCCGTGCGTGCGCTTGCGGCGCAGCTTGCTCGGCTGGTAGGTGCGTTTCATCGTCGCAGGTCCGCGAAAAGTGGGCGGCAAGGCTAAGCGCCGCGCGCCGGAGTGTCAATACAGATGCTCTTCAAGAACTCACGCCCTTGGGGTTAGACTGCCGCTCTTTTTCG
>DATIXW010000113.1:0-8555 GCA_035518135.1 Steroidobacteraceae bacterium
CGACCTGCAAGGAGCGCATGGACGAGTACCAGAAGTACTGCGGCACGGCCAATACGATCGGCGTGCCCTTCGAGGTCATCACGCCGCGGCGCGTAAAGGAGCTGTGGCCGCTGGTCGAGCTCGGCGGCAGCGCCGACACCGCGCCGATCATCGGCGCGCTCTACCATCCCGACGACGGTCACATCGCACCCGCCGATCTGACCATGGCGCTGCGCAAGGGCGCCCGCGGCGCCGGCGCGGAGATCTACGAGCACACCGAGGCGCAGACGATCACACGCACGCCCTCCGGTGAGTGGCTGGTGCGCACTTCCCAGGGCGAGATCCGCGCCGAGCACCTGGTGCTCGCCACCGGCAACTACGCCCGCCAGACCGGCCGGCTGCTCGGACTCAACGTGCCGGCGATCCCGGTCGAGCACCAGTACATCGTCTACGACGAGTCCCCGGAGCTCAAAGAGTATCGCCACAACGGCGGCCGCGAGCTGGCGGTGCTGCGCGAATCCGATCAGTCGTACTACCTGCGCGAGGAGCGCATGGGCTGGATCCTCGGCCCCTACGAGAAGGGTGCCCCGGCACGTTTCGCCGACGGCGTGCCGGAGTGGTTCGGCCGCAGCCTCTTTCCGGGTGACCTCGACCGGCTGGTGCCGTACGTGGAGGCCGCCACGCGGCGCGTGCCCGCGCTCGAGAACTGTGGCATCAAGGATATCGTCAACGGTCCGATCTCCTATACACCCGACGGGAGCCCCCTGATCGGACCGGCCTGGGGGGTACAGAACGTGTGGCTGAACGAGGGCCACAGCTTCGGAATCACCGCCGCCGGAGGCTCGGGCTGGCAGCTGGCCGAGTGGATCACCGAGGGTGAACCGGGGATCGACATGCTCGCGGTCGATCCGCGCCGCTACGGCGCCTACACCTCCAAGCGGTACGTGGTGAAGAAAAACGAGGAGACCTACCGCAACGTATTCACCGTGCACTTCCCCGACGAGGAACGCGCCGATGCGCGGCCGGCAAAGACGAGCCCGGTGTACGACAAGCTGAAGGCGAGGGGCGCGGTATGGGGCCAGCGCTACGGCTGGGAGCGCGCCAACTGGTTCGCGCCGCCGGGGGTCGAGCCGCGCGACCAGTGGAGCTTCCGGCGCACCAACTACTTCGCGCACGTGGGCAACGAAGTGCGCCTGATGCGCGAGCAGGCCGGGATCATCGATCTCACCCCCTTCACCAAGCACGAGGTGAGCGGCCCCGGGGCGGAGGCGTGGCTCGATACTCTGGTCGCCAACAAGGTGCCGACCAAGATCGGCCGCATGGCGCTCTCGCACGCCCTCACCCGCCGCGGCGGCATCCGCTCGGAATTCACGATCACCAAGATCGCCGATGAGCACTTCTATGTCGTCAGCGCCGGCGCGGCCGAGCGCTACGACGGGGACTACCTCGCGAAGGCGCTGCCGCGCGACGGCTCGGTGGCGCTGCGCAATATCACCAACACGCGCGGCTGCTTCGTGCTCGCCGGCCCCAAGTCACGCGCGGTGCTCACGCAGCTCACCGACACGCCCCTCGACAACGATGCGTTCCCGTGGCTTACGGCGCAGACCATCGAGGCGGCGCTCGCGGTGGACGTATACGCGCTGCGCGTCAACTTCGTGGGCTCGCTCGGCTGGGAACTGCACTTCCCGATCGAGTACGCGCACAACCTGTTCGATGCGCTGTTCGAGGCGGGCGCCGCGCACGGTATTGGCATGGTCGGCATGCGCGCCATGGAATCATTGCGCATGGAGAAGTCCTACCGCATGTGGGGCAGCGACATGACCCCCGACTACACCCCCTTCGAGGCGAGCCTCGACCGCTTCGTGCGCATGAAGAAGGGCGACTTCATCGGCCGCACGGCGCTCGAGAAGCAGCTCGCGGGGGGCGTTCCGAACCGCTTCGTCACCCTCGAAGTCCATGGCGTCACCGATGCCGACCCCCTGGGGAACGAGCCGCTCTTCGACAAGGACGGCCGCATGATCGGGCGCGCAACCTCCGGTTACTACGGGCACTTCGTCAAGAAGAGCCTCGCAATCGGCTACGTGAAGGCCGACTACGCGGAACCGGGCACGCCGCTTTCGATCCTGATCCTCGGCGAGAAGAAGCAGGCGACTGTGGTGCGCGAGTCGCCATACGATCCGGAGAACCTGGAGCTCAAGGCCTGAGAGCAACGCGGTGCACTGTCAGGCAAATACCAGCAGTGCGCCGCCGAACACCACCAGCCCGATGACGAGCGCGATCACGCAGTAGCCCATGATGTCCTTGATGCCGAGGCGGGCAATCGCCAGGATCGGCGGCGCCCAGAACGGCTGGATCATGTTCGCGGTCTGCTCCCCCATCGCAGTCGCCATGGCGACCAGAGATACCGCGGTACCAGGCCTCGATGAGCTGCCCCGCGCTGCTCACGGTCCACCAGAGCGCGCACGCCACCGTGATGAAGGTACAGGCGGGTCAGCTGACGCAGCATGGGGGACTGGGCTCCTCGTTGTTGGAGTCGAGATCCCGGGCGAGGAGGAATCCTAAGCGTCCCGCGCAGTGCCGGCAGCTCGCCGGCGCGTTCAGGCACCCGCGGCGCGCTGCGCCGGCGGGGCACCTGCACTGCCGAGCGCCCAGCCGTGCAGCAGCTCGAGCTGCAGCCGCAACTGCTCGACCTGGCGCTCCGGCGGCCAATCGCCCGCATTGGCGATCGCGCCGGCGGTGAGGCCATTGATGAACGTCACGAGCGAGCGCAGCACCTGCTCGCGCGTGGCGGCGGGCCATTCCCGCCATCCGCCCCAGCCCTGCGCGAGGCAGCGCTCGAACAGGCGCAGGTACTCCGCGTGCACCCAGCCGTTGATGCGCCGCAGGCGCCGGTCGGTGCTCACCTGCCCCCAGAAGGCGATCCAGAACGCGCACTCGGTGCGCCGCTGCTCATCGACGGGCAGCGCCTCGGTCAGCAGCGCCAGCAGGTCCGGACGTGTGGCCCCGCCGGCCGGCTGCATCAGCCGCTCATCGATGCGGCGCAGGATCAGCCGCAGCGCTGCGATGATGATGTCCTGCTTGCTGTCGAAGTAGTGCGCAAGCATCCCGGTGGTGTAACCGGCACCGCGTGCGATGCGCACCATGCTGGCCTTCTCAAAGCCGTACTCGGCGACCACGCGGCAGGCGATGAGGGCGATCTCATCGCGGCGCTTACCGTGGTCGACGATCTTGGGCATGTGCGTGGTCCGCCTAACAGACGGCCAACCCCGCGGCCGGCGCCGCAGGCTCGAGGCCTGCGTCCGCCACGGCCGCGCGGTGCACCTCGGCGGGCAGATCGAATGCGCGGTAGGCCCACAGGTACACCCCGGCGGAGACCGGCAGCCCGATCAGCATCGCGATGTCCGCGCCCCCGAGCGCGCGCGCGACCGGGCCGCGCCACTCCTCGGTGCTGAAGAAGGGGATCATCGCGGCGAACCCCGTCCCGTAGGCCAAAAGACCGCGCCAGTTCCAGCGCCCGTACATGCCGTCGGGGTTGAAGATCTCGCGGATCGAGTAGTGGCCCTTGCGCACCATGTAGAAATCCACGAGGTTGATCGCCGTCCACGGCGTGAACAGGTACAGCAGCACGGCCAGCAGATCCGCAAAACGGCTGCCGAAGCTGCTCGAGGCCTCGGAGGCGATCGCGGTGCTCGCGATGAAGGCCACGGCGAGACTGGCCAGTCGCTTGGCGGCGCTGCTGCGCAGCGGCCTGAGCGTGTCTGCGACGCTCAGCAGGGTGAGCGATGCGCCGTAGAAGTTGAGCGTCGAAACCGCGATCAGGCCGAGCACGGCCCCCACCAGGAGCACCCTGCCGAAGCCCGGGTAGATCTGGTCCGCCGCTGATTCCATCGCGGCGGCCACGTCAAGCCTCGGGGCAGCGGCGGCGGCGACGGTCCCGACCAGCATCATCCAGGCCCCGCCGATGAAGGCCCCGAGGTACGTCCACCAGAATGATTCGCGCACCCCGACGTTCGGGGGCAGATAGCGCGAATAGTCCGAGACATAGATCGACCAGCTCAGCTGATAGGAGGCGGCGGCAAAGAGCTGCGCCAGAAACGGCACGCCGCGAAACCCGCCGAAGTCCCATTGCGCCGCCGGCAGATGCACCAGGAAGAGCGCCCCCAGGGAGAACACCGTGAGGATCGCGATCATCATGAAGGCGAAGGCGCGCTGGGCCAGATGGATCTTGTCGTAACCCACCGCGGCGAGCGTCAGGGCCACCAGGGCGAACCCGGTAAGGCTCACCGGTGAGGTCGCCGGAATCGCCGGCTGCAGCTGGTGGATGGCCTGGCCTGCGAGCACCTGGTTGAACGCGTTGTAGCCGATGTAGGAGACCATCGCCACGCCCCACACCAGCAGCGCCCCGGTGTAGCCGAACTGCGGCCGGGACTGGATCATCTGCGGCAGCCCGAGCTGCGGTCCCTGCGTCGAATGAAACGCCATGAAGAAGGTCCCGAGCAGGCCCCCGAGCACGACGGCGATCGCCGTCCACAGGAAGTTGCCGCCGAGGGCGATGCCCAGCACTCCGACCGCCACCGTCGCCAGGTGCGCATCACCGGCAAACCAGACCGGCCACAGGTGCCAGACCTTCCCATGACGCTCGGACAGGGGCACGTAGTCGATGGAGCGGGATTCGATGAAGCTCGCCATGGGGCGGCAAGTTCCCTCAGTTCATTTCCTTATGAGCTCAACATTACAACAAGCGCCCCGCCCGCACGTCGGCGGTGAAGGCTGCGCCTGCGCTGTGCCCCCACAGCGGCAATGCAGCGCGCTGTCGCAATCAGGCAAGCATGTGGTAAAATCTGGCATGTGACGTTCCCCCGCAGCAAGTTCGCCTTCCTGACCCTGCCGCGCTACTCGATGATCGCGCTGTCGAACGCCGTCGAGCCGCTGCGCATGGCCAACAGCATTACCGGGCAGCGCGTCTACGAGTGGTCCATCGTGAGCCTCGACGGGACGCCGACTCCGGCGAGCAACGGGCTGCAGCTCTCCCCGACGCATGCCCTGGATGCCCTCGGCGCGGTCGACATCCTGTTCGTATGTGGCGGGGTGGACGTGCAGGCGGCGGTGTCACCGAAGATCCTAGCCGCGCTCAAGCGCCAAGCCGAGCGACGCGTCCCGCTGGGGGCGCTGTGCACCGGCGGTTATGCGCTTGCGAAGGCCGGACTCCTGGACCGCTACCGCGCCACCATCCACTGGGAGAACCTGTCGGCGCTGCGCGAGGAGTTCCCGCGCATCCAGCTGAGCGATCAGCTCTTCAGCATCGACCGTGACCGCTTCACCTGCTCCGGCGGTGTGGCGCCCCTTGATCTGATGCTGCACCTGATCGAGAGCAAGCACGGCGCGCACGTCTCGCAGCTCATCTCCGAGCAGTTCATCGTCGATCGCGTACGCAGCGACCGCGACCGCCAGTACGTGCCGCTGCGCGCGCAGATCGGCGTCTCGCACGAGAGCCTCATCAAGGTGGCGCAGCTGATGGAGGAGAACATCGAAAGACCCCTCTCGCTCGATGAGATCGCCTCCGCCACCGGGCTGTCGCGGCGCCAGATCGAGCGCCTCTTCAAGCGCCACCTGAACTGCGTGCCGAAGCGTTACTACCTGCAGATGCGGCTGCGCCGCGCGCGTGAGCTGCTGCTGCAGACTTCGATGCCCATCATCGACATCACCACCGCGTGCGGCTTTCAGTCCCCGCCACACTTCTCGCGCTGCTACCGCGCCCAGTTCGGCTGCCCGCCGAGCGCGGAGCGCCAGAGCCGCGCCACCAAGACCGCCGCCGCCTCCCGGGACGAGGTGGTTCCCGCCTGAGCGGGGTGCGGATGCACCCCGGCTTGCCTTATTGCGCCGCCTGTCGCATTGCGGCATGTCGCGGTCGCTAAGCAGCCATTGCCTCCGATACCCTCCCCTTACCATCCCGCTGTCAGCGCCCGCGCGAGGCGCTAACCCGTAGTCGCGCATGGAGATTTCGACAATGGCAGAGCAAGCCGAGGGCGATTTCAACTTACGCGACCTGAACGATCAGGAGCTCACCGAGCAGGTCCACGACGATCTGTACAACGGGCTGAAGGCGGAGGTCGAGGAAGCCACGCGCATCTTTCTCGAGCGTGGCTGGAACGCCGAGAAGGTCCTGAACGATGCCCTGGTCGAGGGCATGCGCATCGTCGGTATCGACTTTCGTGACGGAATCCTGTTCGTCCCCGAGGTGCTCCTGGCGGCAAACTCGATGAAGGGCGGCATGGAGATCCTGCGGCCGTTGCTCGCCGAGACCGGCGTGCCGCCGATCGGCAAGATCGTCATCGGCACCGTCAAGGGCGACATCCACGACATCGGCAAGAACCTCGTATCGATGATGCTCGAGGGTGCCGGCTTCGAGGTGATCGACCTCGGCATCAACAATCCGGTCGAGAAATATCTGGCAGCGCTCGAGGAGCACAAGCCGGACATTCTCGGCATGTCGGCGCTGCTCACCACGACCATGCCGTACATGAAGGTCGTCATCGACAAGATGAAGGAGACCGGAATCCGCAACGACTTCATCGTGCTGGTCGGCGGTGCCCCGCTCAACGAGGAATTCGGCAAGGCGGTTGGTGCGGACGCGTACTGCCGCGATGCCGCGATCGCCGTGGAGACCGCCAAGAACCTGCTCGCCCAGCGGCGCGCGACCCGCGCCGCCTGAGCGCTGCGCCAGGCGCGCCAATTCATGAGCGACTCGCGCCGCGGCATCCTGGTCATCGCCTGTGGGGCACTTGCCCGCGAGATCGCGGCACTGCGGCGCGCCAATGACTGGTCCGCCATCGACGTGCGCTGCCTGCCGGCGGAACTGCACAACCGCCCCGAGCGCATCGCCCCGGCCGTGCAGGCCGAGATCCGCGCGCAGCGCGCCCATTACCAAGAGATCTTCGTCGCCTATGCGGACTGCGGCACCGGTGGGGCGCTGGATGCCGTGCTGCAGGCCGAGGGCGTGGAACGGCTCCCCGGCGCACACTGCTACGAGTTCTTCGCCACGCCCGCGGTCTTCGCCGCGCTCGCCGAGGCCGAGCCCGGCACCTTCTACCTCACCGATTTCCTGCTGAAGAACTTTGAGCGCTTCGTGATCCGCGGGCTCGGCATCGACCGCCACCCCGAACTCAAGGAGGAGTACTTCCGCAACTACCGCCGTCTGGTGTATCTCGCGCAGGCCGCCAGGCCGGAAAACATCGAGCGCGCACGCGCGATCGCGACCGCCATGGGCTTCAGCTTCGAGTACCGCTTCACCGCGTATGGGGATCTTGGCACGCGTCTGCGTGCCCTGGCATCGCGCGAGGACGCCCCCGCATGGCCAGTCTGATCGTCATCTCCTGGCGCGACATTCCCGCGCAGGTGCTGGTGAAGCGCGGGCGCGAAGTCGCCAAGGTGCAGCTGTCGCAGCGCTTCCAGGAGGCGGTCGACCGCGCCGCCATGCGCGCCGGCAAGGGCAGCTCCGATGCCTACCTGGCAGACTGGAAACGCAGCGATCCGACCCCCTGCGGCGATGATCTGCAGGCCGAGGCCGGCGCAGCCGCAGCGCGCCTCGAGGCCTCCTTCTCCGATGAGGCGCTGGAAGCGCTGATCAAGGCGAAGGGACTGCTCAAGCCGGAGTCCTAAGGTGTATGCCGTCCGACAATGGTCCGTGCGCCACGCACGCGGCCTCAATGCCTTCTACCGAGCGTTCGAGAACCTGCTCGTCGCCCTGGATCCCATCCTGCGGGCGATCGGCTATGAGCGCCTCGAGCGGCCGGTGGCGGCGGTGGAACGCACCGTGAAGGGGTTCCTGTTCGATTGCCGCATGTGCGGGCAGTGCATCCTGAGCTCGACCGGCATGTCCTGCCCGATGAACTGCCCGAAGAATCTGCGCAACGGTCCGTGCGGGGGCGTGCGCGCCAACGGCAACTGCGAAGTGCGCCCGGAAATGAAATGCGTGTGGCGCGAGGCCGTCGCCGGCAGCGCGCGCATCCCCGGCGGCGCGCAGACCATCCGCGACGTGCAGGCCGCGGTGGATCGGCGCCTGCAGGGCCATTCTTCCTGGCTGCGCGTGGTGCGCGAGCGCACCGAGGCCACGCGGCCATGATCTTCGAGGACGAACCGGTCCCGGGTTATCCGCTGCCGATCCTGCCAGGCCACACCTCTCCCGGGCGCTTCGAGCGGGTACTGCGCGCCGGGCAGTTCGCGGTGACCAGCGAGCTGGCACCGCCGGATTCTGCGGATCCGGACGAGGTGTACCAGCGCGCCCGCATCTTCGATGGCTACGTGGACGCCATCAACGCCACCGACGGCTCGGGTGCCAACTGCCACATGTCGAGCCTGGCCGTGTGCGCGCTGCTGACGCGCGTCGGCTACGCACCGGTGATGCAGATCTCCTGCCGCGACAAGAACCGCATCGCCATCCAGGGCGACATCCTCGGCGCGGCCGCGATGGGCGTGTGTAACATCCTGTGCCTGACGGGCGACGGCGTGCAGGCGGGCGATCACCCGCAGGCACTGCCGGTGTTCGATCTGGACTCGATGTCGCTTTTGGAAACGGC
>DATIXW010000114.1:0-2854 GCA_035518135.1 Steroidobacteraceae bacterium
TTCTCGCGCGCGCCAAGGGGAAATAGATGCCCGCGTATTCCCTCGAGGGCCTGGTGCCGGTGGTCGATCCGAGCGCCTTCGTGCACCCGCAGGCGGTGCTGATCGGGGACGTGATCATCGGGCCGCACTGCTACGTCGGGCCGATGGCGTCGCTGCGCGGGGACTTCGGCCGCATCGTGCTGCGTGCGGGCTCGAACGTGCAGGACTGCTGCGTGCTGCACAGCTTCCCGGACAAGGACGCGCTGCTCGAGGAGGACTCGCACATCGGGCACGCCGCGGTGCTGCACGGCTGCACCATCCGCCGCGGGGCGCTCATCGGCATCGCCGCCGTCATCATGGACGGCGCGGTGGTCGAGGAGCAGGCCTTCGTCGGCGCCTCGAGCTTCGTGCGCGCCGGCTTCGTCGTGCCCGCGCGCACCCTCGTCATGGGGGTACCGGCGCGCGTAGTGCGCGAGCTCACGAGCGAGGAGCTCACCTGGAAGGCCACCGGGACGCGCGAGTACCAGGAGCTCGCGCTGCGCTGCAAGAACTCGCTCCACGAGTGCCGCCCACTCGCCCAGGCTGAGCCGAATCGGGGGCGGATGGCCGCATCCGGCGCGGTGCCGCTGCACACGCTCGGGCGCAAGTAGGCTCTCTTAGTCCTCGTTAAGCGCCGCATCATCGGCGTTGTCGGGGTTGATCACCCCGAAGAGGGCGGGCACGCAGGCATAGAAGAGCCGGATGCGCTCCTGGTGCAGGAGCGCCAGCAGCTTCTGCGCCTCCTGGTCGGTGACGATGAACTCCACCTCGACGGTGAGGGTGCCGGCGAGCTCGACGAAGGTGCTCTCGTGCAGCACGTGGTGGCGCCCGAAGCCGGCCATGGCGCGAAACGCCGAGCCGCCGCGGATCCCGAGCGCGTTGGCCTGCTCGAGCAGCCACTCCCACACGAGGCGCTGGTGGTGACGCTGATTCTCGTGCACGTAGAAACGCAGAAACGAGCCTTGCATGGGCGTGAGCTCCTTAAAGGCCTAAGGCGCGATTCGCATGTCAGCTGCGCAGCCAGGCGACCGTGCCGATGCCGGCGAAGGTCATGAGTACCGAGCCGCCCAGGTGCGCCACTGCGTGACCGGCGGCCCACAGCGTGCGCCCCTGCTGCAGCAGGATCACGATCTCGGCCGAGTAGGTCGAGAAGGTCGTCAGTCCGCCGCAGAAGCCGGTGATGACGAGCAGGCGCCACTCCGGGGCGATCGCGGCATAGGTGGTGAACAGCGCCAGCGCCACCCCGATGAGGTAGCCGCCGAGGAGGTTGGCGGCGAGCGTGCCGGGGGGGATGGTCGGGAAGTGCGCGTTCAGGATCAGACCGAGCCACCAGCGCAGGAGCGCCCCCAGGCTCGAGCCGATGCAGATCGCGAGGATGGATTTCCACAACACCGGGGCTCTTGTACCGTACCGCGCAAGGCCGGTGCAACGGTTCGAGTATTCTCTTACATCTGCCGGGGGGCATCTCTGGCCAACAGGACTACGAAAGAACACGCATGAGTCATGACTTGCGATGGGGGACGGCGCTCGCGCTCGCGCTGCTCGCCCCAGGCTTCGGGGGCTGCACTCACCGCTCCGCCCAGCAGGCTGCGGATGAGCGCCTGCAGGCGATCTACACCACCGAGTGGCGCTGGCGCACCGACCAGCAGCCGAATGACGAGGACGGCACGCGCCCGATCTACGATCACCTGCCGCGCGTGGATCCGGCCACCCAGCAGATGCGCCTGAAGTACTGGGAGGACGTGCAGCGGCGCCTGGACGGCATCGAGCGCAGCGCACTTTCCGCACCCGAGCAGCTCAACTACGACGTCTACCGCGCCCAGATCGCGGTGCTGATCGCCAACCAGCGCTTCCGCGACTTCGAGATGCCCGCCAACTCCGACACCAGCTTCTGGAGCGACATCGGGCTCACCGCGCGGCGCCCGTTCCGGCACCTCGAGGACTACGAGCACTGGATCAAGCAGCTTAAGGACATCCCGCGCTACTTCAGCGAAGAGGTGGGCGAGATGCGCGCGGGACTGAAGCGCGGCTTCACGCCCCCGCGCGTGACCATGGAGGGACGCGACGCCTCGATCACGGCGGTCACCGATGCCCAGGGCGAGGCGAACCTGCTCTACACGCCCTTCAGGGAGATGAACGGCATCGCGCCCGAGCGGCGCGCGGCGCTGCGGGCCGAGGCGCTGCAGACGATCCGCGAGGCGGCGCAGCCGGCGTACGCGCAGCTGCTGAAGTTCATGCGCGAGGAATACGTGCCGGGCCTGCGCACCACGCTCGCCGCCGAGGCGCTGCCCGATGGCAAGGCCTACTACCGCGCCAAGATCCGCGAGTTCACCACCCTCGACATGGACCCGGCGGCGATCCACGCACTCGGCGTCGCCGAAGTTCAGCGGCTGCATCAGGCCATGATCGCCGCCATGCAGGAGAGCGGTTTCAAGGGCGACTTCGCCGCGTTCCAGAAATTCCTGCGCGCCGACCCGCGCTTCTACGCCAAGACCCCCGAGGAGCTCCTGATGCGGGCGGCGTGGATTGCCAAGCGCTTCGACGGCAAGGCATCGCAATACTTCGGCTACCTGCCGCGGCGGCGTTTCGCGATCAAGCCGGTGCCCGATGACCTGGCGCCGTTCTACACCGCCGGTCGCGGCGGGGCCGGCGTGTACCTGCTGAACACCTACGATCTGCCCAACCGACCGCTCTTCAACCTGACCGCGCTCACGCTGCACGAGTCCGCGCCCGGGCACTCCTTCCAGATGTCCATCGCCATGGAGCACAAGGACCAGCCGGTGTTCCGCCAGCTCACCTATATCTCAGCCTACGGGGAGGGCTGGGCGCTGTACTG
>DATIXW010000115.1:0-3071 GCA_035518135.1 Steroidobacteraceae bacterium
TGCAGCTTGCCGCGGTGCGCTCAGTCAACACCAGCTTCGTGCTGCGTACCAAGAAGTACACCACCCGGCTGCCGGTCCTGTGAGGCGATATGCTGGCACTCGCAGCTCGCGCTGTCGACGCCGGCATACCAGAACGCGGACGCCGGCAGGCGCACGTCGGCGTGTTGCCAGGCGCGTGCCTGCTGTCGCGCCACGCGCGCCGCTTCCGCGCCGCGACCCTGGGCCTGCAGCGCGCGCGACAACCCGTACAGCGCCCAGCCGTTGTCGGGATTGAGCTTCAGGTCCTCGCGGTAGACCTTCTCCGCCGCCGCCGCGCGGCCGGCGAGCAGCAGCTGCGCCCCCAGCAGGTGCCGTGCCGGGAAGAACCAGTCGGCCGGCTCGTTGTAGGCGAGCCGGTCCTCGGCCGCCACCGCCTGCTCGAGCAGCGCAATCGCCTCCTCGTCGTGCCGCTCGGTTGCCGCAATGCGCGCAGCGACGATCGGTTCGGCGACCGCGATCAGCTCGGTGAGTGAGTTGAAACCGCCCTGCAGGGACGGATCCGTCGTTTTCGCGAGGCGCTGCAGCTGCGCGAGCGCCTGCCTTGCCGGCTCGAGCTGTCCGCGGGCCGCGAGCCCGACCCCGCGACCGTAGAGGTAGGCCGCCGTGGCCCCGGGCAGGCCTGAGTCCGGCGGCTCGAGCGCGATCAGCTCATCCCACAGCCCGAAGCGCACCAGTGCGGCGTACTGCGCGGCTAGGGCCCAGCCGGAGTCTTTCATCATGACCAGCATCGGCACCGGCAGTGTCGCGGCGAGCTCCTGCACCGCCACCAGCGTTTCGGCCTTGCGCCCCTCCATGGCCGCCGAGTAGGCCAGGAATGCACAGTTGTGGGCGATGTACATGCCCGGGTAATAGTCCGGCGGTGTCGTGCTCGCGAGGTACGCGCGGTCGGCGCTCAGGCCGCGGCGGTTGGCTTCGGCGGCATCCTCGTACCGACCCACCCGCTGCATGATGTGCGCCGGCATGTGTTCCAGGTGCCCGGCCGCCGGCATCATGCCGCGCAGGCGCTCGGCGCTCACCACCGCCGCCTGCGGCGTCGGGGATTCCTCCATGACGTGCACGTAATAGTGGTTCGCCCCCGGATGATCCGGATCGCGCTTGAGCACCGCCTCCAGGCGCCTCTCGATGAGCAGCGTGCCGGCAACCGGCTGCCCCCCGGGTGTCCACAGCTTCCACGCGTGCACGGTCATCTCGGCTTCCGCGGTGATCACCTGCACATCGTCATCGTCGGGGAAGCGCTGCGCGACGCCCTCCATTGCCTGTGCATAGGCGGCGAGCAGGGCCTCTGCCTCCGGCGGCGGCGGCGCGTGCGGGCTCGGGTAGCGTGCGCCCTGCGCCTCGATCAGCGCCCGCTCGATGGCGGAGGCACTGGCGGCGTGAGCGCGCGCCTCTTGCAGTGCCTCGAAGGCGACGCGCACGCGTACTGCGTCCACGCTCGTCAGGTTGTAGTTCGGCCCCACGGTGAGCGCCACGCCCCAGTAGCAGGGCGCACAATCCGGATCCAGCGTAGCGGCCTGCGCGAATGAACGCGTCGCCTCATCGTGATTGAACGCCCACAGCAACCGCATGCCCTGGTCGAAGTACGCCTGCGCCTGCGGGGATTTCGTGCTCACCGCGCGGTGAAAGTGCCCGAGCCCCTCGTACAGCTGCGCCCCGCGCGCCCACTCGCTTACCGTCGCCGGCACGTGTGGCTCATCGTGGCCGTGCGGTGCGGGTGCGGCAGGGCTCAAAGTCTCGGCCGCCGCCACGCGTGCGATGAGCAGCGCCGCGAGGGCAGCCGCATGCCAGCGCATCAGCTCCCCCATCCCTGGCCACTCGCGGCGAGGCGTTTCAGCAGCGCCGACGGGCCCCAGCGCTTGCCGTGGGTCGGCGCGAGGCGCTCCGCGGTCCTGACCACGCGCTCCAGACCCTCGGTCTGCGCCCAGTACATCGGTCCGCCACGCCACGCGGGAAAGCCGTAGCCGTTGATGTACACGACATCGATGTCGCTCGCCCGCAAAGCGATGCCCTCCTCCACGATCCGCGCGCCCTCGTTCACCAAAGGATGCAGCAGCCGCTCGAGGATTTCCTCATCGGGAATGCTGCGGCGCGTGATGCCGAGCTCGCCCGATACGCTCTCGATCAGTGCCAGCACGTGCGGATCCGGGATGCGGGTGCGGCCCTCGTAGCGGTAGAAGCCCTTGCCGGCCTTCTGCCCGAGCCGCCCCTCGCTCACCAGGCGCTCGAGGATGGGAGAGAAGCGCTCATCGGGGGGGAGCTTGCGTCCCTTGCGGATGAGCCAGCCGACGTCGTTCCCGGCCAGGTCGCGCACCGCGAGCGGTCCCATCGCGAACCCGAACTCCTCGATGACCCGATCGATCTGCTCCGGGGTTGCGCCCTCCTCGAGCAGGAACTCCGCCTCAAGCCCGTAGAAGCCGAGCATGCGATTGCCGATGAAGCCATCGCAGTTGCCGGCCAGCACCGGCACCTTTCCCAGGGTCTTGCCGAGGGCCATCACGGTGGCAAGGACCTCAGGTGAAGTCTGTGCCCCGCGCACGTTCTCGAGCAGTTTCATGACGTGCGCGGGGCTGAAGAAGTGCGTGCCCACCACCGACTGCGGACGCGTGGTACTCGCGGCGATGCGGTCGATGTCGAGCGTCGAGGTGTTGGTGGCAAGGATCGCCTGCGGGGCAGCCACCTGGTCAAGGCGCGCGAACACCTGCTGCTTCACCGCCATGTCCTCGAACACCGCCTCGATGATGATGTCGGCGTCGGCGAGTTCGGCGTAGTCGCGCGCGCCGCGGATGAGCGCCAGGGCGCGCTCGGCGCGCTCCTCCGTCAGGCTGCCGCGGCTGACCGAGCCGGCGTAGAGCTTGCGGATGAGGGCGAGGCCGCGCTCGAGGTTCTGCGCGGAGGCCTCGAGGACGGTCACCGGCAGACCCGCGTTCGCAAAGGTCATCGCGATCCCGCCCCCCATGGTGCCGGCGCCGACCACCGCGGCGCGCCGGATCGGCAGCCTCGGCAGATCGGCCGGGATCCCGGGGATCCGGCGCGCC
>DATIXW010000116.1:0-41657 GCA_035518135.1 Steroidobacteraceae bacterium
TTGCACAGCAGCCGGAACACGCAGTACGCGGCCCACAGGGCCCCGCTGAGCACCGCGAGCAGTATCCCGCTCACCGACAGCGCGATATGCCCGTCCCACAGCAGGATCGCAGCGCCGGCGAAGCCCAGCGCCAGCCCCGCCCCCTGGCGCGCGCGCAGCCGGAAGAGTCCGACCGCGGCGCCCATGAGCGCGATCATGACCGGCCACAGATAGGCGAGCAGATTGGCCTGCGCCGCGGGCAGGCGGTGCGTGGCCAGCAGGAAGCACAGGTCCCCGCCGGCAAGCGCTGCCGCGTACATGAGCGCCGGCAGCCAGCCGCGCAGGCCGCGCGCGGCGGGCGCAGCGCCGTCGCCGGCCAGCGCGTGCAGCAGCGTGAAGCTGAGGAAGCCGCACAGGAACATCAGCGTCAGGGTCTCAAGCGGCGGCACCGCGGCGGTGCGGATCGCAAGCGAGGGCCACAGCGCCCACAGCGGGATCGCCAGTGTCCCGATCGCGGTCCACTGCAGCGGGGAGAAGCTGCGCCGCAGGGCCGGCGCGCGGGCGGTGTGCGCGAAGAACACGGCGGTGCCGGACATGGGCCTTACGTGCCTTTCGGGACGGCTCGGAAGTGGCGCCGGGGGCGAGTTTAACCGGCCGCGACCGTGGCCTCACCCGCAGCGGCGCGCACCGCCGCCGTCACCGCCTCGTGGACGGTCCTGTCGAGCGGGTCGGGTACCAGTTCATCCCCGCGCGCCAGCGCCGCGATGGTATCGGCGGCGGCCATGAGCATCGCATCCGAGAACGCACGGGCGTCGGCCTCGAGTGCCCCCTTGAACAGTCCGGGGTAGGCGAGCAGGTTGTTGATGCCCTTGCCGTCGGCGGCGAAGGCCGCCCCCTGCTCGCGTGCCACCAGCGGCTCGATCTCCGGGTCGGGGTTCGAGAGCGCGAGGATCACCTGCCCGGGGCGCACCCACTGCGGGCGAATGAGCCCCTTCACCCCGGTGGTGGCGATCACCACGTCCGCGCGCTGCATGAGTCCCTCGAGCGTCGTGCCCTCCCCGCCCAGGGATTCAAGGCGCGCCACCGCGGCCGGGTTACGGTCAGTGCCGAGGAGGTGCTTCACCCCGCAGGCGCGCAGCAGGCGTGCGATGCCGGTGCCGGCGGCCCCAAGGCCGATCTGGCCGATGGTGCTCGAGGCGAGATCGTGGCCGGAGTAACGCGCGGCGTTCTTCAGCGCCGCCAGCGCCACCACGGCGGTGCCGTGCTGGTCATCGTGCATTACCGGCTTCGCCAGGTGCTGGCGCAGCGCCTGCTCGATCTCGAAGCATTCGGGAGCCGCAAAGTCCTCGAGCTGGATCGCGCCGAAGGAGGCCTCGATCGCCAGCACGGTCTGCACCACGCGCGCCGGGTCCGTCTCGGTGATGAGGATCGGCACGCCGTTAATGCCGACGAGCTCGGCGAACAGCGCCGCCTTGCCTTCCATCACCGGCAATCCCGCGAGCGCGCCGATGTTGCCAAGCCCGAGCACCGCGGTGCCGTTGGTGACGATGGCGACGGTGCGCGCGAGCGCGGTGTACTCGCGCGCCGCCCGCGGGTCCTTCTGAATCGCCAGGCACACGCGCGCGACCCCGGGAGTGTAGACGTCGCGCAGCACCTGGCGCGTATTGATCGGCAGGCTCGCCACCGTGCTGATCTTGCCGCCGCGGTGGCGGTTGAAGACGCGGTCGGACTTGCCGACGAAGCGCGCGATCGGCAGCGCGGCGATGCGCTCGTAGAGGGAGCGGTCGGCCTCCTCGTCCATCTCGAGCGTGATCTCCCAGAGGGTCCTGCCCTGGTCGCGGCGCAGCGCGGTGAGGTGCTCGATGGCGAGACCCGCATCCGCGATGACCTGCAGCACGCGCGCGAGACTGCCCGGCTGGTGCACGGTTTCGATGAGGAGAATCTCGGGGATTTTCATGGTCGGCAAGGGTTGCACGAACCCCGCCCGCGACGCCACCGTCGCGCGCTGCGGGGCGCGGATGCCGCACCGCCGGATACCCGCTATCATGCGCGCCCTCTGAGGCGGCGCGCGCCGCCCTTAAGGTTTCCCAAGGAGAGTGCCGTGGCCGCTACCCCCCAACCTGGCGCCGCAAGGACGGTCGCTGCCGCGATCGATCCGCTGGATCTTTATGACGTGCGCGGCATGCTGAGCGAAGAGGAGCGCCTGGTGCAGGACTCGGTCGCGCGGCTGGTGGACGCGCAGGTGCTGCCCGTCATCCGCACGGCCTTCGAGGAGCACCGCTTCCCCCGGGAGCTGGTGCCGAAGCTGGCGGAGCTTGGGCTGCTCGGCTCCTCCATCCATGGCTATGACTGCGCGGGACTGGGCGCGGTGTGCTACGGGCTCATCTGCCAGGAGCTCGAGCGCGGCGACTCGGGCATCCGCAGCTTTGTTTCCGTGCAGTCCTCGCTGTGCATGTACCCGATCTTCGCCTTCGGCTCCGAGGAGCAGAAGCGCCACTACCTGCCGCGCATGGCGCGCGGGGAACTCATCGGTTGCTTCGGGCTCACCGAGCCGCACGGCGGCTCCGATCCGGCCAACATGAAGACCCACGCCAAGAAGCGCGGCGGGGAGTGGGTGCTGAACGGTTCGAAGATGTGGATCACCAACGGTGCGATCGCCGATCTTGCCGTGGTGTGGGCGATGAGCCCGGAGGGCATCCGCGGGTTCCTGGTGGAGAAGGGCTCGCCCGGCTTCTCCGCGCCCGAGATCCAGCACAAGTTCTCGCTGCGCGCCTCGGTCACCTCGGCGCTGTTCTTCGACAACGTGGTGGTGCCCGAGGAGCGCGTACTGCCGGGCGTCATCGGACTCAAGGGCCCGCTGTCATGCCTGACGCAGGCGCGCTACGGCATCGCCTGGGGGGTCATCGGGGCGGCGCAGGCGTGCCTGAAGGAACTCCTCGACTACACCGCGACGCGTACGCTGTTCGGGCGTCCGCTGGCGCAGAACCAGATGATCCAGGCGCGCCTGGCGGACATGTCGCGCCGCATCACCACCGCGCAGCTGCTGGCACTGCAGCTCGGACGCATGAAGGATGCCGGCACCATGCAGCCTGCGCACGTCTCGCTCGCCAAGTGGAACAACTGCCGCATGGCGCTCGATGTGTCGCGCGACTGCCGCGACATGCTGGGCGGGGCGGGCATCAGCGCGGAGTTCGCCCCCATCCGCCACATGCTCAATCTCGAGAGCGTCGTGACCTACGAGGGCACCGAGACCATCCACCAGCTGACGATCGGCCGGCAGCTGACGGGACTCAACGCGTTCTAAGGTTGCCGCGGCGGCGCATCCAGCAGGTCAGCGGTGACCACCCAGCGCAGCGGGCCGCCGTAATCGAGCGAGGCGAACGGGTAGCAGGTCACGAGGGTCACGCGCGGCCGCCCGTGCGAGAGCGCGAGGCGCGTGCGGCGGCTGTCGACGATGCGCACGTCGCGCACCTCGAACCAGAGCCTGCGACCGGCACGCTCGACCTGCAACCGGTCCCCCACGTGCAGGGACTGAAGCGCGCGGAACGCCGTGTCGCGGTGCCCCGCGATGACGCTGTTACCCCGCTCCCCGGGCGCCACGCTCGCCGGATCGTGCGCCGGGCCGAACGCGAGGTTGCGACCGCTTGCGCCCTCGAGCACGAACAACTCGCGCGGCGGCGCTCCCGGGAGCGTGAGTTTCGCAATCGGCTGCGTGTCCGCCCACGGCCAGGGACGCGCGTCGCGCTCACCGTGCTCGCGCCGCTCCCACGCACGCCCGATCAGCACCTGCGCCAGCTGCGCCTTGAGGTGAATCCAGCCCGCCTGCGCGCAACAGCCGAGCCCCGCCAGGGCGGCGAGGACCGCCGCGCCGCGCACCGCTTTCACGGCCGCGACGCAGCGCGCGCCGTGCGCCGCCGGCCCGCGGCGAACAGCAACCCCGCGAGCGCGAGCGCGAATACGCCCACGAAGGCCAGCAGCGGCGCCGGGGTGGCAGTGCGCGCGAAGCCCGTCGACCCTTCGGCCCAGTAACTGCCGAGCGGTGCCTCGGTCGGCACCTGCGCGCCCGCGTCGGGCTCGTGCACGGGCCGCAGCGGCGTCACGTCCACGGCGATGAGACTGGTGAAGCTGCTCACCAGGTGGTGCGCGAGGGCGAGCGAAACGATCTGCTGGCGCGTGGCTTCGCTCTGCGCGGCGCTGCCGCCCTGCTCGAGCGCGCGGATGCGCTCGCGCGCCCAGAGCTTGCCGATGCCCGCCTGGGAACTGACGCTCATGATCGCGACCTGCCGCATCCACGGGTGTCCCTCGCTGGTGCCGGACAGCGTCAGCAGGCCCTGCGGCAGCCCCGGCACGCGCGCCGCGATCACCAAGGGGTCGCCGGCATAGACATCCGCCGGCAGCGCACCGGCGAGCTGTGCGGGCGCGTCCCCGGGCCAGCGCACCTCGAGATTGGTGAGCGCCGGCTGCTCGAGCTTCTGGAACAGATCCGTCATGCGCTCCTGCACCTGCGCGCGGTTGCCGATGAAGGTGTAGCTGCCGCGCCCGGCGGCGGCCGCCGCGTGCATGAAGTAGGCGTTGGGGGCCGCACCGATGCCCACCGTGAACAGCCGCCCGCTGCCGATGCGCGCGCGGATCATCCGCACCAGCTCCTCCTCGTTGCCGACGCTGCCGTCGGTGATGAACACGATCTGCCGCAGCTGCTGCGCGGCCGGGGCGCTGGCGAAGGCGAGTTCAAGGGCGCTGCGCATCTCGGTGCCCCCGCTCGCCCGCAGTGCGCCGATGAAGCGCATCGCGGCGGGGAGATTAGCGCCGGCGGCGGGCTGCGCGGTGCGAAACAGTGCGCTGGCGTCGTCGCTGAAGCGTATGACGTTGAAGCGATCGGCGGGCCTGAGGCGGGCAACCCCGAGTGCAAGCGCCGCGCGCGCCTGCTCGATCGAGGGGCCCTGCATCGAGCCGGAAGTGTCGATGATGAAGATCACCTCGCGCGGGGGCACCTGGCGTGTCGTCATCTGCGGGGGCGTCAGCAGCAGCAGCAGGTAGCTGCCGCTGAGGGAGCCTTCGGCGAAGGCGGCCGCCTGCGTGTCGGGGGCGACCTGCGGCTTCCAGGTGAGCTCGAAGTCGCGATCGGCGGGCGCCTCCTGCGCGGCGAGGGTGATGCGCTCGCCGCGCGCGCCGGTACTGGTGCGGATGGCGTGGTAGAGGCTCTGCACGCCCTCGAGCGCAAAGCCGGTATCGAGCTCCACCTCGATGGCTACCTGCTGCGTGCCGGGACTGACGAGTTCGGGCGTGGCGGGGTTTACCGCCCCGGTATCCGCGTCGCTCCCGGGCGTGTAGCGTGGGGTGATGGTGAGCGGCAGCGAGAGTGTGTAGCGGCCGTCGCGGTACGGGATCGCCTCAAGGTAGGCGATGCTGATCGTGACGGTGCCGCCGGGCGCAATGTTGGCGACCGAGCTGACGAACATGTTCGGCCGTTCCTGGTCGATGAGGCTCGCCCGTCGGCCCTCCCGGCGGGCCTGCTCGTAGGCAGCGCGCGCCGCCGCGCGCTCACGGATCTCGCCCACAACGGTGCGCTCACCGACCTGCATGCGCAGCTCATCCACCGCGCAGTCGGCGGGCAGCGGAAACACGTACAGCCCCTCGACCCAGCCATCGCCGGGATTGCTGAAGGTCTGGGTGACCTCGACGCGTGCAACGCTGCCGGTCACCGTGGCGTGCATGTGCGTCTCTTGCCGCAGCGCCGGCGCGGGCGTGGCATCGGGGGCCGCCTTCAGCCACAGGCTCCCGGCGCGCTCCTCACCGGGCTGCCCCGCGTCCGCGGGCGGCCAGACGACGCCGAGGGCGAGCAGCGCGGCGAGTGCCAGCCAGTTGGCGAGCTTTCCCCACAGGTCCGTATTGGCGGCCGGCGCCCGAGACTGGGTGCGCATCGTCTGTACTCCCGTGTTGGATGAGCGTGCGGGAGTATTTCGCGCCGCGGCGGCGGCGCGGCGCGGGCGCGATGATGCTGCGCGGACGAAGAATTGTGGCGCATTGTGGCCGCCCCGCTCCCTTTAACCGCGCCTGCGCAGCCTGTAGCCTTGGGTGCCATGAAGCGCCTGATCGCCATCGTGGAGGACGAGCCGGCCATCCGCGACAACTACGCCGCGGCCTTCACGCGCGAGGGTTATGCGGTGCGCACGTACGCCAACCGCGCGCAGGCGCTCGAGGCGTGCGGCGCGCGGTTGCCGGATCTGGCGGTCATCGACATCTCGCTCGAGGACGAGCCGGAGGGCGGCTTCGAGCTGTGCCGGCAGCTGCGCGCAATGTCCGCGGAGCTGCCGATCATCTTCCTGACCGCGCGCGACAGCGAGCTCGACGCGGTCTCGGGTCTGCGCCTGGGCGCGGATGACTTTCTCACCAAGGACCTGAGCCTGCCGCACCTCATTGCGCGCGTGAACGCCCTGTTCCGGCGCGTGGAGGCGCTGCGGCGCCCGGCGGCCGCCGCGCAGGTGGTGCGCCGCGGCGCACTCGCGCTGGATGCCGAGCGCATGACGGTGCAGTGGGACGGTCGCGTCGTGCTCCTGTCACTGACCGAGTTCTGGATCGTGCATGCCCTCGCGCGCCACCCCGGGCACGTGCGCAACCGCACGCAGCTGATGGATGCGGCCAACGTCGTGCTCGATGACAACACGATCACCTCGCACGTCAAGCGCATCCGGCGCAAGTTCCAGGCGCTGGATCCGAAGTTTGACGCGCTGCAGACCGTATACGGCATGGGCTACCGCTGGGTGGAATAGAGCCACCCCTCGCATGTCGCTGCGCCTGAAGCTCCTGTTGCTTGGCCTCGCCACGCTCGTGCTGCCGTGGGCCGGCTGCCGCTACGCGCGCGAGATGGAGTCGGCGCTGCGCCAGGGCGAGGTGGACTCCCTGAACTCGCTCTCCCAAACCATCGCCACCTCCCTGCAGGGACGCACGGACCTGCTGTACCGCGAAAGCGCCGCCGAAACTGGCGCGCACGCGGAGGGCGTGGCGGAATCCACGGCGACGCCCGCCACCGATCCTGACTTCTACCGGGCGACGCCCTATGACCTGGAGCCCCTCACCCTGAGTGCCGCACCGCTCCTGGATGGTTACGCCGAGGATTGGCCGCATGATCCGGGGGCCTGGAGCCACTTCGAGAAGGACCCGCACCATCGCTTCGCCCTGCTGACCGGGGTGCACGAGCGCATGCTGTACCTGCTGCTCGAGGTGCACGACGAGCACCCGCTGTTCGATGCGCCGGGGAACAACCCCCTCGAGCCCTCGAGCTTCGGCGACCGCGTCTGGCTCGGTTTCGAGGACCCGCAGGGCGAGCAGCAGCAGGTGTTCATCGCCGCGGCCGCCCCGGGCGCGGTCATCGCGCGGCGCGTCGAGAGCGGCGAGTACGGACGCCAGAGTGCGCGCCTGGAACCGCGCATCCGCGGCGCCTGGACGCCGACCCCGGATGGTTACCGCCTCGAGCTGCGCGTGCCGCTGTCGCTGATCGGCAAGGGCTTCGGCGTACTGATCGATGACCGTGACACGCGCGGCGCGCTGCCGGTGAGCTACGGCACGCTGCGAGCGGATGACCTGCACACCATCGGCCACCTGATCCTCGCCGCCCCGCAGCTGAACACCTACCTCGCGCATTTCCTGCAGCCTGGCCTGCGGCTCGCCGTCACCACCCCGGCCGGCCGCGTACTCGCGCGCGCCGATGCGCTCGCCCAGCCCACCGGGCTGGGTACCGAAACCCCCATGCTCGAGCGCCTCTACCGGCGCTTCATCGACCGCCCCGGGGAGCGCACGCCGCTCATCGCCGCCAGTCCCATCTACGATCGTGATCACGCCGTCGAGATCGGGCAACTCGAGGTCACCCGCAGCCCCGAGCGCTGGATACGGCTGCGCGACCGCGCCCTCACCCACATGCTGAATTTCACCCTCGCCACGAGCGCCATCGTGGTGGGCGCGATCCTGGTGTTCGCCGCGTGGCTGGCGCTGCGGCTCGCGCGGCTGCGTCGCGCGAGCGAGTCCGCCCTGACCGGCACCGCGCTCGTCACCGCATTCCCGGAGACCGCCGCCCGGGACGAACTCGGGGACGTCGCCCGCAGCTTCGCGACGCTGCTCGCGCGCCTGCAGGAGTACACGAGCTACCTGCGCACCCTTGCCGGCAAGCTCGCCCACGAGATCCGTACGCCGCTCACGATCGTGCGTTCCTCGCTCGATAACCTGGAGTCCGAGGAGGTGCCGCCGACGGCACGCACCTACCTCGAGCGCGCGCGCCAGGGAACCGAGCGCCTGAACGGCATCCTCAAGGCCATGGGGGCGGCCAGCCGCGTGGAGGAGGCGATCGGCGGCGCCGAGCGCGTGAGCTTCGATCTCGTGCCGGTGCTCGCCTCGGCGGTGGCCGCCTACCGCGGCGCATTCCCGGAGCGCCAGTTCGGGTTCGACTGCGCCGCGGGCGAAGTCCGCATGCGCGGCGCCCCGGACCTGATCGTGCAGCTGCTGGATAAGCTCATCGACAACGCCGTCGACTTCAGCCCGACAGGCTCGACCATCACCGTGCGGCTGCTACCGGAGCCGCACGCCGCACTTCTCGAGGTCGACAACGCCGGCGCCCCCCTCGACCCTGAACTCGCCGGCCGTGCGTTCGAGTCACTGTGGCAATCGCGCCCCGGGGGCGACACCCGACCGCACTTCGGGCTGGGCCTGTACATCGTGCGACTGATCGCCGAGTTTCACGGCGGCACGGCCAGCGCCACAAACCTGCCCGGGGGCGCAGGCGTGCGCTTCCGGGTGCGCCTTGCGCGCTGAGGGCCGCGAGGCGGGCCGCTACCGGCGCCCCGGCACCGTTATGTCAACTCGCCACCGCGGCCGCCTGCCATCCCGATGTCTCTAAAGTACGACATCGCTTTTTCAAATGGACCGAGTACAATTGGTTCCCAAGGTACCGTCGCTAAAAGAATTTTTGGAGATGGCCCGGCGCGGGACGGTAACCGTGATGCGCCAGCGCCATCGATGTTGGGAAGGACATACAACAGAAAACTCGGGGATCGACGCGGGCACGGGTGACGACAATTGCGAACTTGTTGTGATTGTCAGGAACGATACAACGCGTGGATGAACACGCGGGCCTCGCGATAGAAGCCGGAGCCGGGGCTCCAAGCGTTTCAGCCGGAAAGTTTAGATGCTCGTGATGACGCAACGTGCCGATGTAGGGGCGGACGGTTTGTCCGCAGCGCTGCTCGGAAGGAGCTGACAGCGAACCACCGGGTCGTTCGAGGCGACAAGACCTTAAAGCCCCGCCAGCGCGGGGCTTTTTTTATGGCCGCGCGTCAGGCGACGCCCAGGAAGCTGAGGATGCCCCGCGCCGCCTCGCGACCTTCGAACACCGCAGTCACCACCAGGTCCGAGCCGCGCACCATGTCACCGCCGGCGAATACCTTCGCGTTGGTGGTCTGGTAGGGATGCCGCGCGCTCGCGGACACGCGCACGCGTCCGCTCTCGTGCAGCCGCACCTCGTGAGCGCTGAGCCACTGAGGAGGACTCGGCAGGAAGCCGAAGGCGATGATGACGGCATCCGCCGCCACGATCTCCTCGGATCCGGGCAACACCTGCGGCACGCGCCGCCCGCGCGCATCCGGCGCACCGAGCTGCGTGGCGACCAGCTTCACACCCTCCACGCGCTCGGAACCCACGATCTCGATCGGCTGGCGGTTGAAGAGGAACTCGACCCCCTCTTCGCGGCTGTTCTTATAGTCGCGCCGCGAGCCGGGCATGTTGCCTTCGTCGCGCCGGTAGGTGCAGGTGACTGACTCGGCGCCCTGGCGGATGGCGGTGCGGTTGCAGTCCATGGCGGTGTCGCCGCCGCCGAGCACCACTACGCGCTTGCCCCGCAGGTTCACCAGCCCCGCCGCACCCCCCGGCAGCGCGAGCTCGTGGCGGATGTTGGCGATGAGGTACGGCAGCGCCTCGTGCACGCCCGGCAGGTCCTCGCCGGCGAAGCCGCCGCGCACCGCGCGGTAGGTGCCCATGCCCAGGAATACCGCGTCGTACTCCGCCAGCAGCCGCTCGAAGGCAAGGTCGGTGCCGATCTCGACCCCGAGGCGAAAGCTGACGCCCATGCCCTCCATGATCTCGCGCCGCTGCTCCACGACTTCCTTCTCGAGCTTAAAGGGCGGAATACCGAAGGTGAGCAGTCCGCCGATGCGCTCGTAGCGATCGAACACCACCGGAGCTACGCCGTTGCGCGCCAGGATGTCGGCGCAGGCAAGTCCGGCAGGTCCGGCACCGATGACGGCGACGCGCTTACCGCTCACCTGCACGTTGGACATGTCCGGACGCCACCCGGCCCTGAGCGCCTCGTCGGTGATGTATTTCTCGATCGCGCCGATGGTGACGGCGCCGAGTCCGTCATTGAGCGTGCAGGCGCCCTCGCACAGGCGGTCCTGCGGGCAGATGCGGCCGCAGACTTCGGGGAGTGAGTTGGTCTTGTGCGAAAGCTCGGCGGCCTCGAAGAGGTTGCCCTCCTCGATCAGTTTCAGCCAGTTGGGGATGTAGTTGTGGACCGGGCATTTCCATTCGCAGAACGGATTGCCGCAGGCAAGGCAGCGTCCCGCCTGCTGGGCGGCCGCGCTCGCATCATAGGGTGCATAGATCTCGCGGAAGCTCGCCACGCGCGCCTCCACCGCCGTCTTGGCCGGATCGGCGCGCGGGATGTCCAGGAACTGCAGGTGCTTCTCGGCCATGGGGCGCCTCAGGCCGCGCGCCTGAGGTTGTCGATGAGCGAGTCGATCGAGGCGGCCTTGGGCTTCACCACCCAGAACTTCGGCAGGTAGGTGCGCAGGTCATTCATGATCTCCGCCGCCCAGGGGCTCTCGGTCTCGGCGACGTGCCGCGCGAGCAACCCCTCGAGGTGCTGCACGTGCGACTGCATGGCCTCGGGATGGATGCGGCTGATGTCGATGAGCTCGTGGTTGTAGCGGTCGACGAAGTTGCGCTCGAGATCGAGCACGTAGGCGAAGCCGCCGGTGAAGCCGGCGCCGAAGTTGACCCCGGTGCGCCCGAGCACGCACACCGCTCCGCCGGTCATGTACTCGCAGCAGTGATCCCCCGCCCCCTCGAGCACCGCCACCGCGCCGGAGTTGCGCACGGCGAAGCGTTCGCCGGCGACACCGGCGGCGTACAGCTCCCCGCCGGTCGCCCCGTACAGGCAGGTGTTGCCCATGATCACCGTTTCCTTGGCGAGGAAGCCGGCGCTGCGCGGATGGCGCAGCACGATGCGCCCCGCCGCCATCCCCTTGCCCACGTAGTCGTTGGCATCGCCCTCCAGGTACAGGTGCAGGCCCCCGGCATTCCACACCCCGAAACTCTGGCCGGCGTTGCCGCGGCAGCGCACGGTGAGGGGCGCCTCGCTCATGCCGTAATTGCCCCAGCGGCGCGCGATCTCCCCCGAGAGCCGCGCGCCGATCGAGCGGTTGTAGTTCTTCAGCTCATAGGCCCAGGTGCCGCCGGCTCGCGCCTCGATCGCCGGCAGCATGTCGCGCACCATGCGCTCGGCGAGCTCGCCCTGGTCGAAGGGCGCATTGGTGGGGGTGCTGCAGAACTGCGGCACGGTGGCCGCCAGTCCTGCGTCCGAAAGGATCGGCGTCAGGTCGAGCTTGCGCTGGCGCGGCGTCGTGCCCGGCAGCACCTCGAGGTAATGCGTGCGGCCGATGAGATCCGCGAGGCTGCGCACGCCGAGCGAGGCGAGAATCTCGCGCACCTCCTCGGCCACGAAGCGGAAGTAGTTCATCACCATCTGCGGCAGTCCGAGGAAGTACTTCGTGCGCAGCACGGCGTGCTGCGTGGCAACCCCGGTGGCGCAGTTGTTGAGATGACAGATGCGCAGGTACTTGCAGCCGAGTGCCACCATCGGCGCGGTGCCAAAGCCGAAACTCTCCGCGCCGATGATGGCCGCCTTCACCACGTCGAGCCCGGTCTTGAGCCCTCCGTCGGTCTGCAGGCGCACCCGGTGCCTGAGGTCATTCACGCGTAGCGTCTGGTGCGTCTCGGCAAGTCCGAGCTCCCAGGGAGTACCGGCGTACTTGATGGACGAGAGCGGACTTGCGCCGGTGCCGCCGTCGTAACCGGAGATCGTGATGAGATCGGCGTAGGCCTTGGTGACGCCTGCGGCCACCGTGCCGACGCCCGGCTCGGCGACCAGCTTCACCGACACCAGGGCGCGCGGATTCACCTGCTTCAGATCGAAGATCAGCTGCGCCAGGTCCTCGATCGAGTAAATGTCGTGGTGCGGGGGCGGGGAGATCAGGCCCACGCCGGCACGCGCAAAGCGCAGCGTGGCGATCATGTCGTTCACCTTGTGCCCGGGCAGCTGCCCGCCTTCGCCGGGCTTGGCACCCTGCGCGATCTTGATCTGCAGCACCTCGGCATTGATCAGGTACTCCGGCGTCACGCCGAAGCGCCCCGAGGCGACCTGCTTGATCTTGGAGTTTTTCTCGGTGCCGTAGCGCGCCGGGTCCTCGCCCCCCTCCCCGGAGTTGGAACGCGCGCCCAGGCGGTTCATGGCGATCGCGAGCGCCTCGTGCGCCTCGGGCGAGAGCGCCCCGAGTGACATGCCGGCACTGTCAAAGCGCGCCAGCACGGCCTCCACCGGCTCCACCTGCGCGAGCGGGATCGCTCCAGCGGGTCGCAGGGCGAGCAGATCGCGGAAGGTGGAGGCGGGGCGCCCGTTGACGAGCGCGGCGTACTGGCGATAGAGCGCGTAGTCCCCGCTCACCACTGCCGCCTGCAGCGCCGCGATGACGTCCGGGTTGTACATGTGGTACTCGCCGGCGTGCACGTACTTGAGGAGCCCCCCCTGCTCGATCGGCTCGCGCGGGTTCCACGCACGCCGCGCCAGCTCGCGCATGTCCGACTCGAGGTCATCGAAGTCCGCGCCCTGCACGCGGCTTTCCGTGCCGGTGAAGCACAGGTTCACGACCTCATCGGCGAGCCCCACGATCTCGAACAGCTGCGAGCTGCGGTAGCTGGAGATCGTCGAGATGCCCATCTTCGACATGATCTTGAACAGCCCCTTGCGCAGGCCGGCGCGGTAGCTGCGACCGAGTTCCAGGCGCGCGGCGAAGTCGAGCTTGACGCGCCCCTTGCGCATCATCTCGAACAGCACCTGGTAGGCCATGTAGGGGTAGACGGCGGTGGCGCCATAACCGATGAGGCAGGCGAAGTGGTGTGGCTCGCGCGCCGTGCCGGTCTCGACCAGCAGGTTGCACTTGCAGCGCAGGCCGCTGTTCACCAGGTGCTGGTGCACCGCGCCGGTGGCCAGCAGCGCGTGCACCGGGATGCGGTCCTTCACCAGATAGCGGTCCGAGAGCAGCAGCACGAGCTTGCCCTCGCGCACCGCGCTTTCGGCCTGCGCGCACAGCCGCGCGAGCGCGCCCCGCAGCCCTTCCGCGGGCGCGTACTGCAGGTCGAGGAACTCGTGCGTGACCTCCTCGATGGCGAGGATCTGGCGCAGCTTGCGCTGCGAGAGGATCGGCGAGCCGAGCACCACCTGGCGCGCGTGCTCGGGGGCGGGGTCGAAGATGTTGGCCTCGGGTCCGATCTGGGTCTGCAGCGACATGACGATCGTCTCGCGCAGCGGATCGATTGGAGGATTCGTGACCTGCGCGAACTGCTGGCGGAAGTAGTCATAGAGCGAGCGCACGCGGTGTGAGAGCACCGGCATAGGCGTGTCATCGCCCATCGAGCCGACCGCCTCGTTCTCGTCCTGCGCCAGCACGCGGATGATGTCGTCGCGCTCTTCCTGCGTGACGTTGAACATCTTCTGATAGAGCGTAAGGGTTGCGCGGTCCATGGGCTCGGCGGCCAGACGCGGGTCGACCAGGTCGCTCTCGAGGTAGCGCACGCCCTGCTTGAGCCAGGCCTTGTAGGGATGGCGGTTCTTCAGCAGCTGGTCGATGTCCGCCGAGGCGAGCAGCGTGCCGCGCCTGAGGTCGAGCGCGATCATGTCGCCGGGCCCGAGCTTGCCCTTCTTCACCACATCCTCCGGCGCGTAGTCCCATACGCCGGACTCGGAGGCGATCGTCAGCACCCGATTGCGCGTGATGCAGTAGCGCGCGGGCCGCAGGCCGTTGCGATCAAGCGTGCACAGCGCATAGCGGCCGTCCGTCAGCACCACCCCGGCCGGTCCGTCCCAGGGCTCCATGTGCACCGAGTAGTATTCGTAGAACGCGCGCAGGTCCGGATCGAGCGTGTCGAGCCCGTGCCAGGCCGGCGGGATCAGAAGGCGCATGGCATGCAGCGGGTCGAGGCCGCCCATGAGGAGCACCTCGAGCATGTTGTCCAGGCTCTGGGAGTCCGATCCGGTGAGCGACACCAGTGGCAGCGCCTCGCCCAGATCGGGCAGCAGTGCCGAGCTCAGCAGCGGCCCGCGCGCCCGCGCCCAGTTGCGGTTGCCCTGCACGGTGTTGATCTCGCCGTTGTGCGCCAGGTAGCGGTACGGGTGCGCAAGGCGCCACTGCGGCAGCGTATTGGTCGAGAAGCGCTGGTGAAACACCGCCACCGAGCTCTCGAGCCGCTCATCGGCCAGGTCGGGATAGAACTGCGCGAGATACTGGGGCATCACCATGCCCTTGAAGACGATCGTGCTCGCTGAGAGGCTCGGCACGTAGAAGTGCGCATCGGATGCGAGCGCCTTCTCCGCCAGGCGCCGTGCCATGTAGAGACGGCGGTTGAATGCCGCCTCATCGGGCGCGGTGGCGCCAGGGTTGACGAACAGCTGCTCGATGCGCGGGAGCGACTTCACCGCCTCCGCGCCGCAGGCGCTCGCATCGGTCGGCACCACGCGCCAGCCGGCGAGCTCAAGCCCCTGACGTATCAGCGCCTCCTGCAGCAGCGCGCGCCCACGCGCCGCCGCGCCGGTCTCGGGGGAGAGAAACACGAGCCCGGAGGCGAAGCTCGGCGCGAGCGTGATACCCGCCTCGGCGGCGAGCGCGCGCAGGAACTTCTCCGGCTTCTTCAGCAGCAGCCCGCAGCCGTCCCCGGTCTTGCCGTCCGCGGCGATGGCACCGCGGTGCGTGAGGCGGTTGAGCGAGCTCATGGCCGTGCGCACCAGCCAGTGGCTCGGGGCATCGTCGAGGCTGGCGATCAGGCCGAAGCCGCAGCTGTCGCGCTCGTAGGCGTCCTTGTAGAGTCCTCGTGTCCGGGAGTGCATGGAGCAGGCCTCGATGTGGGTCTTAGATGCAGGCCCGCCCCCGCGCAGACGGTCCGTCCGTGCGCTCCGGAAGAGGGCATGACTGCAAACTCGGCGCTGAAGGAGTTCCGCGGGTCCCCGCAAGCCCGCGAATGAGCGGCCGAGGCGGGGGAAAATACCGTCCCGTCGGTCGACCGTCTTACACCATCACTATGCGTTCGATAATACCGGCCCGCAATCGGCTTGCAAGCGCTTCCGCCGGGTGGCCCTGATGCGCGAACTGCTGACCGCCCGGCTGCGCCTGCGGGCGTGGCGTGCGGCGGACCTCGAGCCCTTCGCCGCACTGAACGCGGACCCCTGCGTCATGCGCTTCCTGCCCCGCTTGCTCACCCGGGCGGAGAGCGACGCGCTGGCGAGGCAGGCGCAGTCGAGCATCACGCAGCGCGGCTGGGGGCCGTGGGCGCTTGAGCTGCGCGGCTGCGGCAGCTTCATCGGCTGCCTCGGACTCGCCGTGCCCTCCTTCCAGGCCCACTTCACGCCCTGCGTGGAGATCGCCTGGCGCCTGGCGCGGCCGTACTGGGGGGCGGGGCTCGCGACCGAAGCGGGGCGCGAGTGCCTGCGCTTCGGGTTCGAAGAACTGCGCCTGGAGGAGGTGGTTGCGTTCACGGTGCCGGCCAATCAGCGCTCGCGCGCACTCATGGAGCGGCTCGGCCTGCGCCAGGACGCCGCCGGGCAGTTCCGGCACCCGCGGCTGCCGTCCGAGCACCCCTTGAGCTGCCACGTGCTGTACCGGCTCGCTCGAGAGCGCTGGCAGGATGAGCTTGCGCGGTAAACAGCGGCGCGGCAGGAGCGATCCCTGGTGCACACTGCGGGGCGGTGCCAAGCGGAAGGAAGCGAAGATGCGTGCAGGGCGGACGTTGATGGTGTGCGCGCTGGCGCTGGGCGCGTGCGAAGCGCGGGCCGCGGGCGACTACGACGCGCTGGTGCGACTGGCGCAGGAGTGGCGCCAGTTCGAGCCACCCGCCGTGAAGGGCTGCCTTCCGGACTATGGCGCAGCGGCGATGAAGGCCAAGGCCACGGACCTGCCCGTCTACCAGCGGCGGCTGCAGGCGCTCGACCCGCGCGGCTGGGCGCCGCCGCAGCAGGTCGACTACCGCCTGATCGAGGCGGAGATGCACGGCCTGGACTTCGACCTGCGCGTGCGGCAGCCCTGGGCGCGCGATCCGTCGTTCTACGCCACCGTGTTTGGCGAGCGCAGCGACGTGCCCCAGCACGAGGGCGCGGCGGCAGCGCCGACGATCGACCTGTTCATCTACCGCTACCCGTTGTCGAAGGCGGACCAGGCGAGCCTGACGTGCCTTCTGGGCGCCGTGCCGGCGCTGCTCGAGCAGGCCAGGGTGAACCTGCGGGCCAGCAACGCCCGCGACCTGTGGGTCTACAGCACGAGCACCCTGCAGCAGCAGAGCGAGGTGCTCACCGCATTGCAGGCCGGGACGCTCACGATGCGCACCCTGGAGGGTGCCAAGCACGCGAGCCTCGAGGGCGCCGAGGCGTCACTGCGCAGCGCGGTGCAGCGCGCGCGCAGCGCCACGGATGCCTTCATTGGCTGGATCGGGTCCGAGGCGCCGAAAAAGACCGGTCCCTCCGGAGTCGGCAAGGACAACTACAACTGGTACATGCAGCACGTGCACCTGGTGCCCTACGACTGGGACCAGCAGGTCACGCTGCTGCGCCGGGAACTGGAACGTGCCCGCACGGGGCTCGCGCTCGAGGAGTTCCGCAACCGCGCCCTGCCGCCGCTTGAGCCGGCGAACACCCCCGAGGCCTGGCGGACACTGCTCCTCGGGCGCATGCAGAAGCTGACGGACTTCCTCATCAGGTCCGGCATCGTCCCGGAGCGCGATTACTATCGTGACGCGATGGCGCAGCAGGTGCCCGAGTTTGTGCCGCCCGAGCAGCGCAACTTCTTCCTGCAGGCGAGCGCGCGCGAGCCGCTCGGCCTGTTCTCCCACGACTATCACTGGATCGAGCTGGCGCGGATGAAGGAGGAGCCGAACCACAGCGCGATCCGCCGCCTGCCGGCGCTCTACAACATGTTCGACAGCCGCTCCGAGGGCCTGGCGACGGCGATGGAGGAGACGCTCATGCAGGCCGGCCTGTATGACGATGACCCGCGCGGTCGGGAGATCGTCTGGATCATGCTCGCCAACCGCGCCGCCCGGGGCCTCGCCTCGCTTTACGTGCAGGCCAATCAGCTGACACTGCAGCAGGCGGGCCGCTTCCATGCGCAGTGGACGCCGCGCGGCTGGTCCGACCCCGCCAGCGAGCTGGTCGCATTCGAGCAGCTGCTGTACCTGCGCCAGCCCGGTTACGGCACGAGCTACATCACCGGCAAGTTCCAGTTCGAGCGCCTCATCAGTGACTACGCCGCGCAGCAGCAGGCGGCGGGCAAGCCCTTCAGGCTGGCCGAGTTCTTCGCGCAGATGAATGAGGCGGGCACGATCCCCTTCACGCTCATCGAGGCCGAGCTGGTGCCGGTACCGGCAGCCCGCGGCACTCCCGTGAGCGATGCGCTCTACGCGCCCGATGCACCGGTGAACCCGGGGCAGCCAGAGAGGCGGTAAGGGCGGGCACGCCTGCGGCAGCCCGGCGCGTCACGGCGGCTGCGGCTCGCGCACCGTCAGGGTGATGCTGAGGCGCTGTGTGCGCCGCACGAGTTCGAGCGTCAGCTCACTGCCCGGCGGCACGCGCCCGAGCAGCCGGTGCAGTGCGTCGATGCCATCCACGCGCTCGCCATTCACCGCGACGAGGAGATCTCCGGGCTGCAGGTCCGCCGCCGCAGCCGGTCCCTGCCGCTCGCGCGAAAGGATCTCCACCGCGCGACTGCCGGGTAGTCCGAGCGCGCGCACGAGTCGCAGGTCCAGCGGCCGCTCGCGCACGGCCACCCCGAGCCACGCACGGCGCACCCGGCCCTGGGTCAGGATCTCGGTGAGCACCCACTGGGCGGTGCTGGCGGGGATCGCAAAGCCGAGCCCCTGGGCCATCGCGATGATGGCGGTGTTGATGCCCACCACGCGCCCCTGGGCATCCACCAGAGGGCCGCCTGAGTTGCCCGGGTTCAGGGCCGCCGAGTGCTGCACCACGCCCTCGATGAGGCGGCCGTGACGGCTGCGCAGTGAGCGGCCCAGCGCGCCCACCACGCCCGCCGACACCGTGGACTCAAAGCCGAAAGGGTTGCCCACGGCCACCACCAGCTGCCCGGCGCGCAGGCGCTGACCGGCGGCCAGCTGCGCGTACGGCAGCGCGGTGGCCTGGGCCCGCAGGACCGCCAGATCGGTTGCCGGGTCGCGCCCGGCGACGATCGCCGGCACGCTGCGGCCGTCGACGAAGGTGACCCGGGCGCGGCTCATCTTGGGCACCACGTGCTCGTTGGTGAGGAGGTAGCCATCGGGGGTCACCACGACGCCGGAACCCGCGCCGCCCCGGGCGTGCTCGGCTTCATCCGCCGCGCCCACATAGACGCTCACCACGGCCGGTCCCACCTCATCGACCGCACCGACGACGGCGGCAGAGTAGGCATCCAGGGGATCGGCGGCGGCTTCGTGCGGGGCGGCGGGCAGATCGAGCATCGCGCAGGCATGGGGACCCTCGGCGGCGAACTCAAGGGTGAACGGCGTGCCGGTTTCCTGCCAGAATCGGCAAGTCCATGATTACCCTCGCGCAGACCGCGATCCTGCTTACCGCCGCCGTGGTCGCGGTCTCGCTGTTCCGCTTCCTGCGGCTCTCCTCGATCCTCGGCTACGTCGCCGCCGGCCTCGCGATCGGGCCGTGGGGCCTGAACCTCATCGGCGATGTGTCCCGCATCAGCCAGGTGTCCGAGTTCGGGATCGTGCTGCTGCTGTTCATCATCGGTCTCGAGCTGCAGCCGACGCGACTGTGGGTCATGCGGCGCATGGTGTTCGGACTGGGATCGGCGCAGGTGCTGCTGTGCACGCTCGCGCTCGGCGCGGCTGCGTACGGGCTCGGGCAGGCGCCCGTCACGGCGGCGATCATCGGACTTGGGCTGTCGCTGTCCTCGACCCCACTCGTGCTGCAGGTGCTGGCCGAGCGCAAGCAGCTGCAGACGCAGCACGGCCGTGCCGCCTTCGGCATCCTCCTCTTCCAGGACCTCGCGGTGCTGCCGGTGCTGGCGATCCTGCCGCTGCTGTCGGGGGAGACGAGCGCGCATACCGGCGGCAGCCCCTGGTGGGTGGGACTGCTGAAGCTTGCGGGCGTCGTGGTCTGGGTGATCATCGCCGGCGGGCGCGTGATTCTGCGTCCGGCGCTGCGGCTGGTGGCGCGCGCGCAGGTGACCGAGGTGTTCACCGCCGCCGCGCTCCTCACGGTGGTTGCGACCGCGTTGCTGGCGCATCGCGCGGGCCTCTCGGCCTCCCTGGGCGCCTTCATCGCCGGCGTACTGCTCGCCGACAGCGAGTTCCGCCACGAGCTCGAAGCGGACCTGGAGCCCTTCAAGGGGCTGCTGCTCGGCCTGTTCTTCATCTCCGTGGGCATGTCGGCGGATCTGGGCCTGCTGCGCTCCGAGCCGCTCACGCTGCTCGCCGTCACCTGCGGGTTTCTCGCGATCAAGGTGCTCGCGCTCGGGCTGATCGGCCGGCTCGCAGGCCAGAGCAGCGAGTCCGCGCGCCGCCTCGCCTTCTCGCTGCCGGCGGGCGGGGAGTTTGCGTTCGTGCTCTTCACGCTCGCCGCGCAGCAGCGGCTGCTCGCGCAGCCCACCGCGCACCTGCTGGTGCTGGCGGTGACGTTATCGATGATGCTCGGGCCGCTGCTGCTGATCGGCTACGAGGCGTTCGCCAGGCGCTTTCTTGTGCTGCCGCAGCGTCCCTATGACGCCATCGAGGCGCGCGACAACCCGGTGATCATCGCCGGCTTCGGCCGCTTCGGCCAGATCGTCTCGCGCGTGCTGCGCGTGAAGGGCGTCGCCTTCACCGCGCTCGACAGCAGCCAGACGCACGTCGACTTCGTGCGCCGCTTCGGCAATGAGGTGTTCTACGGGGATGCCTCGCGGCTGGACCTGCTGCGTGCGGCGGGTGCGGCGAGCGCGCAGTTCCTGGTGCTGGCGATCGATGAGGTGGAGGCCTCCACGCGCACCGCGATGCTGGTGCGCGAGCAGTTCCCCCACATCCGTATCTTCGCGCGCGCCCGCAGCCGCCAGCACGTGTTCGCCCTGCGCGATGCCGGGGTCAGCGACATCGTGCGCGAGACCTACGCCTCGAGCCTGGAGATGGCAGCGACGGTGCTCGAGGCGCTCGGCGAGACCCCGGCGGCGGCGCGCGAAGCGGTACGGCGCTTCCGTGCGCACGACGAGGCGACGCTCGAGAAGCAGTACGCCGTGAAGGAAGACGACAGCAAGTTTCTCGCCACCTCCCGCGAGGCCGCGCAGCAGCTGGAGAAGCTGTTCGAGGCCGATCGCGAATCGAAGGCGGGATAGGCTTGGACGAGGCGCGCAGCGTGCGGGATTTCTGGTTCGGGCAGCTGCGGCCCTCGCCGCAGGAGCTCAACCGCCGCCTGCGCTTCTGGTTCGGCGGCGATGATTCCCAGATGCGCCGGCGGCGCGATGCCGCCATCCGCGCCCGCTTTGCCGGATTGCTGGAGCGCGCCGCGGCCGGCGAGCTGGCCGCCTGGGCCGACGGCCCGCGCCGGCGCCTGAGCCTGATCATTCTGCTCGACCAGTTCCCGCGCAACATCTACCGCGGCAGCCCGCGCGCCTTCGCCTACGACGAGAAGGCGCTCGCGCTCGCACTCTCGGGGATGCAGTCGGCCGCGGATGCCGCGCTCACGGTGGTGGAGCGGATCTTCTTCTACATGCCGCTGCAGCATGCCGAGAGCCGCGAGGTCCAGGACGAGTCGGTCGCCGCCTTCCGGCGCCTGCGCCAGGAGGCGCCCGAGGAGTTGCACGCGGTGTTCGATGGCGCACTGCGCTCGGCCGAGAACCATCGCGCCATCATCGAGGAATTCGGCCGCTTCCCGCACCGCAACGAGCGGCTGGGCCGCACCAGCACGGCGGCCGAGGTCGAGTGGCTGCGCAAGGGCGGCGCGACCTTCGCTCAGTGACCGGCGCCGAGGGACTCCAGGTGGCGGATGCGCCGCTCGAGCGCGCGCTGCGCCTCAATCAGCTCCACGGCCAGTGCCGCCCCGCTCACGTTCACACCCAGGTCGCGCATCAGGCGCCCGACGATGCGCAGCCGCGGCAGCGCGGCTGCCGCCACCTGCCAGCCGGCCTGGGTCTGGCGCGCCAGCACCAGCCCGAGGTCGCCGAGCTCGCGCACCGCGTCCGGATCGATGTGGCAGAGCTGGCAGATCTCGGTGACCGCGATCCAGTCGCCCTCGGTGATCACGTGGGCCTCAAGCACCTGCGTCGTTACCCGTACCATCCCCTCACCTCGCAAAATCCGCGCGCGGATCGAAGTTGAGCTTGTCGCGCATCTGTTCATAGAGCGTCCGCGCCTCCGGGGTGCTGGCGCTCGGCACCACGACCTTCAGCTGCACGTACTGGTCGCCCGAGGGCGTGCCCGGCAGTCCCCGCCCGCGCAGCCGCAGCTTCTGGCCGGACTGCGAATTCGCCGGGACCTGCATCGCCACGGGCCCCCCGAGCGTGGGCACGTTGACGGCGGCGCCGAGGGCTGCCTCCCAGGGCGCGACCGGGAAGGTGAGCGTCACGTCGCGTCCGTCGAGTGAGTAGAGCGGGTGCGGCAGGATGTGCACCTCGAGGTAAAGATCCCCCGCCGCGCCGCCGCCGGCGCCCGGTGCACCCTGGCCAGCGAGGCGCACCAGCTGTCCCTCGCCGATGCCCGCCGGGATGGTCACGCGCACCGTATGGGTCCCGAGCGTCACCGTACCGTCGGACCTGACCTCGGGACGACGCAGCTCCAGGGTGCGCGTTGCGCCGCGGAAGGCCTCCTCGAGGCTGACGTCGACGCGCGCGTGATGATCGCGCGCGGCGCGCGCACCGCCACCGCTGCCGGCAAAGGGCGTCTCCCCGCCAAAGAGCGAGGAGAAGAAGTCACTGAAATCTTCCTGCGCGGACTCGCCCCCGGCGCCGCTTGCGCGGTAGCTGTGCCGCCGCGCGCCGCCGCGCTCGGCGCCGCCGGAAAACTCGTACCCGCTGCCCCAGTCCGGCGGGGGGCGAAACTGCTCGCCGGACTGCCACTGGCTGCCGAGCTGATCATAGGCGGCGCGCTTTTCCGGGTCCTTGAGTACCTCGTAGGCTTCCTGCACTTCCTTGAAGCGCTCCTCGGCGTTCTTTTCCTTGCTGACGTCGGGGTGGTACTTGCGCGCGAGCCGCCGGTACGCGGTCTTCACCTGTTCCGCGCTCGCCGTGCGTTCCAGTCCCAGCACCTTGTAGTAATCACGGTATTCCATGCACTCGTCCCAAAACCCTCGCCGTTCCCTTTAAGGCCAAATTCTAACCATCCGCGAGCGCACCGCCGGGGTGCATCGCTGCGCGGCCGCGCACTGCCCGGAGGCGCCCGCGGCACCGCCGACGCGCTGAGAGCCCCGCGGGCCGCCTCGGCAGCGCGGCACGGTTCTTGCTCTCTACCGTTGCTGCGGACTCAGGATGGTAATCGATGATGCGCTTGTCCCGACCCCCGCCGCTGAAGAATCTGCGGGCGTTCTGTGTGGCGGCCCGTCATCGCAGTTTCAAGTTCGCGGCCGGCGAACTGTGCCTGACACCCTCGGCCGTGAGCCATCAGATGAAGGAGCTGGAGGCAGCCCTGGGCATGCGCTTGTTCGAGCGCAAGACGCGCGCGCTCGAGCTGACCACCGCCGCGCACCGCCTGCTCGATGAGGTCGAGCCGCTGCTCGAGGCGCTCGACCGCACGCTCGCGCAGATGGCGCGCCGCAACGGCCGGCAGACGCTGCGGGTGCGCGTGCCGGCGCTGTTTGCCAGTGAGCTGTTCATTCCGCGGCTTGCGGCCTTCTGCGCGGCGAACCCGCGGATCGATGTGCAACTGGACACGCGCGATCCACGGCCCACGGTGCACCCGCCCACGGCCGATGTCTCCATCGTGGTGGCGGAGGCGGCGCCGCCGGGCATGAAGAGCGTGCGGCTTTTTTCCTCGCCGCTGATCGCGGTGTGCGCACGCGAGCACGCCCCGCGGGTCGCGCAGCTCGGGCGCGAGCTGTTCGGTACGCTCGCGCTGATCGTCGATCGCACCCGCCCGTTCGCCTGGGACAGCTGGGCGGATGAGGTGGGTCTCGAGTCGCCCGAGCCGAAACAGGTCATCGAGTTCGACACCATGACGGCCGTGGTGCGCGCGGCCGAGCGCGGGCTTGGGGTCGCGCTGGTGCCGGCGGTGCTGTGTGATGCGTGGATCCGCAGCGGCGCACTGGTGCGCGTGTTTGCGGTGCAGGTGCCAACGGTTGACTCCTACTATCTGGTGAGCCGGCCGAAGGATGCGGAAAAACCCCAGGTGCAGGCGCTCACGCGCTGGGCGCTCGCGGAGTACCAGCGTGGCTGAACGCTCATCACGCATCGCGCCAATTCTTTTCGTTTGTCGCTGCGTGCCGTGGTTCGTATCGTCCTCCCACGCGCTCAGCGGCGCGACGTAACGCGAACCGAACTGACGGGAGAGGCCAAACATGTTCATCCACCGCGCTACCGGCCGGCGCGCCGCAGCGGTGAGCCTTGGGACGCTCACCGTGGCCGTGATCGCGGAGGTGGCGCCAGCTGCGATGCCAGAAGGGCGAGGCCGAGGCAGCACGCGCGCATCCGCGGGCACTCGATGGCGAGCGCTGCATCGGCTATGCGATGACGCGGCAGCTCGCGCAGGCGCGCGGCGCCTGCGATGCCGCGGTGCGCGCAGCCCCGGGGAGCGACTCCACCTTCGTCGCACGCAACATGACTGCCATCTGCGCGCCTCAGAATGTGACTTCGCAGGCCGCGGCGACTGCCACGCTGGCGGCTGCATACGAATGACCGGAGGGGAGGCGGGGCATCACTTTCGATCCCCCTCGAGCGCATGGCCCGTCTCCCTTCCGGATCACCCAAAAAAAAGCGCCGCGAGGCGGGGGAAGTCGCATCGCGGCGCGCAGGAGCGAACACGGGGAAGTTGTTCGCAGCTGATTTCTATAGAGCAAGGTGTGTGCCAAGTAAGGAAATTGTTATAAAACAGGAAGTTATCGCTGACCCCGTCGGGCCTGACGGGTGACGCGAATTGTCACTTTGGAGCCAAGCGCAGCAGTGAGAGCCTCAGAAGGCCCTGGGCCGTCGGTGAAAGCCGACGGCCATTTTTCGGCGCCGGAATCAGCGGGGGATGACGGGTACGCAGGCCTGCGACTGTTCCTTCAGCGCATCGCACAGGGCCCGTGCCTGCGCCTCCCCGCTCGCCGGCGCCTGCAGCCGATAGAGCTGGCCGCCACCCTCGGCAGTGGCGACGACGATGCGCGGGGCGAGACCTGCGAGCTGTGACCCGAAGCGCCCCTGCAGCCGCTGCCACTCCCGATCGGCACCCGCCTCACTGCCAAAGGCTCCGAGCTGCACGCCATAGCCCGTGGCGGCGGCTGAACCGGCCGGTGGCGGTTGCTGCGCGGGCGGTGCAGCCGGCACCGCCTGCGTCCCCGCGACCATCCGGGCACCCAGCGCCGCCGGGGCTGCGGGCGGCGGCGCGGCCCCCGGCGCCGGATTCGCCACGCCCGTGGCGAGCAGCAGCGCGTTGACGCCGGTGCGCTTGGCCCCGACATTCGCCGGTGCCTGGGCCGTGCGCGGCGCCGAGCCGAGCGAGAAGCCCTCGATGCGGATACGCGCCTCTTCGGCCCATTTGCCATTGGGGTATTGCGCCAGAAACTGACGGTAGGCCTCGATCGTGGCGATGCCGTCGGTGCGGCGCCAGTCGCTCTCCTCGCCCAGCTGGCGGATCCGCAGGCGCGCCTGGTTGGCGAGCTCGCTCGTCGGGTGCTGCTCCAGGAATTGCGCAAACGCCTCGCTGGTGTCGGCGGCCTCCGCCGCGCGCCAGTCCTGCTGCTCGCGGCTGCAACCGGCGGCGAGCAGCAGCACGGCGGCGAGCAGGGTCGCTCGCGCTGCGCAGAATGTGATCATGGTCGGCCTTTTGGGGCAGGGACGGCACGTATTATGACCCCGGGCGACCCTTCCCGGAGCAGCCGATGAACGACTTGCAGAAGCGCCGGCTGATCGACTCGATCGGTGACTCGCCGACCTTCGTCGCCGAGGGTGTACGCCTGACGGGTGACCTGGAGACCTCCGGCCCGCTCGTGGTCTGCGGGGCCGTGCGTGGGGACGGGCGCGTGGGCGGGACGCTGCGTATGTCCGTCACCGCCCAGTGGGAGGGCGAGATCCATGCCGCCGCGGCCGTCATCGCCGGCCGCATCACCGGTCGCCTCGTGGTCGAGCACAAGCTCGAGATCGGCGCCACCGCGATCATCCGCGCCGACATCGTCGCCCGGAGCATCGCCGTGGCCAAGGGTGCCATCATCGACGGTAGCGTCACGGTGACCAGCGGCCAGGCGGTCGTCGAGTTTGAGGAAAAGCGCGACGCGCGCTAGGGCAACTCGCCCCCGAGCTGTCTCACGATGCGCCGCTCGAGCCACGTGGGACCGCGCAGACGTCCGAAGAAACCGCAGTGCCCGCCGTAGCGCGAGAGCGTCACGGACAGCGCGGCCGGACGGGCCAGCCGCGCAAGCCCGCCGACCGGGATGATCGGGTCATCCAGCGAGGTGATGATGTTCGAGGGCACCTCGAGGCGCGCGAGTCGCTGACCGGTAATGGCGTAGCCGTTCAGGTAGTCCTCGAGCGCCGGAAAGTCGGTGTAGCGGCGCACGAGCTCGGCGGTCATGACCTTCAGGTCGCGCATGCGGCTCACGGCGCTGAAGTCGTAGGTGTCAGGCCACGCGGCCTGCTTCTTGCGCAGCGAGCGCAGCCACTTGCGCACGAAGTACAGCTCATATCCCGGGAAGCCGCGCTGCAGCGCCACCAGCGTGTCGGCCGGCTCGAGCACGGGGGAGACCGCGATCACCCGTGCCAGCTCGAGTTGCGCCGCGCGCGCCTGCGCGGCGACCCGCAGCATGAAGTTGCCTCCGAGAGAGAACCCCACCAGCTGCAGCGGCTGACCGCCGAGGTGATCGCGCTGCAAGGCGCCCACCGCCCCGACCACCTCAGGCAGGCGGCAGGAATGAAACAGCTCGCGATTGAGGTGATGGGTCTCGCCGTGGTCGCGCAGGTTCAGGCGCGCCACGCTGAAGCCCTGCGCGTACAGCAGCTGCGCGAGCGAAAGCACGTAGAGCGAATCGGCACTGCCTTCCCAGCCGTGCAGCAGCAGCACCGGCGCGGCGCGCCGCGGTGCGGGCTCTGCGGGGATGGACAGAAAGCACTGCAGGCGCACGCCCTCGCCACACTCAAGCAGCCGCTCCTGCGCCGCCACCATCATGGGGCGCGCGCGGGCGAGCACCCGCAGGCGCCGCCACGAAGTACTGGCCAGCATCGACTGCAGATGGCGGTTGCGCAGCCAGGGCGCAGGCTGCAGATCCTCTTGGCCGGCGGCGCTGGGGAGGACGGCGGAGTTCAATGCTCGCGGATCTCGATACGGTTGTTGGCGAGCGCCGCGCGGTTCCACTCGCCGGCGGTGAGGTCGGCGGCAACGGCGGGGTAAGGCTGGGCGAGATTCGCCGGATCGCCCGCGCCCACCGTGACACTGACGGCGCCCTTGCTGGCGCTGCGCACGTCGCCGATCAGGTTGGCGAGTGCGAGTGGCATACGCCGCCCCGGTGAGGAGGGCTCCTCGGCGGGGTTGCCGACCACGTCACAGCGCGCAAACGGCAGCTCCTCCGGCGCCGGGGAGTAGCCGTCGGTGGGGTTGCCCAGCAGGCAGTAACGGCCCGCGAAGGTGCGGATGTCCACCTGCGCGGGCGCCCTGTCGGCGGCGAGCCGATACAGGAGCTTGGAGATCACCTCCAGGCGCGCACCGCCGAGTGCTTCTGCCCCATACGGCACGAGCACGACGATCGGCTTCACGACGGCCGAGGCGGCGCCGGAATCAGGCGCGGGCGCAGCGGCCGCGGCGGCGGGCACGGGCAGGAGCGAGGCGACGCGCGGCACCTGCAGCTGCGCCACGCGCGTGTTGAGGCTCTGCAGCAGCCGCTCCGCGCGCCACCACAGCACGGTGCTCACCAGCGCGATGGCGAGCGCCGCGCCCGCGACGATCCAGGCCCCGCGTGGCTCGGCGGCGCGCGGCGGCGGCTCCTCAGCGCCGCCCACGGGCGGCGCGGCGGGCGCGGTGTCGGCGGGCAGGGACTCCAGCAGCAACGCGCGCACTTCGGCCGTGATGCGCTCGGTCTGGGTGTCGACCCCGGCCACCAGCGCGCGGCGCAGCTCGGCGAAGTGCTCGCGCAGCGCGCTGTCGGTGAGGGGCTTGGCGAGCGGGCCGTTGGCTGCCTCCGGGGCACCGCCCTCGGGGCGCACGTTGAGGGCGGTGAAGCTCGACTGCTCGGCCGTGCGGCGGTCGGGCACGAGGTGCAGCTCGTAGAGTACCTTGGAGACATCGGTGGGCTTGATCTGCTTGGGCAGCACGCCGATGGCCCCCAGGGCGCGTGCCTGTCCGAGGTACAGCTCCCCCTCCTGGGAGGTATACATCATGATCGGGATGGTCGCGGTGCGCGGGTCGTTCTTGATCTGCTGCACCGCCTGCAGGCCGTCCATGCCGGGCATCAGGTGATCCATGAAGATCACGTCGGGACGGTTGCTGACCAGGTAATCGATCGCCGCCTCGGCGCTCTCGGCGGAGTCCACGTCGATGTCGTACTTCTCCAGTACGCGGGCGAGAAACAGGCGCGCGGACTTGGAGTCGTCCACGATCAAGGCCCGCTTTGCACCCATACTCCGCTCTCGACACACGCTCACGCAGTGCCGAAAGTGTAGCTCAGAACCCGCACGGCGCACCGCTGTCGCCGGGCAAAGACGGCGCCGTCGCGGGAGGCTAAGTGAAGTAGCTCACACTCGCGCGGGCACCGGCGTGCCGCACGCACAGCTGCTCATACAGCCCGGCGAGGCGGCGTGCCATGGCGGCCGATGACCAGGTGCGCGCGTAGGCGCGACCCTGGCGGGAAAGCTGCGCGCGCAGTTGCGCATCGCGCAGTGCACGCACGACTGCGCCAGCAAACTCCCCCGCCTCCTCGGGCACGACCAGTGCGCCGCTTTCGGGCACGAGGATGGAGCGCGTGCCGAGCTCTGCCGTCGAGACCACGGGCGTCCCCTGCGCCATCGCTTCCAGCAGCACCAGGCCCTGGGTTTCGGTGCGCGAGGCGAACACGAAGGCATCCGCCGCCGCGTAGCAGTCGAGCAGCTCGGTGTCGCGTTCGAGGTAGCCGGCAAAGTGCACCTGCGTGCTCAGTCCCAGGGAGGCGACCTGAGCGCGCAGCGACTCGCGTGCCGGTCCCTCGCCGGCGATCACCAACAGCGCCTCCGGCACTTCGGCGAGGACCCGGGCAAACACCTGTACAAGAAAGCCGATGTTCTTCTCGTGCGCGACCCGCCCGATGTAGGTGAGCAGCGGGCGCTGCGGCGCGATCCCCGCGCGGGCGCGGAACGCGCCGCCGTTCCCCGGCCGGAAGCGATCGGCAGCAAGCCCGGTGGGCAGCACGTGGATCGGCGTCGTGACGCCGTACTCGAGCAGCACCGTGCGCATCGGCTCCGAGGGGGCGATGAGCGCCTGCACCGCGGCACACTGCGAGCGGGTGAAGTGGCGCGCCGCGAAGCGGCCGAGCGCGCGGGGCAGCGCCGGCACGTAGTGGTGCAGGTACTCCTCGAAGAACGTGTGGTAGCTCGCCACGCACGGCACGCCCGCGCGGCGTGCGTGGCGCACGCCCGCGTAGTGCGCCAGGAATGGCGTATGGATATGCACCAGGTCGAACTCCTGCATCGGCAGCGCATCGAGTACGTGCGTCAGGGCGCGCCAGCGCATGCGCCGGTCCTCGGGATCCTTCGGCACCGCGGTGGCGGGGATCCGCAGCACGTCGGGCTCGGCAGCCGTCTCGGGCGCCTCGGCGTAGCGCGGCGCGATCAGCCGCGTCTCGATCCCCTGCGCATGCAGATCGTTGCGGAAGGTGCGAATGGAAGTGGAGACGCCGTTGATGCGCGGAAAGTAGACATCGGAGATGAGCAGGATCCGCACGCGAGGGGCCTCAGCGACGCACGGAACCGTGGGCGCGATGGGTGAGGCGCGGCACGCTAGGCGAGCGCCACGCCCAGGGCGGCCAGCGCGGCCCCGAGCGCTGCGCCGGCCAGCACGTCGGACGGGTAGTGCAGGCCAAGGACGACACGCGAGGCGGCGATCAGGGCGGCGAGCGGCGCGAGCACGAACAGCAGCTCGGGGAAGTGCGCGGCGCACTGCCAGGTGAAACAAACGGCATGCAGCGTGTGGCCGGAGGGAAAACTGTAGCGATCCAGCGGCGCCGCCGCGCGGTCGATGCCTGCGTGCGTGATGAAGGGACGCTCGCGCACCAAGAGGCGCTTGAGCAGCGCGTAGATGAGCACGCCCAGGGCACCGGTGAGCGCCATGATGGCGGCGGGCCGCACGGCGCTCGCGCCGTAGAGCAAAGGCAGCGCGAGCAGCAGCGCGTACCACAGCACCCCGTCGCCGAGGCGGCTCGCCACCTGGAAGATACGCCGCGGCAGCGGCAGCGCGGCGCCGCGGTTGAGCCGGCGGCACAGTCCGTACTCCGCGGCGTCCACGCGCGCCATGAAGGCATTGAAACCCGTCGCTTTCATGCGGCACCCGCCTCCAGCGCGGCCCATGGAGTGACGCATTCAGCCTCTTACCGCAGCGCGTCAGCGGCGTGACAGGAATGTGAAAGTTTTTTTAAGACAAAGGGTTAGGAGACATATTGTGTGCGTTGTCTCACACCGCTTCGCTTGCCCCCGGATTCAGCGCTCGGCCAGGCGCGCGAGCGTCGCATGGGCCAAGCGGTCCGCCGAGCCCGGGCCGTGGGCAAAGAACAGCGACGGTTCAGTCAGCTCCAGTTCCAGCAGCCGCGGCTCCCCGAGCGCCGCGCGGATCAGGTCGACGCGCGCGTACAGGAGCGGGGCGAAGGGCAGCGCCGCGAGAATGCGCTCACCGACAGCACGCTCATCGGCGCCCGGGGAGCGGGTGGTGATTTCCTCGGGGGCAAACAGCGCCGCGGTCGCCGCCGCACCGCGCGGGAGCAGCGGTCCCTTGCGGATCGCGTGGCTCAGCCGGCCGTCGATATAGATCAGCGCGGTCTCCCCGTCGCGATCGACACTCGGCAGGTAGGGCTGCAGCAACACGCTGCGGCGCGCGCGCAGGAGCATGCCCATGTGCGCGAGAATTTCCGGCACGGCCGCGCGAGCGTAGCGGCGCGTGTCACGCGAGCCGGCGCCCACGGCGGGCTTCACCACCAGTTCCTCTTCGGCGTGCCGGGCGAGAAATTCCTCGAGGCACACGGCCGCGTCCCCGGATGGCTCGCAAAAACGGCTGGGCACGATCGGGATGTCCTGGCGGGCGAGCTCGGCGAGATAGTGCTTGTCGGAGTTCCAGCGCACCACCGCCGGCGGATTCAGCAGCCGCGTGAGCGTGGCGGTGCGCTCGACCCAGGCAAGAAACTCGGTGATGCGCTCGGTGTAGTCCCAGGCCGAGCGCAGCAGTGCGGCATCGAAGCGACCCCAGTCCACGCCGGGGTCATCCCAGTCGGCGATCTCGGCCCGCACGCCGGCGCTCGCGAAGGCTGCGAGCAGCGGCGGCATGTCCTCATCGAGGCCGCGCGCGGCGCGCGCGCTCACCAGCGCGACCGCCGTCAATCGCGGATCCCCGTGCCGCGATTCATCAGCACCACGGCGGTCGTGAACAGCAGCACCGCGGCCAGCGCCATCAGCGCGAAGGCAGCGCCCACGTCGACGTCCGACACGCCGAGGAAGCCGTAGCGGAAGGCGTTCACCATGTAGAGGATCGGGTTCACGTACGACAGCGTGCGCGCCCACTGCGGCAGCAGACTCACCGAGTAAAACACGCCGCCGAAGTAGGTCAGCGGGGTCAGAACGAACGCGGGAATCCAGTTAACCTGGTCGAAGTTCTTGGCGAACAGCGCATTCAGGAACCCGCCCAGGGCGAAAGTGATCGAGGTCAGCAGCAACGCCGTCAGCACCACCGCGATGTGATGCACGTGCAGATGCGTGAATATCAGTGACACGACGGTGACTGCAGCGCCCACCAGCAGCCCGCGTACCATGCCGCCCACGGCATAGCCCCCCACGATCACCCAGTTCGGCAGCGGCGACACCAACAGCTCCTCGACGAGCTTGCCGAACTTCGCGCCGAAGAACGAGGCGACCACGTTGCCGTAGGAGTTGGTGATGACCGACATCATGATGAGACCGGGGGCGATGAACTGCTTGTAGTCAAAGCCGCCCATGACCCCGACGCGCCGGCCGATGAGGCTGCCGAAGATGGCGAAGTACAGCACCGAGGTGACGATCGAGGGCACGATGGTCTGCCCCCAGATGCGGATAATGCGGCCGTACTCGCGGATGACGATGGTCTTGAAGCCGATCCAGCGCACCACCCCCATGCTGACCGGCGGCGCAGGCACCGCGGCGACGCTGCTCATCGCGCCACCCCTGAGAGCGCCGGCAGCGTCGGTGCGTCGAGCCCTGCGCCGCCATCGCTGCGGCCCTCCACCAGGCGCATGAAGATCTCCTCCAGGCGATTGACCTTGTTGCGCATGCTCACCACTTCGATGCCCAGCGCCGACAGGCGCGCAAAGATGTCATTGAGGTTGTCTTCCTTCGAGACCTCCACCTCCAGGGTGTGATCGTCCACCAGCCGCACCACGTAGGCATCGAGCGCCGGCGCCTGGATGAGCGCATCGCGCAGATTGAGCACGAAGGTTTCCACGTGCAGCCGCCGCAGCAGGCTGCTCATGCGGTCGCGCTCGACGATGCGACCGCCGCTGATGATGGCGATGTTGCGGCACAGCGTCTCGGCCTCCTCGAGGTAGTGCGTGGTGAGTATGATCGTCGTGCCGCTCGCGTTGATCTCGCGCAGGAAATCCCACATGGAGCGGCGGATCTCGATGTCGACGCCCGCCGAGGGCTCATCGAGTATCAGCAGGCGCGGCTCGTGCATCAGGGCCCGGGCGATCATCAGGCGCCGCTTCATGCCGCCGGACAGGCCGCGCGCGATGCCGTTGCGCTTGTCCCACAACTGCAGCTGCTTGAGGTACTTCTCGGCGCGCACGCGCGCCACCGGGCGCGCAATGCCGTAGAACCCCGCCTGGTTGACGACGATCGTGTAGGGCGTCTCGAACAGGTTGAAGTTGATCTCCTGCGGCACAACGCCGATGCAGGCCTTGGCCACCTCGAGCTCGCGGTCGATGTCATGGCCAAATACGCGCGCCTCGCCGGAGCTCTTGTTCACCAGCGAAGTAATGATGCCGATCAGCGTGGTTTTGCCCGCGCCGTTGGGGCCGAGCAAGGCGAAGAAGTCGCCCTGTTCGACGTCCAGGTCCACGCCCTGCAGCGCCCGCACGCCATTCTTGTAGACCTTGGTGAGGCCGCGAACCGAGAGTGCATTCATGGCAAGAGGATCGGGGGTCGCAGGCGCGAGTGCAAGGGCCGTCGGGCGCACTTAGCACCCACAGACGATGCGGCGTCTGCCTCTGGCGGGGGATTGACGCGGGCGCCTGCGCGCCTTCTCAGCTTGCGGTCTTCAGCAGTTGCAGCTGCTGATCGTCGTAAGGCTCGGCCGCCTCGTGGAATGACCAGGCGTCGCGCCCGCGCGCCTTGCTGCGGTAGAGCGCCAAGTCCGCGAGCCGCACGGCGCGCTCGTGCAGATACTCCCCGCCCGGCTCAACGGTACTCACCCCGATGCTCACCGTGACGTGCGGGTGCGTAGGCGAGCCGGCGTGCGCGATGCGAAGATCGGACACCGCCCTGAGGATGTCGACCGCGACGGTGCCCGCGTACGCGCGATCACCGCCGGCCAAGATGGCGATGATCTCCTCGCCGCCGTAGCGGGCCACCATGTCCAGCGGCCGCCGTTGCACGGCGCCGCGGATAGTGGCGGCCACCCGCCTCAGGCACTCATCGCCGGCCTGATGTCCGTAGCAATCGTTGTAGGCCTTGAAGTGATCGATATCCATGAGCAGCACCGACACCGGCAACTGCGCCAGCTGCGCGTGCTGCCACAGTCCGCGCGCCTGCTCCTCGAGCGCGGCACGGTTCAGCAGTCCCGTGAGACCGTCGTGCATGGCGACATCCGACAGTCGCTGGCGCTCGAGGAACGCAACACGGTTGGCGTACTCGAGGGCATAGCAACCCGCCCCTCCGATCAGGTTGGCGGAAAACAGGACGAACAGGGAGTAGATGGCGACACTAGGCGCGAACTTACCCAGCAGCGCCGCCGCAGCGTAGGCGGCGACCAGCAGCACGTTGGTGCGCACCGCAGCCCCGAAGGTCAGACCCAGCATGAAGTAGAAGTAGAAGGCGGCGAGCAGCAGCCGTGCGGCCACCAGGGGCAGCTGCGCCGGCGTCGCCTCGATCGCCATGAGTACCGTACCCAGGGCGAACATCGGCGCGGCGACCTGGATGGCAGGCTGGTACCAGCGCGCGTACCAACGCGGCCGCGTCAGCACCAGCATGATGAGCACCAGAGGGAACTGCAGACCGAAGCGCCACAGATCGGCCCGCGTGAGGCGTGGTCCGACCAGCAGCACGTGGTCGATGATGGCAAACCCACACACGCTCGAGAGCGCGACGAACAGGCTCACGCGCACCCACAGGCGCGCGTTAGCGCGGTAACTGTGAATGAACTGTCTCTCGAGCCCCGGCTCGCGGAACCTCAAGCGCATGCCCGCAGCGCGGGGCTCACCGGCCGGAACTGCCTGTGAAAGCGGCATGTACAAGCGTCGCCCCCCGCGACGACGATCCCGTCAGCGTCGGGAGTCGGCTTCGCGCTCCTGCGACCGCGAGGAATTCTTTACACGGGTCCGCCATACATCGTACGGATCCCAGCCCGAACGCGAATGCGTCAGGTGTGCGTAACCGTCACCGCCGCTCGCAAACTCATCGTTCGCGGCCAGAGATTCCTGAGGATCAGCGGGAAGACCTTCCACGCCTGTTCTCTTCATCGCACTCGCTCCTGCTTATTGGTCGACCGTCCAGCGTTCTGTTCTTATCTTCCGTTGCCTGACCGCCCTTCCATAGTGCGATGCGGCCCGTGAAGTTTATGTCGTCCGGGAGCCAAAAGCGAATAGGACAATCTCTTCATTATGTTACGCAACTGTAATCTGAACACATTCCAACAAATGCCCCATTCCGGTGCTGTTGTTTTCAGTCCGCAAAATAACGTGTCAGGTACTGCTGCAGTGTTCCCGTATCGCTTTCTTCGATGCGGCGCTGCGCGATCAGCGACTCCTGAGCCTCGGCGGCAAACTCCCGCAGACGCTCCTCGTTGGGGGGGTACAGGTCCAGGAAATAGGCCTTGTGCGCTGCGGACATGCGCAGGGCCAGGTCGAAAAACGACTCTCCCGCGTCCAGTTCACTCATCAGCCGTGCTGATGGGGTCAAGGTCACGTTCTCCACCTTGGCGGCCTGGGTCGCCAGGGCCGCCGAATACGGGCGTCCGGGATCCCCCTGATCGAGCAGTTCGCAGATTCCGGCCATGGAATCCAGCAGCTCCCGTGCCCAGTCATGCATCGAAACCGTGCGTCCGTCGCGCCAGAGGGTGAGGTTCGGGTCGCGGCCGCGGCGCGCCACCGCAATATGGTTCTCATCGAGTGCCTGCTGCTCGGAGTCGGCGATCGGGTCGCTCGCCTTCATCAGGCACAAGGCGACGAAGGCCTCCAGAAAGCGCAGCTTGTTCTGGTTGACGCCCACCGGGTCGAAGGCGCTGACATCCAGCGCACGCACCTCCACGTACTCGACGCCGGCGCGCCGCAGCGCCTTGGTCGGGCGCTCCCCGGAGCGCGCCACGCGCTTGGGGCGGATGAAGCTGTAGTACTCGTTCTCAATCTGCAGGATGTTGGCGTTCAGCTGGCGCCACTGCCCGTCCACCTCCACGCCCAGGGCCTCATAGGGCGGATGCGGGGTGCTGATGGCGCGCGCGAGGTCACGCACGTATTCGTCCAGGCTGTTAACCGACACCGACAGTCCCGCCTGATTACGGTTACGGTAGCCGACATCACTCATGCGCAAGCTGGTGGCGTAGGGTTCAAACGCAGTGCCACTGCCGAAATCCTCAAGCCCGAGCTCACGCCCGCGCAGGAAGGATTTGCACACCACCGGGGAGACGCCGAACAGGTACAGCACGATCCAGCCGAAGCGGCGGTAATTGCGCAGCAGGTCGAAATAGCAAGCCGAGATGAAGGCGCTGTCGTGGCTGTGCGATTCGCGCGCCGCCGCCCACGCCTCCCAGAATGGCAGCGGAAACGAGTAGTTGAAGTGCACTCCGGAGATCGCCTGCATCATGCGCCCGTAGCGCAGCCCAAGCCCGTTGCGGTAGATGGTCTTCATGCGCCCGACGTGTGAGCTGCCGTACTGCGCGAGCGGGATGTCCGCGTCGCCCTCGATGGCGCAGGGCATGCTGGTCGCCCACAGGAGCTCATCGCCAAGGTGGCGATAGACGAACTGGTGCAGATCGAGCAGATACTGCAGCAGCTCCCAGCTGTGCGTGAACGCGGGCGTCACGAGTTCGATGAGCGACTCGGAGTAGTCGGTCGTGATGTGCTCGTTGGTAAGCGCCGAACCGAGCAGGTGCGGGTGCGGCGTGTGCGCGAGCGTGCCACCGGGCAGCACGCGCAGTGACTCCTTCTCCACGCCCTTGCGGCCGCCCTGCAGCACACGCGGCGCACCCCCGTTGACCAGCGCCGCAAGGCGCCGTTCAAAGAGGCGATCGATCCCGGGTCTGCTCATGGACATTACCGCGGCGCGTATCTACCAGGGCGTGCGCCCGCTCAGCACCCCGGCGACCAGGACGAAGTCCGCGCACAGGCTGTAGAGCGGATGCCGGAAGGTCGCCGGCAGATTGCGCTGAAAGAAGAAATGTCCCACCCAGGCCGGCAGGTAACCGGCCGCCACTGCCGCCAGGTACCACCCCGGGTGGCCCCTGCCGAGGGCGACCCCGAGCATGAACAGCGCCAACAGCGTCCCGCACACGTGCAAGCGCCGGCACACCGGGTTGCTGTGCTGCTCGAGGTAATAGGGATAGAACTCGCGAAAGCTCGCGAACGGCGGGGCCGAGGCTCCGGTCTGGCTCGGGGTAGCGCGCATGTTAGGGGCAGGTGGTACGCAACATTTCCGGCATCGTAGCGCTGCGGCTTGCCACCGAGCCACATATTCAGGGGGATTGACCGCCGCCGGTCGGGGCGAGATCGGCCAACAAGCCCGACCCGTTCCCAACAATGCGCCGCGGGCAGCTGTTGGGATGCGCCGATTTCAGGCATGGTGCCGCTGCGCGCCTGAGGGGCGGGGCACGAGCGGGGGAGCACTGCGATGATCGGCATCATTGGCGGCACGGGCCTGTACTCCATGCCCGAGTTGCGCGCACCGCACGCCGAGGAGATCACGACGCCCTTTGGCGCGCCCTCCGCACCCCTGATCCGGGGCACGCTGCACGGACGCGCGGTGGCGTTCCTCGCCCGCCACGGTGTGAGCCATCAGCTGCTGCCGGGCGAGATCAACTTCCGCGCCAACATCTGGGCCCTGAAGAGCATCGGGGTCACGACCCTGATCGGGGTCTCAGCCGTGGGGAGCCTGCGAGAGGATATCCGCCCCGGTGACCTGGCGCTGCCTTCGCAGTATCTGGATTTCACCAAGGGCCGGCGCATCGGCAGCTTCTTCGGCTCCGGCCTCGTGGCGCACGTCTCCACCGCCCACCCGAGCTGCCGTGCGACCGCCGCCCTCATCGCCAGCGCGGCGCATGCCGAGGGTGTGCGGCTGCACGAAGAGAAGACCTACGCGTGCGTCGAGGGACCACGCCTCGGCACCCGCGCCGAGAGCCTGTTTCTGCGCGGCGCCGGGGCTGACCTGGTCGGCATGACCAACGTGCCGGAGGCCTTCCTCGCGCTCGAGGCCCAGATGGGCTACTGCACGATTGCGCTGGCGACCGACTATGACTGCTGGCTCGATGATCCCGCGCAACACGTCTCCGCCGAGCAGGTGCTCAGCGAGTTCCGCAGCAATCTGGAGCGCGTCCAGCGCCTGCTCGCCGCTGCGGTCGCGCAGTACCGGGAGGACGATTCCCGCCCCTGTCGTCAGGCGCTGCGCGGTGCGCTCGTGACGCCACGGGAGCGCATGACGGCCGAGCAGCGGGCCCTGGTGGAACTGCTGTCGCGCTGATCGCGCCTGTGCGCGGGATCCCGCCGGCCTAGCGCTCGATGATGGCCGTCACGCCCATGCCCCCGGCGGTGCACACCGACACCAGCCCACGCTTGGCGTTCGCGTCCGCCGCCAGCAGCTTCGCGAGCGTTGCGACGATGCGTGTGCCGGTGGCGGCAAAGGGATGCCCCAGTGCGACGCTGCCACCTTTGACGTTCAGCTTGCTGCGATCGATGCCGCCCAGCGGCGCCGGCAAGCCCAGCGCATGGCGGCAGTAATCGGCCGACTCCCAGGCCTTGAGCGTGCAGAGCACCTGGGCGGCAAAGGCCTCGTGGATCTCGTAATAGTCGAAATCCTGCAGCGTGATCCCGGCATCGCGCAGCATCGCCGGCACCGCGTACGCGGGCGCCATCAACAACCCTTCCTTGCCGCTTGCGAAGTCGACCGCCCACACCTTGCCGTAGCGCAGGTAAGCGAGCACCGGCAGGTTGCGCTTGGCCGCCCACTCCGGCGTCGCAAGCAACACCGCGCTCGCCCCGTCGGTGAGCGGGGTGCTGTTACCGGCCGTGAGGGTCCCGTCAGCGACGAAGCTCGGGCTCAGCTTGCCGAGCTTGTCGAGGCTCGTGTCCGGGCGCACGTTGTTGTCGCTCCTGAGTCCCAGATACTCGATGACCAGATCGTCGTAGAACCCCGAGCGCCAGGCCGCGGCGGCCTTCAGGTGACTGTCATAGGCGAGCAGATCCTGCTCCGTGCGGCTGATCTGCCAGCGCTTGGCCATGATCTCGGTGCTTTGTCCCATCGACAGGCCGGTGCGCGGCTCCACGACCGCGGGCGTGACGGGACGGAAATCCTTCGGCCGCAGGTCAAACCAGGGTGCCACGCGCTGCCAGGGGGTGCGCCCGCGGTAGCTGCGCAGCAGCAGCTGCTGGTAGGAACGCGGATACACGATGGGGGCGTCGCTGATCGAGTCGACGCCGCCGGCGATGCCGGCCTCGATCTGCCCGAGCGCGATCTTGTTGCCGATGTCGAGCGCGGCCTCGAGGCCGGTACCGCAGGCACGCTGCAGGTCCAGTCCCGGCGTCTGCGGGTCCAGGCCGCTCGAAAGCACGCTTTCGCGCACCAGGTTGTAGTCCTTGGTGTGCTTGATCACGGCGCCGGCGGCAACATCGCCCAGGCGCTCCCCCTGAAGCTTGAAGCGCTCGACCACCGCGCGCAGTACCGCCGTCAGCAGGTCCTGATTACTCGCGGAAGCGTAGGCGGTGTAGGCCCGGGCGAACGGAATGCGCAGACCGCCGAGTATGGCGACGCGCCTGACTGCAGGTCCTACCAGCATGACTTCTCCCTAGTGCGCCGCGTTAGAATGCCACGCCCAAACTGGCGAAGCCATGGAGGCCGCGCATGGGTGAGTTCACCACCATCATGGCCCGCGACGGTCATGAATTTCAGGCATGGCTGTGTGCCGCGCCCGGGCAGCCGCGCGGCGCGCTCGTCGTGCTGCAGGAGATCTTTGGAGTCAACAGCCACATTCGTGCCGTTGCCGACGGCTATGCGGCCGCCGGCTACACGGTGATTGCCCCGAGCCTCTTCGATCGCATCCGCCGTGGCATCCAGCTGGGCTACACACCGGCGGAGATGCAGGAGGGCGCCGGCTACCGCAGCCAGCTCAAGCTCGAGACCACACTGAAGGATGTTGCCGCCGCGATCGCGGTGGTCAAGCACTCCGGTCGCGTCGCCACGGTAGGTTACTGTTGGGGCGGCACCCTGTCCTACCTGGCGGCGACGCAGCTGCCGGTGGCGGCTGCGGTGGTCTACTACGGGCGCGTGACGGCCTACCTCGAGCAGAAGCCACGCTGTCCGGTCATGTACCACTACGGGGCTCAGGACAAGAGCATTCCGCTTGCCGATGTGCAGCAGACGCAGGCGGCTGCGAGGGACCCGCAGATGGTGTATGTCTACGAAGGCGCCGGTCACGGCTTCAGCTGCGATCAGCGCGACAGCTACGAGCCGCAGGCGGCCGCTTTGGCGCGCACGCGCACGCTCGGGTTTCTCGAGCGCTACATCGCAGGCAACCGCGCCGACAACGAGTAAGACGTGAGGATCGACTTCCATGAAACTGCGTGATCCAGAGCTGCTGCGCACCCGCGCCTTCATCGGCGGGGAGTGGCTGAACGCCGGCGACGGCGCGACGCATGCGGTGACCAACCCGGCGACGCGCGAAGTGCTGGGCACGGTGCCGGCGATGGGCGCCGCCGAGACGCGCCGCGCCATCGAGGCGGCGCAGGCGGCGTTCCCGGCGTGGGCCGCACGCACGGCCAAGGAGCGCGCGGCGATCCTGCGTCGCTGGTACGAGCTGCTCATGGCAAACCAGGACGACCTCGCGACGCTCATGACGGCCGAGCAGGGCAAGCCCCTGGCGGAGGCCAAGGGCGAGATCGCCTATGCGGCTTCCTTCATCGAGTGGTTCGCCGAGGAGGGCAAGCGCCTTTACGGTGACCTCATCCCCGGGCATCAGCCGGATAAGCGCATCCTGGTGCTGCGCCAGCCGGTGGGCGTGGTGGCCGCGATCACCCCGTGGAACTTCCCGCTCGCGATGATCACGCGCAAGGCCGGACCTGCGCTCGCCGCCGGCTGCACCTTCATCTGCAAGCCCGCCGGCCAGACGCCCTACTCGGCCCTCGCAGCCGCGGCGCTGGCGGAGCGCGCCGGGCTTCCGCCCGGGGTGCTCAACGTGCTCACCGGGGAGGCGCGGGCGATCGGCGGGGAGATGACCTCCAACCCGATCGTACGCAAGGTGACCTTCACCGGCTCGACCGAGATCGGCAAGCAGCTGATGGCACAGTGCGCCGGGACCATGAAGAAGATTTCCCTGGAACTCGGTGGTAACGCGCCGTTCATCGTGTTCGCCGATGCGGACCTCGATGCCGCGGTCGCCGGAGCCATCGCCAGCAAGTACCGCAACACCGGGCAGACCTGCGTGTGCGCCAACCGCCTGCTGGTGCAGGCACCGGTGTACGAGGAGTTCACGAGGAAGCTGGTCGCTGCGGTCGCGCAGCTGCGTGTCGGCGATGGGCTCAAGGGCGCGACCGACCAAGGACCGCTGATCGATGAGAAGGCACTCGCCAAGGTCGAAGAGCATCTGCAGGACGCCCTCGCCAAGGGTGCCCGCGTGGTGCAGGGCGGCCGGCGGCACGCCCTGGGGGGCACCTTTTTCGAGCCGACGGTGCTCACCGGCGTCACCCCCAGGATGATGGTGGCCCGCGAGGAGACCTTCGGCCCGATCGCGCCGCTGTTTCGCTTCGAGAGCGAGGCGGACGCCATCCGCATGGCCAACGACACCGAGTTCGGACTTGCTGCCTACTTCTACACGCGCGACCTCGCGCGCTCGTGGCGCGTTGCGGAGGCGCTGGAGTACGGCATCGTCGGCCTCAACACCGGGCTTATCTCCACCGAGGTGGCGCCCTTTGGCGGGATGAAGGAGTCGGGCACCGGGCGGGAAGGCTCCAAGTACGGCATCCTCGACTACACCGAGCTGAAGTACGTCTGTGTCGGCATCGGCTAAGACCCGGAGCGCAGCCGCGATGGCCGCCCCTTCGGGTGGGGTGATTACGTGACCCCAGTCACCTCCTCAGCACCGCGCGCAGACGCCGAACGCATCGGCATCCTCCTCATCAACTCCGGTACGCCGGAAGCTCCCGAGCCGGCGGCGGTGCGCAGGTTTCTCGCCCGCTTCCTCGCCGACCCGCGCGTGGTTGAGCTGCCGCGCGCACTGTGGCTGCCGCTGCTGTATGGCGTGGTGCTGCCATTTCGTCCGCGGCGCATCGCCCACAAGTACCGTCAGATCTGGACGAGCTCGGGTTCGCCGCTGCGGGATCTGTCCGAGCGGCTCGGGGCGGAGCTGCGCAGCGTGCTCGCCCAGCGCGTGCTCGCGCCGCTGTCGGTGGAGGTCGGCATGCTCTACAGCGCCCCGCAGCTGCAGGCGGCGCTCACGCGGCTGCGCGATGGCGGTGCACAGCGCATCCTGGCGCTGCCGCTGTTTCCGCAGTACTGCGCCGCCACCACCGGCGCCGCCTTCGATGCAGTGAGCGCGGTGCTGCACCGGTGGCGCCGGCTGCCGGATGTGCAGTTCGTCGCCGGCTACCACGATCACCCGGGCTACATCGA
>DATIXW010000117.1:0-3093 GCA_035518135.1 Steroidobacteraceae bacterium
ACGCGCGGCTTCTTCACACCGCTCGTGCAGCTGCTGCAGCACGCCATCGACGAGCACTTCATGGACCCGCGCCATCTCGGGATGTGGCAGCTCGTGGATACGCCCGAAGAAGTCCTGGGCGCGCTCGAGCGCGCCCCGCCCTGGACCCCGGAAGCACGCGCCTTCGCCGCGGTCTGAGTGCGCAAGCGGCTCGGATACGGCCTTGCCAGTATTCCCGCCGGGTCAGTGCATCCGTTACAAGGATCCGGCCGTACAGGCTTAAGTGAACAGCCGATCCTCGCCCCCGCACGCCCGCCGCGCCATGGCGCTGCTGGCGGTGCTTGCAACGTTGTGCGCCTCGGCGGCACCACTGACGGTCGTGAGTCAGGTCGATCTGCCGCGCTTCATGGGGCCCTGGTACGTGATCGCCTGCATTCCGACACGCATCGAGCGCAACGCGTGGGGCGCTATCGAGTCGTACCGCTTGGCCCCCGACGGACGGGTGCTGACCGAGTTTTCCTTCCACGAGGGAGCCTTCGACGGCCCCCTGAAACGCTACCGCCCGACGGGATTCCCGGTTGCGGGAAGCCACGGGGCCATCTGGGGCATGCAGTTCATCTGGCCCTTCAAGGCGGACTACCGGGTGATGTACCTGGACGCTGACTACACCGTCACCGTCATCGGCCGGGAAAAGCGCGACTTCGTGTGGATCATGGCGCGCGCGCCGACGATTGCAGCGGATGACTACGCACGCCTGCTGGAGTTCTTGCAGCGTCAGGGCTATGAGGTGGGCCGGCTGCGCCGCGTCCCACAGCGGTTACCTTCCTGAAGCTCTTGCGCCTTGCCCCACCCCATGGCTGCATGGCATAAGCTGCACCCCTCAACGAGCGCGCCCCCTGGCGGCGCACTGCGCTCAGGCGCGGCTCGAGCTCTCAACCGGCGGAGTTTCAATGTCTGATGTCTCTGGCCACAACGCAGCCGCTGCCTCACTGGAAGCGCTGATGGCCCAGGTTGCACTCGGCAACCGAGCCGCGTTCGAGACGCTTTACCGTAGCACCGCGGATAAGCTGTTCGGTATCTGCCTGCGTGTCATGAACCAGCGCGCGGAGGCCGAGGAAGTCCTGCAGGAAGTGTTTACCACGGTCTGGCACAAGGCCGCACAGTTCGACGCGGGAAAAGCCGGCGCCATGAGCTGGCTCGGCACCCTGGCACGCAACAAGTGCATCGACCGCCTGCGGACGCTGCCGCTGCGTACCGCATTCGGCCCCCTGGAATTGGCCGCCGAGGTAGCCGACCCGGGAACTTCGCCCGCCCAGCAGGTTGAGATGCTGACCGAAGGCGCTCGGCTCGCGCGTTGTCTCGAGGAACTCGAGCCGCGGCGGCGTTCATTGATCCGTGAAGCCTTTTTTGGCGGCTTCACCTACGAGGAACTCGCCACGCGCGTGCAGGCGCCGCTCGGCTCGATCAAGAGCTGGATCCGACGCGGACTCCTGCAGCTGCGCGCCTGCCTTGAGCCATGAGCACGCCGAGCCTGCCTCCGGAGGATCGTGGCGCGAGTGCCACGGAGCCCCCCGATGATGAACTGCTTGCCGCCGAGCTGGTCCTGGGCGTGCTCGGCACGGCAGAACGACGCGCGGCGCAAGCACGTCTCGAATCTGACCCGCAGTTCGCAGCGCGCGCCGTGCGCTGGGAACGGCGCCTGGCGCCGTGGCTCGCCGAATTCGAACCCGCCGCCCCCCCGCCGCTTGTATGGGCGCAGATCCGCCAGCGGCTCGGCTGGCGAACCGAGCCCCCAAGCGCGCCGGGCTGGTGGCACAGCCTGGTACTGTGGCGCGCCGCGGCAGGGGTTGCAGCTTTTGCCGCCCTCGCCTTGTGGCTCACGCGCCCCCCGGCACCCCCGCGGCCGTCGCCTCCCGTGGTACAGGCCGCCGGCGGGGAGGCTGCCGCGGCCAAACCCGTCACGACGCTGGCGCACGACGATGGCACTCCGGGGTGGCTCGCCTCCGTCGATCGCAGCCGCGGCACGGTCCTGATGGTGCCGGTGCCGAGTGCGCCTGATGCCCAGGGACGGGTGCCGGAGCTGTGGATCATTGCGCCCGGCCAGTCGCCACGCTCCCTCGGGCAAGTGTCCATCAACAAGTCGCACACGGTCGCGGTACCGCCCGATGCGCGCATGGCGCTGGGGCCCGGCTCGGTACTGGCCATCACGCTCGAGCCCGCCAGCGGCATTCCGCATGCGAGGCCGAGCGGCCCGGTGGTGGCCAAGGGCGCCATCCAGACCTGACGTCCGTCTTTTTCTTTGCGGCGATGCATCCTAATGCCACGCCCACGCGTACCTGCCTCAAGGAAAGTAATCTGAGGAGGTACGCATGCCGGCTGAGAACCGCGCTGCCACAGCGTCGGGGAGCTTTTTGGGACGCGCCCATGTCTCGCTGCTGCGTTGGTTCGACACCGCCATCGCGGCCGCCGACGAAGCTGCACCAGAGCACATCGATTGGCTGCGCGCCGCGCCGTTCATCGGCATGCACCTGGCCTGCCTCGGGATTTTCTGGGTGGGCGTGTCACGCACCGCCCTGGCGACGGCCGCTGCGCTATATGCGGTGCGCATGTTTGCGATCACCGGTTTTTACCATCGCTACTTCGCGCACCGCACCTTCCGCACCTCGCGCGCCCTGCAGTTCGCTTTTGCCTGCGTCGGCGCCTCATGCGTGCAGCGTGGCCCGCTGTGGTGGGCCGCACACCACCGCCGTCATCACCTGCACGCCGACACGGAAGGTGATCCGCATTCACCGCGTCTGAAGGGCCTGCTCTGGAGCCACATGGGCTGGTTCCTTACGGCACATGGCTTTCGCACCGACTGGCAGCGCATTCCGGACTTCGCCCGTTATCCGGAGCTGCGCTGGCTCGATCGCTACGACATCGTCGTGCCGGTCGTGCTCGCCACACTTTTATACGCCCTCGGAGCACTACTCGCGCACCGTGCACCCGGGTTGGGTACGAGCGGCGCACAGCTGCTGGTGTGGGGGTTCTTCGTCTGCACGGTCGTGCTGTTTCACGTCACCGTAACCATCAATTCACTCGCCCACCGCTTTGGCAGCCGCCGCTTCCCGACCC
>DATIXW010000118.1:0-5281 GCA_035518135.1 Steroidobacteraceae bacterium
CACGAGGCTCGAGGGCAGGCCGGCCGCGCCGCCGGGGACCGGCGCCTGCGGCGTCGTGAACCCCAGCTCTCGGGCGCGCTTCAGCCACTGCTGCGCGCCCTCCGGATCGGGCGGATTGCTCTCAGCAAGCAGCGCCGCGAGGCTAAATGCGGCGCGCGCATGCCCCTGGCCGGCAGCCTTCTCGAACCAGCCGCGCGCCGCCTGCGGATCACGCGGGCCGTTCACGCCGTTCAGGCAAAAGACTCCCAGAAGATACTGCGCCTCGGGGTTGCCCCCGGCCGCGAGCTGCTGCAGGGTCGCGGCCGCGGCGGAGAAATCTTTCAGGCGGATCGCGCTCTTCACCGGCTCCAGCGGATCCACGGCGCTGGCTGCGGCGTGCGCCGCGCCGCTCACGCACAGCAGGGCCAGCGCGCACCAGTGGGCCTTACGCGACGCCATACTTGGTTTCGACACTGATGCCGATGCGGCGCAGGAAGTCCGACGGCAGCACGCCCCCGGCGCTGACGATCACGGCGTCGTTGCGCACCTCGATCAGCTCGCCCTTGCGCTCAAGCGCCACCGCTTCGCGGTCGATCTGCTTGACGTTCGAGCTCATGAGGACACGCAGCTGGCCTGCCTCCGCGACACACCGCACGCGGTCGCGGTTGCCGGCCTTGGCACGATCGAACTCGGCTCCGCGGTACGACAGCACGACCGTGCCGCCGGATTCCGCGATGCTCGCGGCCGCCTCCAGCGCGCTGTCACCGCCGCCAACCACGAGCACCTCCTGGCCGGCGTACTGCTCCGGATCGATGAGGCGATAGACCACCTTCGGCAGCTCCTCGCCCGGCACGCCGAGCTTGCGGGGGGTGCCGCGCCTGCCGATCGCCAAAAGCACACTGCGCGTGGCATAGCTGCCGCGATTGGTCTTGACGAGGAAGCCGTCCGCCTCGCGTACGATGTCCTCCACGCGCTCGCGGTAGTTGATCTTCACGCCGGTCTTGCGCTCGGCTTCCTGCCAGAACTCGAGCAGCGCTTCCTTGCTGGTCTGGCGGAAATTCACCTTGCCGAGCAGCGGCAGCGTCGCCGGCGCGGTCATCACCAGTTTGCCGCGCGGGTACTGGAATACGGCTCCGCCGAGCGATTCCTGCTCGAGCGTCACGCAGCGCAGGTTCTTCGATTTTGCGGTGAGCGCACCGGCAAACCCCGCAGGTCCCGCACCGACGATCACGAGGTCGAGTCGCTCCCCGCGGGCCGCGCCGCGCTGGGCGATCGCTTCGACCGCCTGACGGCCCTGTTCGAGCGCGTTGCGGATCAGTCCCATGCCGCCGAGCTCGCCGGCGATGAACATACCGGGCACGGTCGATTCGAAGCTCGGCGTGATCAGCGGAATGTCGACGCCGCGCCGCTCGCTGCCGAACACCAGCGTGATCGCACCGACCGGGCACACCTGACGACAGGCGCCGTGGCCGATGCAATCCCCGGGACTCACCAGGTGAGCGCGGCCATCGAGGATGCCGAGCACGTTGTGGTGTTCCTGCTCCGGGCACGCCTTCACGCAGGAGCCACAGCCGATGCAGCGGGCCGGATCGATCACCGGGTGGAGCGAGGCCGGCTCAGCGGCGCCCGTGCGCTCGAGCGCCGTGCGGCTCTGGTGCTCCAGGCGGCGCCGCCGCCGGAACTGCCAGATCAGCAACGCCGCTCCCGGCAGCCCGTACACGAGGTAGCTCAGCGCATCCATCGACCCGATAGCCTTCCCGAGAACACTGTCATTCAGTGACTGCATCGCCATTGAACACGCGAAATTGCGCGCTGCTCCGTGAGGTGTGTCACAGCCGCAGGGGGCGTGTTTGCGCAGCCGCCGGCCCACGCGTGGCACTTCACATTAGCAGCAGTCTGCCGGGGTCGTAACCCGCTAATTCTGCTGGAAACTCGTCGGGATTCAGCGACAGGAAACCGGGCAATTTGTCGGGACGATGAGACACGGTTACGTGTTGGTTTCTCCCCTGTATGTTGGACTGCGAAAACGCGCGTTTCCAACACGCGTACGAGTTGTATTGGGGAGTGCCGTGTCAGTTTTTTGGGGGTTTCTAGCCGGCGCAGCCGTCGGAGGCAGCGCAGCACTCGCGGCGGTGTGGGCCTGGCGGCGCACGGGCACCGCAGCTGGCGCGCGCCGCCGGCTGCTGCTGGGCGCCGGATTTGTCGCGGTGTTCATCGCCGCGGCGTTGCTGTTGTACGCAACCGTTGGCTCGCGCTCGGTGCCCGGACATGCGGGCGTCGATGCAGCGGTGGTCAATGGCACGCAGGGCAGCACCGCGAAATCGATGGATGCGGCAGTCGCCGCGCTTGAGGCGCGGCTCGCCCGTGGCGGCGGATCGGATGCCGACTGGACGCTCCTCGCGCAGGCGTATGAGTTTGAGGGACGCAGCGAGGATGCCCAGCGCGCGCGGGCGCACGGGCTCACCCCGAGTGCTGCCCTCACGCAGATGAGCCCCGCAGCGCTGCTCGCGGCGGCGGACGAGGTCGAGCCTCGAGTCCCGGCCGCGACTACCGCGGCCGCCGCCGCATCGCCCGCCGATCTGCAGGCACGCGTGCGCCAGGACCCGCGCGACGCGGCAGCGTGGGCCGCGCTCGCCGATGCACGGCGGGCGGCCCGCGATAACGCCGGCGCCCGCGATGCGCTTGAGCAACTGATCGCCCTGCATGCCATGAGCGCCCAGACCTGGGCCGACTATGCCGACGTGCTCGCATCGCTCAACGGTGGCTCGCTCACGGGCGCAGCCGGTGACGCCATTGACGAGGCACTGGCCGCGGACCCCGTCAATACCAAGGCGTTGTGGCTGAAGGCGAGTCAGGCGCACGAGCAGCAGCGCTTCGGCGCCGCGCTCGAGTGGTGGAAGAAACTGCGCACCGCGCTGCCGCCGGACTCCCCGGACCTGCGCATCATCGAGGGCAACATCGCCGAAGACACGCAGCTCGCGGGCCGGCCGGCCAGCGCGCCCGCGGCGGCCGTACCAGCGCGAGCGGCAAGCCTCAGTGGCACGGTGTCCATCGACAGCGCACTCGCAGCGCGCGTGGCGCCCGGGGCGACGCTGTTCATCTATGCCAAGGCGGCCGACTCACCGGGCCCCCCGCTTGCGGTCCTGCGGGCTGCGGTGAGTGGCTGGCCGGTGCGCTTCACGCTCGATGACTCCATGGCCATGATCCCCTCGCGGCGCCTGTCGCAGTTCGACAAGGTCATCGTCGAGGCGCGCGTCTCGCGCAGCGGGCAGGCCACCCCCAAAAGCGGTGACCTCTTCACGACCAGCGCGGTGCTGAGCCCGCGCGAGGGCAAGCCGCTTGCCCTCGTCATCAACCGGGAAATCGGCTGAAAGCGGCTGCCGGTGAACGCCCAACCCCATCCGAGCGAGCCCCCCGAGGAGGTCCTGCAGGTCCGGCGCATCGACCCGGCCGAGTTGGGTGCGAAGCGGGCTCGACCTGCCACGCCCCCGTCCCCGGGCAGCACCGCGGCGTCGGCCCCGCACGCACCGCCACCGCAACGCCCCGAATCGCAGCCCGTGCGCCCGCAGACTCCGCAGCACGCCGAATCCCCGCCCAGGCACGCACCGCGCGTGCCTGGGGCTGCCACGGCCGGGAAGGCCGCGAACGTGCGCGCCCCGCAGGCGGCAGCGGAGCCGAAGAAACCCCGCCTGAGCGCGGACAAGGTGCTCTTCGTGCTCGTGTGTGCGCTGCTTTATTTCGGCTGGCGCTTTCCGACCGAGCGCTACATCAGCCCCAACCGCGGCGTCGGCTATGCGCTCGGCATCGTCGGCGGCAGCCTCATGCTGCTGTTGCTCGTGTATTCGCTGCGCAAGCGCTGGCCGTGGCTGAGTTTCCTCGGCTCAACGCCCGGCTGGTTCCGCTTTCACATGGTACTGGGGGTGCTCGGCCCGCTCTGCATCCTGTATCACTCGAATTTCTCCACCGGCGCCACCAACAGCAACGTGGCGTTGTTCTGCATGCTCACCGTCGCCGGCAGCGGCCTCATCGGCCGCTATATCTACGCCCACATCCACCATGGGCTTTACGGACGCAAGCTCGAGCTCGGTGAGCTGCGCGAGAGTGCCGAAAGCCTGCACGCCCAGGCCGGCATCAGCTTCCTGCCGGAGCTGGCCGCACGCCTGGACGCGGCCGAGCAACGGCTGCTGCGCGCCGGCTCGCGTCTCTCGCTGCTGGGGGTACTCAAGCCGCTGACGGTGGCCATCCTCAGCGTGCACCTGCGCTGGCGATTGCTGGCTTACGTGCGCCGCGCGCTGCGCGCAAGCGCCCGCACCTCCGCGGTGATCGCCTCGCAGCGCAAGCGGCTGCGCCTCACGGCGCACAGCTACATCGAACGCCGCCTCGCCGCGACCCGCCGTGTCGCCGCATTCGAAAGTTATGAGCGACTGTTTTCGCTGTGGCACACGCTGCACGTACCTCTGATCTTCATGATGATCATCGCAGCCGTGGTGCACGTGATCGCCGTGCACGTCTACTAACCACACAGCCGCATACACCGACATGCCGGGGGCACGATGGCGCGCAACGTTCTTCGTGGGAGTACTGCTAGGCGTGCTGGCGGCACGCCCTGCTGAGGCCGTCAATCCGGAAACACTGCTCATGCCCGGCAAGCTCACCTCTGCGCATGCGAAGTACGAGGAACAGTGCTCGCTGTGCCATGACCGCAGCGACCGCAACCGCCAGACGCAGCTGTGCCTGGACTGCCACAAGGAAGTCGCCGCTGACCTGCGCCAGCAGCGCGGCTTTCACGGCCACCTGCCGGGCATCACGGATTCCCAGTGCCGTGCGTGTCACTCCGAACACCTGGGACGCGACGCGGACATCGTGAAACTCAGTCGCGAGCAATTCAACCACGCCCAGACCGAGTACCCGCTCAAGGGCGTGCACGCCAACGTGCCGTGCGAGAGCTGCCACGTGGCCCGGAAACAGTTCCGCGAGGCACCCACGGACTGCCTCGCCTGCCACAAGAAGGAGGAGCCTCACGAAGGCAAGCTCGGACGCGAGTGCGGCTCCTGCCACGATACGGTGACCTGGCGCCACATCGCCTACGATCACGGCAAGACCGGCTTCGCGCTGCACGACAAGCATGCCGAGATCCAGTGCGCGGCCTGTCATTTCGGCAACCGCTATCGCGACACCCCCAAGGAATGCGGCGCCTGCCATGAGCCCGATGACGTGCATCACGGCGAGCGCGGCCCGCGCTGCGGGGAGTGCCACACCACGCAGGGCTGGAAGACCGCCCGGTTTGATCACAAGAAGGAAA
>DATIXW010000119.1:0-5819 GCA_035518135.1 Steroidobacteraceae bacterium
CCGTGCTGCCGGTCATGTTGAGAACGATGGATTTGCCCGCTCCGGCGCCGACGACCACGACCGCGCCGCTTTCGCCTGATTTCTGAACGGTGGAAGCACAGCCGGCCGCCATGATCATCAGAGTGGCCAGCATCAGTTGACCTGTTCGCATAAACCCTCGGTGCCCGTGTTGGGTAGTTACGGATCATGGAGATTCGAATACTCAAACTGTGGAGAAACACGCAGGATGGAACTTCCTCGCCGTCGGCTCACAGGACAGGAGTGCGGTTCGGTGAATTCGGGTACCCCAAAACAACACTCCGGGCATTCCTGCGCAGTCGCTTTGGGCGCTTCCGGCCGAAAATCCCGCGGGTGCGGGTGATGGGGGGCCATCGCTGCCTCTACAGGGGCGTTTGAGGGTTGGGCCGGGGCGGGACGCGATACCGGCTCAGCCCGGATGCAGTGCGCCCTGCCGCCGCCGGCGCGCGCGCTACCTGGGTATCGTCAGCCGGCCACCACGGGTTGGCGTTCGGCGCGAGGCGCATCGGTCCGCCGCGGTTGCGCACGGGCCGGTTGGCGCCTGCTGCTCCTTCGTTTCCCGCGCAACATTTTCCGACTCCTGCGTCATCACTTCCCTGCCGCCGGCTCTTTCGAGCCATTCCCGGGGGGAATCCCCGCGCGCGCCAGGATGCGAAAGCTGATACGCATCTCATCCTGCACCTGCAGCGCCCCCAGCATGGCGCTGAAGGGTTTGAGCCCCAGCTCGCTTTGCTTGAGCACCGTGTCACCGCTGGCGACCAGTCGCTCGCCGGAGCGCTCATAGCGCACCAACACGTCGAACTCGTGCGCCGAGCCGCGCACCAGCGCCTGCACCCGCGCCTGCACCGCGGCGCCCTGGGGCAACTGCGCCGGCGCGAGCCGCACGGCGCTCAGCACGATCTCGGGGTCGTTCTGCGCATCCAAAAGCGCAGGTCCGAGCATGTTGCGCCGGGTACCCTCGCGCGCCGTCTCCGGCACCTCGGGTGGAAAGTCAGGACCGGCCTGCGCGCGCAGTTCCGCTTCATCCACGCTCAGACTCTCGAGCGGCACATGCACCTCGAAGCTGCTCTCCGGCGGCGTCGCCGTCACATAGAAGATGCCGCTCAGCTGGTGCGAGGCGATGACATGGTTGTGCCCGGCGGCGGCGAGGGCGCCGCCCTTGTAGACGCGGATCATCAGCAGCGACTCCGCCGCCACGACCGTGTACGGCGTGCCGAGGTGCGGCGCGAGCCCCGCGGCCGGCGCCGGGGCGGGCGGGCCGACGAGGCGCGGGGGCGCCGGACAGGCCGCCAGCAGCGCCGCACATGCCAGGAACGACAGCCGCTGCAGTAGGCAACTTGCGTTCAGCCGCATAAGCTTGCACTCATGACCCTGCGAAACACCACGCGCCGCTGGGGCGTCATTGCCCAGCTGCTGCACTGGCTCATCGTGCTGTTCATCGTCGCACAGTTCACCCTCGCGACCCTCTTTGATGAGCTGCCGGCCGGAGCCAAGAAGCTCACGCTGCTCTCACGGCATAAGTCCATCGGCATCACCATCCTGATGCTGGCGCTCGTGCGTCTCGTGTGGCGCTGGAACAATCCCACACCCTTTTTGCCCGATACGCTCAAGCCCTACGAGCGCGTGCTTGCCCGGCTCACGCACCTGCTGTTGTACGTGCTGCTGTTCGCCGTTCCGCTCTCCGGATGGCTCATGTCCTCGGCCCGTGGGTTCCCGGTCAGCTGGTTTGGGTTCTGGCAGCTTCCGGATCTCGTCCCCAAGAACAAGGGTTTGTACGGGGCGCTCCTGACCACCCACGGGATCCTCGCCTGGACGCTCGGCATCGTCGCGACGGTGCACCTGCTAGCCGCCCTCAAGCACCACTTCGTGCTCAAGGACGACGTGCTGCGGCGCATGCTGCCTTTCTCCTCCAACAAAGCTTAAGGATCGAGCCATGAGACACCCGTCGCGGATGGCGCTGCCGGCGGCGCTGCTGGCATTGCTGGGAGCCGCGGCGCGCCTGCAGGCCGCCGACGCCTCCTCGCCCCCCCACTACGTGCTCGACCCGGCGAAGAGCACGCTCGAATTCAACTTCACGCAGGCCGGTGCGCAGAACAAGGGCCGCTTTGCGCGCTTCCAGGTGTTCCTCGACTTCGCACCCGAGAACCTCCCCGCCAGTCATCTGGAGGTCACGATCCAGATGAACTCGCTCGATACCGGTGACCAGGAACGCGATGACACCCTGCGGGACAATGACCTGTTCGCGGTGAAGAAATTCCCGCAGGCGCACTTCAGCGCCGCGCAGATCCAGAAGACCCCGAGTGGCTACGAAGCGGTCGGCAAGCTCACCATCCGCGACATCAGCCGCGAAGTACGCGTGCCCTTTACCTTGCGCACGGCCACCGAGGCGGGTGTCAGTGCCGGTTACATGTCGGGCAAGACCACGATCCGGCGCCTCGACTACGGCGTCGGCCAGGGTGACTGGAAGGCCACCGACCAGGTGGGGAACGACGTCGGCGTCTCGTTCGCGCTGCGGCTGACGAGCACGGGCCACTGATCAGGAGGCTCTCAGCAGGGCGTGCCGTCGCGACGCGTCATGCGCCCGCGCGCGTGCGGCGGACTCCACATGAGATCGACCTCGGGGTCCGCGTAATGAGCGCTGTCCTCGGGATCGCGGTTGCTGATTACGAGGTAGCTCGCCGGCTGCGCGCTGCGGTTAATGAGGTGGTGACCGTCGGTGCTGCCGGCAGGAAAGCCGGCACACATGCCCGTCGTCAGGCACTGCTCGCCCGAGTGCGTGCGCAGCATGAGCTCGCCCTCGAGCACGTAGACAAACTCGTCCTCGTGCGTGTGCCAGTGGCGCATCGAGGACTGCTTGCCCGGCAGCACGCGCACGAGGTTGACGCCGATGCGGCTGAGCCCCAGGGCGTCGCCCAGGGCACGCACTTCGCGCGGCAACACGCGCGAGCGATATGGCTCGGGGTAGCTGCTGCGCGAGCGTGGTTCGACGTCCTGCGGATCAAGTGCCGGCTTTTGGAGTGACATGACGCACCTCGCAGACGCGGTTGACGTGCGCCGCGCGCATCGGGGAGCATGCCACAAGCTGCATGCCTGAAATACTCGATGACGTCGGCCAGTGTGTCGATGCGGTGTTGCGCCGTGTGGGTCCGCGCGTCGTGCTGGCGCTCCCCCTGGGCATCGGCAAACCGAACCCGCTGGCCAACGAATTCTACCGCCGGGCGCTGCGCGATCCGGAACTCGACCTCACGATCATCACCGCATTGTCGCTGCTGAAGCCGGTCGCGCACGCTGCACTCGAGCGTCGCCTGGTCGAGCCGCTGGTCGAGCGCGTGTTTGGCAGCTACGTGGAACCGGAGTATGCCCGCGCCGTGCAGGCGAACCGCGTCCCTGCGAACGTACGCATCATCGAGTTCTTCCTGACGCCGGGCGCGTTCCTGCACAGCGCCCACGCGCAGCAGCACTACCTGAGCGCCAACTACACCTACGTCGCGCGCGACGTGCTCGCAAGAGGGGTGAACGTGATCGCGCACCTGGTGGCGCGGCGCACGCTGAACGGCGAACTACAGCTGAGCCTGGGTTCAAATCCGGACGTGACCGCCGACCTGCTGCCGCTGATTGCGCAGCTGCGCGGCGCGAAACGTGACGTCGTCCTGGTCGGCGAGACGCACGCGCAGATGCCCTTCATGGGCGGGGAGGCGCAGCTTGCTCCGGAGCAATTCGACTTCATCGTCGACCACCCGCGCTACGACTACGACCTCTTTGCTCCGCCCAACCCACCGCTCTCGAGCACCGAGCACGCCATTGGGCTCTATGCGAGCGCGCTCGTGCGCGACGGGGGCACGCTGCAGGTGGGCATCGGGGAGCTGGGTGACGCGCTCATCTACGCGCTGCTCCTGCGGCATCAGCAAAATGCTGCGTGGCGAGGCACGCTCGCCGCGCTGGGCACGGGTGCTGCAGCGCCGCTCATCGAGGCAAGCGGCGGGAGCGCGCCGTTCACGCGCGGCCTGTTTGCCTCCAGCGAGATGTTCGTCGATCAGCTGCTGGAGCTCTACCGCGCGGGCGTGCTGCGCCGCCGCGCCTATGACTGCCTCGCGCTGGAGCGGGCGCTGGCCGCCGGCCAGCCAGAGCGCTTTGATGAGAGCATACTCGCCGCCCTGGTCGCTGCGGGCCTCGGGCCGACGCTGAGCGAGGAGCAGTTCATCGAGCTCAGGCGCCACGGGGTATTTCGCGAGGACGTCGAATTCAAAGCCGGCCGTCTGCGGGCGCGCGGCGGGGACTGGATTGCCGTCGACCTCGGCGATGCGAGCAGTTGCGCGCGGCTTGCCGAGGAATGCCTGGGGCGCGAGCTGCGCAACGGGCGCGTGCTGCACGCGGGGTTCTTTCTCGGCCCGCGCGGCTTCTACGCCGCCTTGCGCGAGATGCCGGAGAGCGAGCGCAGCCAGTTCAGCATGCGCGGTGTCGGCTACGTTAACCAGCTGTACGGGCCCGACCAGGAGCTGCGCGTGCTGCAGCGGCGGGCGGCGCGCTGCATCAACACGACCATGATGGTGACGCTACTCGGCGCTGCCGTTTCCGACACGCTCGCGGACGGCCAGGTGGTGAGCGGCGTCGGCGGCCAGTACAACTTCGTCGCCATGGCACACGCGCTGCCGGATGCGCGCTCGATCCTGTGCCTGCGCGCCACGAGAAATCGCGACGGCCGCACTACCTCAAACATCGTCTGGAACTACGCGCAGGAGACCATCCCCCGACACCTGCGCGACATCGTCATTACCGAATACGGCATCGCGGATCTGCGCGCCGCCACCGGCGCGGAGGTCATCGCGGCGCTGTTGAACATCGCGGACTCGCGCTTCCAGGAATCGCTGCTGGCGCAGGCCAAGGCCGCCGGCAAGATCGGCGCCGACTACACGATCCCGGAGCCCTTCCGGCACAACCTCCCCGAGCGGGTTGCCGGAGCACTGCACGCGGCCCGCGCCCAGGGATTCTTCAGCGAGTATCCCTTCGGTACCGACCTCACCGCGGAGGAGATCGCCCTGGCACGCGCCCTGAAGCACCTCGCGGCGCACACCGGCTGCGCCTCCGCGCGGCTGGCGATGCTGGTGCGCGCGTGGCGCCACGGGCCACCGCCGCCGCAGCACCAGGCGGCGCTCAAGCGCATGGGACTGCAGAGGCCACGCGGCATCGCTGAGCGGGTGCAGCAACGTCTCATCAGCTGGGCGCTCACGGCGAGCGCCATGGATCCGTAGTCTCAGCGCCGCGAGCTCCTGCGGCGGCCACTTCCGCGCGCGGACCTCGGGCCGCGTTTGCGCGCCGCGCCTCCGGTGGCCGTCTTGCGCGCCGTCGCGGCGCGGCGGACCTTGGCGGGCTTCCTGCGGGGATGCGCCGCCTTCTTCTTCACCGCCTTCTTCACGGCCTTCTTCACGGCCTTCTTCGCCGCCGGCTTGGCGGCTTTCTTAGCGGCCTTTTTCGCTGCCTTCTTGGCTGGTTTCGCTGCCTTCTTTGCGGCCTTCTTCATCGCCATAGTTGTGGTCCTCGTCGAGTGTAATTCTCCCTGGTGAGTCTGATCTTACACCTAATCGCCGCGATTACCAATGATTATCTTGCGGTTTTCGCGAAGTTATTTTTTGAGTGCGAGCATTCTATGCTGAGATGTGCCTCGCGATTGGGATCGGCACTACGCGGACGCGGCTCGCATCGGCAACGACCGCGGCGATTGGCCCGATCCGCCGCTGGTGGAGGTAGCGGAATTGGCCTCGCCGGGCCGTGCGCTCGACCTTGCCTGCGGGCCGGGACGGCAC
>DATIXW010000120.1:0-7031 GCA_035518135.1 Steroidobacteraceae bacterium
GACCGGCGACGAACTGCTGCAGTCGAAGGTGGGCAGCCTGATCGACGCGGCCCGCGGCCGCGAGATCGAAACCATTGCCGAGCGCGTCGAGGACGCCAACACCATGGCCGTGCTGTGGCAGATCGGCGTGCAGTACATCCAGGGCTACTTCATCAACGAGCCCGAGGAAGTGGTACTGCGCGCCGAGCGCTAGAAGGCCACCCCGAGCCCGAGATCCCAGCGATTGAAGCTGGTGTTCTCCTCGAACCACTGGTAGTCGCTCTTCAGCACCACGTGCGGGGTGATGTAGAGGTTCGCCCCCACGCTCCACACCCGGTCGTGATTCACCGGCCACAGCCCGTACTCGCCCGGGGTGCCGAGCGGCACCTCCCCGCCCGGGATCTGCGGTCCGCTCGTGCCCTGGTAGCTCGACCCCATGTTGTAGCTCTCCCAGCGCACGAACGGGTTCAGCCGATACTCATCGCGGCGCCACGCCTCGTAGGCGCCCTGGAAGTAGTAGCCGTAAAAGGCCGACGGAATCGGGTTCGGCGAGCCGGGGTTCGCGGCATTTACGCTGGAGGTGTTGCTGATCGCACCGTGCGCATAGAGGGCGCTCAGGTCCCAGCGTCCGGGCTGCCAGCGCGCATGGCCCTCCCAGAGCGTCACGCGCGGCGTCCCCGGGTGCGGCGCGCCGGGCGGCGGCGGCACCGGCTCGGCATCGCCGCTGCTGATGGCCGCACCGAGCGTGAACCCGGGGATGCCGTAGTAGCTGAGAGCCACGTACTGCGAGAGGTAGCGGGCGCTGGCGAGGGCGGCCTCCTGGTGCGTCGCCTGCAGCGGCGCGATGCCGCTGTTCTCCAGCTGCAGCGCGCTCTGGTAGGGCGGAAACTCCGGTGCGAAGTCCCAGTCGGCGAGGTTGTTGCCGGTGGTGAGGCCCACGTTCCAGCCAAAGCCTGCCGCGGTATCACCGTGCAGGTTGAAGCCCCCCTCGCGCCAGGTGCTCGGGATGATCAGCGTCTCGACGAAATTGCGCTGCATGCCATAGAAGTTGGTCGGCTCGTGATGCTCGTTGATGAAGCCAAAGGGCATCAGGAACAGTCCCGCGCGCACGCTCAGCGCCTCATTCAGCTGCCGGTCGACATAGAACTGCTCCACCTCGAACTCGCCGACGTCATCGGCCGAGCTCACCGCGTGCTCGACCTCGTACTCGGAGTTGAACTCGGTGCGCTCATCGAACTTGTAGCCGATGCCAAAGACCGCGCGCGCCAGGTCGAACTGCGTCTGGCTGCGATCGTTCACCGGGTCGGTGTAGTAGAGCTCCCCATACCCCCACAGCCGCAGCCCGGAACCGAGCTCGCTGAGCACGTTGGCGGCCGGCGCGCCCGTGCCCGCCGTCGCCGGGGTCGCCCCCGCAGCCGGCAGCGCCGACACATTGGGCAAGGCGCTGTTCGGCAGTGCCGGGCCCGGGGGCGGCGCAGCCTGCGCTACGGCCGCGGCGCCCGCAGGACCCGCGGGTGCCCCCAGCGCGGCGAGCCTGCGGTCGACCTCGCGCTCGTGCGCGCGCAGCGCGCGGTTTTCCTCGGCGAGCTGCTGCAGGGCGGCCTGCACCTGCTGCAGCTGCTTCTGCAGCGCATCCAGTCGTGCGGCGTCGGCCTCATCGGCGCGCGCCACCGCGCTCGCCAGCAGCATCAGCATGAGTGCGCCGCAGGGTGCGATCAGTCTCGGTGTTGCTTTCATAGAGCACTTCATTTCCGTGTTTCTAGGGAGCACCCGGCAGACACTGGGCCGGTGCGGGATAGGCGGACGGGTCGTTCGGGTCGTACCCGTCGGTGAGCGTGCACAGGAACGCGACCACCTCGTCGATCTCGGATGCGCTCAGGGTCGGGGCCTGCCCGCCGGCGAAGCGCGGCGGCGTGTACGGAATCTCCCCGACGTTCACGTTGCCATCGAAGGCGACGGGCAGGTCGTTGTACTGATCGAGGTCGGGAGCGCCGGAGGCGTTCAGGTAGGGCGTGCCGGCGGCAAAGTAGGGATTGCCGCCGGGACCCGCAGGCACCGGGGTCGGGTTGTTACCGGTGTTGTTGTTGATGTCACGCGTGACGTAGAACTGCAGCACCTCGTGCAGCGTGGCGAGGGCGCCGTTGTGGAAGTACGGCGCGGTGAGCGCCACGTTGCGCAGCGTCGGCACCTTGAACAGCCCGCACAGGCTCGTGCGCGCGCTGAGGACGTCGCGCGGGTTCGGATCGTTCGCGGCAGGCCCGAAGGGTCCGCACAGGCCGAGGTCGTAGTAGCGGTACTGCGCATCCGGTGGCAGGTTCGTCTGCGCGGGCATGTAGTGGAGCGCCGCGCCGCTCACCGGACTGACGGGGTGGGGCAGATTGGCCGCGATGTTCCAGTTGCGTGGTACGCCGAGGTTGTCGTAGGTGAAATCCGTGAACAGCGCATGCTCGCTGTATTTCTGGCGCTGGCTCGGATGGCACGCCGTGCAGTTACCCTTGCCGGGATTGTTGAACAGCGCGAGGCCGTTCAGCTCCGACTCACTCAGCGCGGCCTTGCCGGCGAGCCAGGCGTCGTACTTGCTGCTGAAGGGGGCGAACTGCGGCGCCTCCTTCTCGAAGGCCGCGATCGCCTCCCCCATCGCCGCGAGCGTCGCATCCGGATCAGCGAGCGGGGCGTCCCCGAAGGCGGCCCGGAAAAGTTGCAGCGTGGGAGCCGAAGCAAGCAGCCGCGAGCGCACTTGCGCGGCATCCGCGTTCGCCATCTCGAATTCACCGACGAAGGGCTGCTGCGCCTGCACCTCGAGCGATGAGGCACGGCCGTCGCGGAAGAAGCCCCCCGTGGGCGTGCCGTTGTCGAAGAAGAATTTCGGCGTCAGGGCCGCGTAGACGAGCGAGGGCGCATTGCGAAATCCCGGCAGGTCCAGGTCCTTGCCGCCCAGGGGCACCGGCAGTCCCCGGTCGGTCGAGGGCTCGGCGGCGAAGGCGCGCGCGGGCACGTGGCAGGTCCCGCAGGACTGTGCTGCGGAGGCCGAGAGGCTCACATCGAAGAACAGCGCCTCCCCCGCCTGCGCCTTCGCCGAGAGCGCCGTCGCGGGCGCCGGTGCGCTGCCGGTCCCGCTGCCGCCACAGGCGCCGAGCGTCAGGGCGCAAAAAGCCCCCATTGCCACGCTGTGGCCCCGCCTGAACATGACTCGCCCCGAGTGCCGTTAAGCTTGTGATTACTAATGTTAATGCGAATCATTCTTATTCGCAAATGATAGGCGACCGACGGGACAGGCCCCGAAGAGGCTCCGGGGAACGGGGTCAGGAGCTCGGCGGGAGCTTCGCTTCCATGCGATCGATCTTGCGGGGCCAACCGCGCTTGAGCACCGCGCCGCGCTGGGCACGCTCGCCGACGTAGTCCTGCAGCTCGCGCCACTCGAGCACCTTCTGCTGCTCGCCCGCGTACAGGACGAGGCTCGCCTTCACCGGCACGACGGCCACCGCGGTCATGAGCTCGGTGCGCGCACTCGCCTTCTTGCCGGGGATGTCGTAGAGCTTGTTGCCCTTGCCGCGCGGCATCTCCGGCACATCCGCGACCGGGAAGGCGAGGAGCTTGCCCTCGCTGCTGACGACCGCCACCAGGGCATCGGGTGCGGGCACCGGGGCGGGGGCGAGCACGTGCGCGTTCGGTGGCACGCTGAGCACGGTCTTGCCGGCGCGGCGGTCGGTGATCAGCTCCTTCAGGCGCGCGGTGAAGCCGTAGCCGGCATCGCTTGCGAGCAGCCACAGGTCCTCGGGGTCCCCGATCATGACGCCGGCGAACTTGGCGCCATCGGGCGGATCGAGCCGCCCGGACAGTGGCTCGCCGTGTCCGCGCGCGGAAGGCAGCGAGTGCGCCGGCAGCGTGTAGGTGCGCCCGGTGCTGTCGATGAACACCGCCGGCTGCAGGCTGCGTCCACGGGCGAGTGCCTGGAAGGCGTCGCCCCCCTTGTACGAGAGCGCCCCGGGCTCGACCTCGTGGCCCTTGGCCGAGCGCACGAAGCCCCCCCTTGAGAGCACGACCGTCACCGGCTCGTTCGGGATGAGGCTTGCCTCATCGATCGCCTGTGCCGCCTCGCGCTCGATGATCTTGGTGCGGCGCTCGTCGCCGTACTTGTCCGCATCCTGGCGGGTCTCCGCGGCAATGAGCTTCTTCAGCTTCGCTTTGCTCTTGAGCAGGGCCTCGATCTCCGCCCGCTCGGCCGCGAGCGCCTTCTGCTCTTCGCGGATCTTCATCTCCTCGAGCTTGGCGAGGTGGCGCAGGCGCGTGTTGAGGATCTCCTCGGTCTGCTCCTCGGAGAGCTGGAAGCGCTTCATCAGCACCGGCTTCGGCTCGTCCTCGCGGCGGATGATGCGGATCACCTCATCGAGGTTGAGGAAGGCCACCAGCAGGCCATCGAGGATGTGCAGCCGCCTGGTCACCTTGGACAGGCGGTGCTCCAGGCGCCGTGTCACGGTGCGCGTGCGGAACTCGAGCCACTCGCCGAGCACCTCGCGCAGGTTCATGACCCGCGGCCGCCCGTCGAGGGCGATGATGTTGAGATTGACGCGGTAGCTGCGCTCGAGGTCCGTGGTCGCGAACAGGTGGTTCATGAGCTCGGTGAGATCGACGCGGTTGGAGCGCGGCACGATGACAACGCGCGTCGGATTCTCGTGGTCGGACTCGTCGTTGAGCGCATCGACCATCGGCAGCTTCTTGGCGCGCATCTGCTCGGCGATCTGCTCCTGCACCTTCGTCGGGGAGACCTGATACGGGAAGGCGGTGATGACGATGCTGCCCTCCTCGATCTCCCACGTGGCGCGCGCCTTGAAGGTGCCGATGCCCTTCTCGTAGAACTCCTTGAGATCGGCGCGCGGGGAGATGATCTCCGCCCCCGTGGGCAGGTCCGGGCCCTTCACGTGCTTCATCAGCGCCGCGGTCGTGGCCTCGGGGTCCTCGAGCAGGTGGATGCAGGCGGCGGCGACCTCGCGCAGGTTGTGCGGCGGGATGTCCGTGGCCATGCCCACGGCGATCCCCGAGGTGCCATTGAGCAGCAGGTTCGGCAGGCGCGCCGGCAGGAACACCGGCTCTTCCAGCGTGCCGTCGAAGTTCGGTGTCCAGTCCACCGTGCCATCCGAGAGCTCCCCGAGCAGCACGTCCGCATAGCGGGTGAGCTTCGCCTCGGTGTAGCGCATGGCGGCGAAGGACTTCGGGTCGTCCTGCGAGCCCCAGTTGCCCTGCCCGTCCACGAGCGGGTAGCGGTAGGCGAAGGGCTGCGCCATGAGCACCATCGCCTCGTAGCAGGCGCTGTCGCCGTGGGGGTGGAACTTGCCCAGCACATCGCCCACGGTGCGCGCGGACTTCTTCGCCTTGTTGAGCGCCGAGAGCCCCAGCTCGCTCATTGCATAGGTGATGCGCCGCTGCACGGGCTTCAGCCCGTCCCCGAGAAATGGCAGCGCGCGGTCAAGGATCACGTACATCGAGTAATCGAGGTACGCCTTCTCGGTGAAGGTGCGCAGCGGCTGGCGCTCGATCCCCTCGAAGTTCAGCTCCTGGTTCTCCGGCACCGCCTACACCTGCACTTCCGCGAGGTTGCCCTTCTCTTCGAGCCACTCGCGCCGGTCGGCCGCGCGCTTCTTGGCGAGCAGCATGTCCATCAGCTGATCGGTGTTGTCCTTGCCCTCGATGGTCAGCTGCACGAGGCGCCGCGTGCGCGGGTCGATGGTGGTCTCGCGCAGCTGCGTCGGGTTCATCTCGCCCAGGCCCTTGAAGCGCGTCACCGTCGGCCGCGTGCGCGCATTTTCCTTCTCGATGCGCTTGAGGACCTGGTCGCGCTCGGCATCATCGAGCGCGTAGTGCACCTGCTTGCCCGCATCGATGCGGTACAGGGGCGGCATGGCGACGTACACGTGGCCATTGGCCACCAGCGGGCGGAAGTGCCGCAGGAACAGCGCGCACAGGAGCGTGGCGATGTGCTGCCCGTCGGAGTCCGCATCCGCCAGGATGCAGACCTTGTGGTAACGCAGCTGGCTTGAGTCCGCCGAGCCCGGCTCGACGCCGAGCGCGATGCTGATGTTGTGCACTTCCTCGCTGGAGGCGATCTGCCCGGCATCGAGCTCCCAGGTGTTCAGGATCTTGCCGCGCAGCGGCATGATCGCCTGGAAGTCCTTATCGCGCGCCTGCTTCGCCGAGCCGCCGGCGGAATCGCCCTCGACCAGGAACAGTTCGCAGCGCCGCGGCTCCTGGCTGACGCAGTCGGCGAGCTTGCCCGGCAGCGCCGGTCCCCCGGAGATGCGCTTGCGGATCACCTTCTGAGCCGCCCGGGCGCGCTCCTGGGCGTTCTCGATGGCGAACTGCGCGATGCGCTCACCGGCATCCGGGTGGCGGTTGAGCCACAGCGCGAGTGAATCGCGCGCGAAGCTCTCCACCAAGGGTGCCGCATCGCGCGAGCCCAGGCGCTCCTTCATCTGGCCGGCGAACTGCGGCTCGTGGATCTTCACCGACAGCACGTAGTTGGCCTTGTCCCACACGTCCTCGGGGGTGAGCTTCACGCCGCGCGGCACGAGGTTTCGGAACTCGCAGAACTCGCGCACCGCCTGGGCGAGCCCGGCGCGCAGGCCGTTCACGTGCGTGCCGCCCTCGATGGTCGGGATCAGGTTGACGTAGCTCTCCGCGATCGCCGCGGCCGCGTTCGGCGCCCAGCACAGCGCGTAGTCCACCGCGTCGTTGTCACCGGCCTTGGTACCGGTGATCGGCTCGGCCGGGATGCGCTCCTCCTTCTCCAGCTCCTCGACCAGATAGGCGCCGAGGTCACCGGTGTAGAACCACTCGTCCTTCTCACCGCTCGCCTCGTTCTTGAAGGTGACGCGCAGCCCCGGGCACAGCACCGCCTTGGCCTTGAGGGTGTGCTTGAGCTGCGGCACGGAGAACTTGTCGGAGTCGAAGAACTTCGGGTCGGGCCAGAAGCGCACCGTGGTGCCGGTGTTGCGCTGGCCGACGCTGCCCACCTCCTCGAGCTTGGAGTTGAGCTTGCCGTCCTTGAAGCTGATGTT
>DATIXW010000121.1:0-4390 GCA_035518135.1 Steroidobacteraceae bacterium
CGAAGATCGTGGACTGGTACATGGACAAGAAGATCGCGATCGACCCGCTGATCACGCACGTGATGCCGCTGGAGAAGATCAACGAGGGCTTTGACCTCATGCACAAGGGCGAGTCGATCCGCAGCGTCGTCACCTACTGAGACTCTGAACCAGACGTGCGCTGCCGGGCGGCGGCGCACCGGGCATACGAGCGAGCAAGGAGAACACCATGGCAGTTTCAATTCATCCGGCGGTCGATAACGGCGTGAAGGCCGGTTCGCCCAACTTTGCGGGCGGTACCCTCACCTGCAAGTGCACGTCATCGCCGGTCACCGTGAGCCTTGCGGGCAACACAGCATTCAATCACGTGTGCGGCTGCACTAAGTGCTGGAAACCCAAGGGCGCGACCTTCTCGCAGGTCGCGGTGATCGGGCGCGACAAGCTGAGCGTGACGGCCAACGGCAACAAGCTGAAGATCGTCGACGAAAAAGCCCCGATCCAGCGTTATGCCTGCAGCGGCTGCGGCGTGCACATGTACGGGCGCATCGAGAATAAGGGCCATCCGTTTTACGGCCTCGACTTCGTGCACACGGAACTGTCAAAGGAGAGCGGCTGGTCGGCGCCGGAGTTCGCCGCCTTCGTCTCCTCCATCATCGAGTCGGGCTTTCCGCCGGCACGCATGGGTGAGGTGCGCGCGCGCCTGAAGGAGCTCAAGCTCGAACCCTACGATTGCCTTTCCCCGGCGCTCATGGACCTGATCGCCACGCATACCGCCAAGGCAAAAGGCACGCTCGCCGCCTGATGGCGCGGCGTCCCGCTACTGACCCGATGCGCGCCTGCCCGTGAAGGGCAGGCGCTGCCGGGCGCATTCGATTCGAAGGAGCTCAGGTGGTGACTGATAGCGCCAGTCACGCGAGGAAGCGCGCCCCGACCGGGGCACGGTACTTCGGGAGTCAGGGGGCGTGAGGGGCGGGGCGCTCCTGGCAGCAATTCTCGGATGCGGGGTCGTCACGGCCGCGCAGGGCGCGGCGGGCGGCTATCAGCCTCCGCACGAGGGCGATTTCACCGTGCGTGACTTCCCCTTCGCCTCCGGGGAGTCGCTGCCGGAGCTGCGCCTCCATTACCGTACCTTCGGCGCGCCGCGCAGGGATGACCGCGGCGTGGTGCGCAACGCCGTGCTCATCCTGCACGGGACCGGCGGCAGCGGGGCGAGCCTGGTGCGCGCGGAATTTGCCGGCGAGCTCTTCGGACCCGGGCAGCCGCTCGATGCGAGCCGCTATTTCATCGTGCTGCCCGACGGGATTGGTCACGGACATTCGAGCAGACCCAGTGAGGGGTTGCATGCGCGCTTCCCGCACTACGGCTATCGGGACATGGTGCAGGCGGAGTACCTGCTGCTGACCCACGGACTTAAGGTGAATCATGCGCGGCTCGTGATGGGCACCTCCATGGGCGGCATGCACACCTGGCTCTGGGGCGAGCTGCACCCGCAATTCATGGACGCGCTCATGCCGCTGGCGAGCCTGCCAACCCAGGTCGCCGGCCGCAACCGTGTGTGGCGACGCCTGGTGATGGACGCCATCCGCAACGACCCGGAATGGCGGGGGGGCGAGTATCAGGTGCAGCCGCCCTCGCTGCGCACCGCGATCGAGATGTTGTGGCTCATGGGCAGCAACCCGGTGCTGCGGCAGCAGGAGGCACCGACGCTTGCGGACGCAGACCGCGTGATCGATACCGTGGTGAGCGAGGGCATGAAGACCCAGGATGCCAATGACATCCTCTACGCGCTCGCGGCCTCGCACGACTATGACCCCGCTCCGGCACTGGAGAAGATCGAGGCACCGCTGCTCGCCGTGAACTCGGCCGATGACCTCATCAATCCACCGGAGCTGGGAATCCTCGAACGTGAGATCCACCGCGTTCCGCACGGGCGCGCCGTGGTGATCCCCTTCAGCGAGAACACCCACGGCCACGGCTCGCATACCTATGCGCGGCTGTGGAAAGGGTATCTCGAGCAACTGCTGCAGTCGCCCGAACGCTGACGTGGTGTCAGGCGCCCGGCGTGCCCGCGGTGCGCAGGTGTTCAGGCCCGAGGTCAGAAATCCCGGTGCAGCCGAGTTCCCCGAGCACGCGGTCGAGCTCACTTACGAGGATACCGAGTGCATGTGCGACTCCGGCCTCGCCGCCGGCGGCGAGGCCGTAGAGCGTCGCGCGTCCGAGCATCACCGCGTGCGCACCGAGCGCCAGCGCCTTGACCACGTCGGTGCCACGGCGAAAACCACTGTCGATAATGAGCGTGGTGCGCGCACCGAGCGCGCGCGCGACCTCTGGCAACACCTCGAGCGGGCTTACGCAGTAATCCAGCTGGCGGCCCCCGTGGTTGCTGAGCACGATACCGTCGCAGCCGAGGCTGACCGCGCGCTCGGCATCGCGCACATCGAGGACCCCCTTCACCAGGAGCTTGCCGCGCCACGCTTCGCGGATCCACTGCAGGTCCTGCCAGGAGATGCTGGCGTCGAAAAGCTGCGGCACGATCGTGCTGCCGCCGATGGCGCTCACCGACTGCGGCGGCAGGTACGACTCGAGGTTGCGGAAGCGCGGCAATCCGTGCGTGAGCAACCCGCGCAGCCAGCGCGGGTGGCGCAGCACGTCGAGCGTACTGCGCAGCGTGGGCCTGCCGGGCGCACGGTAGCTGCGCAGGTCCCACTCGCGCCTGCCGAACACGTTGGCGTCGGTCGTAAATACCAGTGCCTCGTAGCCGGCCGCTGCCGCGCGCCGTATGAGCTCGCGCGCAGGTCCGCGATCCTTCATGACGTACAGCTGCAGCCACAGGCGGCCGCCGGCAGCGCTGGCGACATCCTCCAGGCGTGCGGTGGCGAAGGTGCTGAGGGTGAAGGGGATGCCAAGCGCTGCAGCGGCACGGGCGAGTGCCACGTCACCCGCCGGGGACAGCATGCCGTTGAAGCCGGTGGGGGCGATGATGAGCGGCGCAGCCGTCGCACGGCCGAACAGCTGTGCGCGGGTATCGCGCGCGCAGGTGTCGATCAGCGTGCGCGGCAGGAGGCGCCAGGCCGCGAAGGCGCGGCGGTTTGCGTGCAGCGTTGCCTCGTCCTCAGCCCCGCCTTCGACGTACTCGAACACGAAGTGCGGCACGCGCCGGCGCGCGAGCTCGCGCAGGTCCGCGATGTTCAGCGCCTGCGTGAGGCTGCGGGGTCTGGCCGGGCGGCGTTTCCAGGGCACAGCGGGGGCCTGCGGGCGCAACCGGTCCCGTCAGTTCTGCAGCCCGACGTCGATGCGCGTCGCAACGAAGGTATTGCTCGCGCTGTTGTAGTTTCCAAAGGCCACCAGGTGGACGGCCGTGTGCGTGCCCGCAAAGGTCGACGTCAGCAGCGTGCTGTAGTCGGAGGCCGCGCTCGCCGGAGTCGAGAACACCGATACGCCGGTCGTGAGGACGGTGCCGCCGACCGAGAGCAGCAGCTGATTCTGATTGGCGCCCACGGTCGTAATGACCAGACCCGGTGGCAGTGCCTTCAGATCGATGGCCACCGGGCCGGTGTAGATCGCGTGCACGGTGCTGAGCGCGGTATTGGCCAGGTCCACCACCAGCGCCGTGGGACTGATGCTGCTGAAGGGCTTGACGGTGCCCGGCGCGACCCATTCCACCACGAGCTCCTGCTGCGTGGTGTAGCCAGGGGAGATCGAGGACGCATTGAACGCCGGCGGCGTGGTGCCGGGCGGCGGTGCCGCGGTGCCAAAAGGCGCCGCGTTGCCGTTGAGCTGCAGCAGCGTGCCCACGTAGGCGCTCTCATCGCTCGAGCCGGTGTTGACCGGATAAGCGCTGCTCAGGACCGCGCCGCCGCCCATGGCGGTACCGGCGAAATCGAACTGGTTCGCGGCCCATCCGCCGATCGTGACGAGGTCGAGGGAGGCGCTGTTGGGTGTGGTGGAGTTGGGGACGCCCCAGTCAACCGTATTCTGCAGCCGCACCTGGCCGGCAGTGGTACTGAATCCTTCAAACGTGCCGTCCGAGTTGAACGTGCCCACGCCGCTCGCCGTGATCTGCTGACCCACCGAGATCGAAGTAAGGTTGAAATTACCCGCGACGCCGTCTTGGCTGACGACGGTGTTGCTGTCCAGAGTTACGTTGGAGGTCGGCAGGTAGGCCACGCCGACGCCGTACGGGTAGTACGGATTGCCGCTCGAGGAGGCCACGAACTGCCCTCCGAGCACCGTTATCAGGTTGCCGCTGCGTTCCTTCACTACGCCCGTGAGGCGATCCTGCACCGGGCTTTCCAGACTGGTTCCGGCAATCACCGTGTCGGCGGTGTAGGTCGGTGTGATTCCCGAGAGGCTCGAGAGCGTGCCGTAGGCTGCGATGATCACGTTGAGCTGCAGCGAGCCGAGGGCCTGC
>DATIXW010000122.1:0-3044 GCA_035518135.1 Steroidobacteraceae bacterium
CTTCGGGCCGGGGCCCATCCAGAAGTTGTATGCCGTCAAGCACGATCCGTTCGCGTACTTCCAGAACATCGAGGCAGGCCAGGATGCCCGCCTCAGCCTCGCGCAGGTGACGGACTTCGATGGTCCCGACGGGTTGTGGGCCGACCTGCAGCACGAGGCCCCGAATTTCGCGCTTATCGTCCCGAATCAGTGCCATGACATGCATGGCTTCGTGTCCGGCGGTACGCCGATCTGCAGTGCGTCCACCGCGGCGGAAGCCGGCTACCTCATGGCGCAGGGAGACGCGGAGGTGCAGAAGCTGGTGGAAGGTATCAAGGCATCGCCGGCCTGGAGCCGCGGGCGAAACGTGATCGTGCTGGTGTGGGATGAGAACGATTATTCGAATGCTGCCAACCGCGTCGTGTTCATCGTCGAGACCAATTACGCCGCGAATGGCCGCGTCAGCAGCAATCCCTACGATCACTTCTCGCTCCTGCGGACACTGCAGGCGGGCTTTCACCTGCCGTGCCTCAACCACTCCTGCGATGCGACCTCGAAGGTCATGAACGACCTGTTCGGCGGGTAGCTCGCGAACCCGTCACGGCCTGGGCGGAGCTGCCGCTTTCGGGGCGGCTCCGCCCGGCGCGATGCCGGCGTCCTGGTCGGAGTCCTTCAGGCGGCTCGGCTGCAGCTCTCCGGCCCGCTCGAGCACCGGGTAGGCCACCGAGCAGATGTGCGAATGAATGCGCTTCAGATCGCGCAGGATGTCGAGGTGCAGGGAGCTGGATTCGATGCTCTCCGCGCGGCCCTCGCGCAGCCGTGCCAGGTGATTCTCCGCCGCCGCAAACTCGGTGGCGCGCAGCGTGGCTTTCTCTGTGAGCAGCTGGCGCGCGGTGCCGAGATCGCCCGACATGAAGACACCGAAGGCGAGCTTGAGGTTGTCGCACACCTCCTGGTGAAACGCCTGCAGCTCGGCTGCGCCCTCGTTCGAGAAGACGATGTTGCGCTTGATCTTCTTGGCTGCGGCTTCCATCAGGTTCTTGTCGATGATGTCGCCGACGTGCTCCAGATTGATCGAGAAGGAGATGATCTCCATGGCACGGCGGCCGTCGCGCTCGCCGAGGCTCTCGCGCGTGAGCTTGGTGAGGTAGAGCTTTACGGCCTCATCGAGCTTGTCGACCGCGTCGTCCATGCGGGAGATCTCCGCCACCAGCGCCCGGTCGTCCGTCATCAGCGCCGTCATCGTCTGGCGCAGCATGGTCTCGACGATGTCGCCGATGTGCAGCGTCTCGCGGGCCGCGCACGCGAGCGCCACCGACGGCGTGGCGAGGGCGGTTTCGTCCAGATACAGGGGGGTCGAGGGGTCCCGGGCCTTGACGCGCTCCGGCAACAGTCGTGTGAGGAAGCGCGCGACCGCATTCAGCGGCACGATGAACAGCAGCGCCATGCCGATGTTGAATGCGGTGTGAAAGTCGGCGGCGAGTCGCGCCGGATTGGGCTCGAGCCTGGCGAGGCCGGCGGCGATCGGCTGCAGGAACGGCAATACCAGGGCGCAGCCGATCAATCGGTTCAGCATGTTGCCGAGCGGCAGCCGACGGCTGGCCGGGTTATCGCCGCGGCTGCCTTCGATGAGCGGATTGATGGCGCTGCCGACGTTGGCGCCGAGGATCAGGGCCAGTGAGGCCACGGGGGTGATGAAGTTGGAGGCCGCGAGGGACATGACCAGCACCACCACGGTCACGCTGGAGTGCGCCACCCAGGTGAGTGCTGCCGCCAGCAGCAGGCACAGCAGCGGCTCGGTGGTGGCCGAGCTCAGCAGCAGGCGCACCAGCGGCGCATTCTCCGCGGGCGCCAGCGTGTCGAGCAGGATGTGCAGCGACAGCAGCATCAGGCCCACGCCGATCGCGACGCGGCCGAGGTCGCGGGTGCGGGACTGGGTGCTGCGCTTGAACGCAGTCACGCCGACCACCAGCAGGATCGGAGCGAGAGCGGCCACGTTGAACGACAGTACCTGCACGATCAGCGTGGTGCCGACGTTCGCGCCGAGCATGATCGCGAGCGCCGGCACCAGCGCGACGGTGCCACCGGTCACGAACGAGGCGGTCATGAGCCCCGTGGCGGTGCTGCTCTGGAGGAGTGCCGTCACCACCATACCGGCAAGGAACGCGCGCGCGCGATTGCGCAGCGCGTTGCCGAGCAGGCGGCGCAGGTCGGAGCCGAACGCCCGCACGATGCCGCTGTGGACCATGTGCAGGCCCCACAGCAGCAGTGCCACGCCGCCAACCAGATCGAGCAGGACCGTACTTCCCATCGTTCTCCTCAGGTATCACGCGCGCGTCGCGCCACCGGCGCCTACAGGCCGAGATCACCCAGTCCCGGATGCTCCTTGGGTCTCGCGCCGGGGGCGGGCCAGTGATACTTGCGCTCGCTGTCGGCGATCGGCAGATCGTTGATCGAGGCATGACGGCGGCGCATCAGGCCCGCTTCGTCGAACTCCCAGTTCTCGTTGCCGTAGGAGCGAAACCAGTGGCCGGAGTCGTCGTGCCACTCGTAGGCGAAGCGCACCGCGATGCGGTTCGCGCCGAAGGCCCAGATCTCCTTGATCAGCCGGTAGTCGAGCTCGCGCGCCCATTTGCGCTGCAGGAACTCGCGGATCGCCTCACGCCCCGTGAAGAACTCGGCGCGGTTGCGCCAGCGCGAATCCTCCGAGTAGGCGAGCGCCACGCGCGTGGGATCGCGACTGTTCCAGGCATCCTCGGCAGCGCGCACCTTGGCGGTCGCCGTGTCCAGGGTGAAGGGCGGTTTGATCGCTGCGGCAGCGCCCGCGGGCTTCGATTCGCTCATGTGCTCACTCCGTCGGGCCCCGTCAGGCGGATGACGCTGACGAGCGCCGCAAGCAGCGCCAGTACCGCGGCCATGAACAGCGCCAGGTTCGAGCCGGTCGCGGGATAGGCGCGAAACAGGATCGCCACGCCCGCAGCTCCGAGCGTCTGCCCGACGAGCCGCGAAGTGCTCAGCATACCCCCGGCCGCGCCGCTGCGCGCCCGCGGCGCGGACGAGAGGAT
>DATIXW010000123.1:0-2808 GCA_035518135.1 Steroidobacteraceae bacterium
GAAGCGGCGCACCCCCAGGAACTTGTCGAGGCTGCGCGGCGTGACCGCGACGGACTTCTGGTCCTTCTTGTGCAGCAGCATCTGCTTGACGGCCTTGCGCGAGATCTTGGCGATCTCGCGCTCGAGGTTGCGCACGCCCGCTTCGCGCGTGTAGTAGCGCACGATGTCCATGAGCGCCGCGTCCGAGAGCTTCAGCTCGTCGGGCTTCAGGCCGTTGTTCTTCATCTGCTTCGGCACCAGGTAGCGCCGCGCGATGTTCATCTTCTCATCCTCGGTGTAGCCGGGAAGACGGATCACCTCCATGCGGTCCAGCAGCGGTGCCGGGATGTTGAGCGAATTCGCGGTGCACACGAACATCACCTCGGAGAGGTCCAGGTCGACCTCGAGGTAGTGATCGTTAAAGGTCGAGTTCTGCTCCGGGTCGAGCACCTCGAGCAGCGCCGAGGACGGATCGCCGCGGAAGTCCATCGACATCTTGTCGACCTCGTCGAGCAGGAACAGCGGGTTGTGCACCGCCGCCTTGGACATGTTCTGCACGATCTTGCCGGGCATGGAGCCGATGTAGGTGCGGCGGTGGCCGCGGATCTCGGCCTCATCGCGCACACCGCCCAGTGACATGCGCACGAACTTGCGGTTGGTGGCGCGCGCGATGCTCTGGCCGAGGGAGGTTTTCCCCACGCCCGGCGGGCCCACCAGGCACAGGATCGGCCCGCGCAGCTTGTCGACGCGCTGCTGCACCGCCAGGTACTCGACGATGCGCTCCTTGACCTTCTCCAGACCGTAGTGGTCCTCGTCCAGCACCTTCTGGGCGCGGGCGATGTCCTTGATGATCTTGGTGCGCTTCTTCCACGGCACCTTGACCAGCCAGTCGATGTAGTTGCGCACCACGGTGGCCTCGGCCGACATGGGCGACATCATCTTCAGCTTGTTCAGCTCGCCGCTGGCCTTCTCGCGCGCCTCCTTGGGCATGCCCGCCTTGGCGATCTTCTGCTCGAGCTCGTTGATCTCGTTGCCGCCCTCGTCCATCTCGCCGAGTTCCTTCTGAATGGCCTTCATCTGCTCATTCAGGTAGTACTCGCGCTGGCTCTTCTCCATCTGCGCCTTGACGCGGCCGCGGATGCGCTTCTCGATCTGCAGCACGTCCATCTCGCTCTCGATGGCGATCAGGATGTGCTCGAGGCGCTTCTTGACGTCGAGGATCTCCAGCACCTTCTGCTTTTCGGCCAGCTTCAGCGACATGTGCGCGGCGACCGTGTCCGCCAGGCGCCCGGCCTGCTCGATGCCGGCGAGCGCGGTGAGCACCTCGGGGGGTACCTTCTTGTTGAGCTTCACGTACTGCTCGAACTGGGAAATGACCGAGCGCGTGAGCACGTCCATTTCCTTCTCATCGTAGGTCTCGCCGTCGGGCAGCAGCGTGGCATCGGCGGAGTAGTGCTCGCCGGTGTGCAGCCGCTCGATGCGGGTGCGATCGACGCCCTCGACCAGGACCTTGACGGTGCCGTCGGGAAGCTTCAGCAGCTGCAGCACGCTCGCGAGCGTGGCGATGCGGTACAGGTCGTCCGCCTTCGGGTCGTCGACGTCGGCCTGCTTCTGCGCTACCAGCATGATGCGCTTGTCGGTGCGCATGGCGACATCCAGCGCCAGGATGGATTTCTCGCGCCCCACGAACAGCGGCAGCACCATGTGGGGGTAAACCACCACATCGCGCAGCGGCAGTACCGGGACGTTCTGCAGCTCAGCAGGCGGGGAAGTGCTCACAACGGTAGATTCGGACACGCTCAAGCCCTCGATGGACCCAGGGGGAAGCAGCGCGCGCCTGTCAGAGCGCGGCCACCGGCGTTTATGGCGCTAGTGTAGCGGGAATTAAGGCAAAAACTGCGCGTTTCAAGAGTGACGCGCTTCACGCGCAGCGCGTTCCGCGCGCTCGAAAGCGGCGCGCGCGGCTCAGTGATGGTTGGACCCTGAGGCGCGGCGCGGCTGCTCGGCGTCCTCGGAGCCGTAGACCACGTAGGGCTTGGTCTGCCCCTCGATTACCGTCTCGTCGATCACGATGCGGGCCACGTTGCGCATCGAGGGCAGCTCGTACATCGTGTCCAGCAGCACCGTCTCGAGAATGGTGCGCAGCCCGCGCGCCCCGGTCTTGCGCTGCATGGCGCGGTGCGCCACGGCGCGCAGCGCCTCCTCACGGAACTCGAGCTCCGCGCCTTCCATCTCGAACAGCCGCCGGTACTGCTTGGTGAGGGCGTTCTTCGGCTCGGTCAGGATGGAAATGAGGGCGCCCTCGTCCAGCTCATCGAGGGTGGCCACCACCGGCAGCCGTCCGACGAACTCCGGGATCAGCCCGTACTTGATCAGGTCCTCGGGCTCGACGTCGTGGAACAAGTCGCTGCCGTGCGGCCGCGTATTGATGTCGCGCACCTCGGAGGTGAAGCCGATGCCCGACTTCTGCGTGCGGTTGAGGATGATCTTCTCAAGTCCTGCGAACGCGCCGCCGCAGATGAAGAGGATGTTGCTCGTGTCCACCTGCAGGAATTCCTGCTGCGGGTGCTTGCGCCCGCCCTGCGGCGGCACCGAGGCGATCGTGCCCTCGATCAGCTTGAGCAACGCCTGCTGCACGCCTTCGCCGGACACGTCGCGGGTGATCGAGGGGTTTTCGCTCTTGCGCGAGATCTTGTCGACCTCGTCGATGTAGACGATGCCCCTCTGCGCCCGCTCGACGTTGTAGTCGGCCGATTGCAGCAGCTTGAGGATGATGTTCTCGACATCCTCTCCGACATAGCCCGCCTCGGTCAGGGTCGTCGCGTCCGC
>DATIXW010000124.1:0-2412 GCA_035518135.1 Steroidobacteraceae bacterium
CAGGAGATCATGCTCATCAGCTCGAGCGGCACCCTGGTGCGCACGCCCGTGGATGAGATCTCGATCGTGGGCCGCAACACCCAGGGGGTGCGGCTCATGCGCCTGGCGGAGAGCGAGCGGCTGACGGGCATCGAGCGCATCGAGTCGCTGGAGGCGGGCGAGGCGCAGGAGGGCGATGCCGCCCCGGCGCCGGAGCCCCCGGTGAGTCCCCAGCAATGAGGCGCGTATTCAATTTTGCGGCCGGGCCCTCGATGCTGCCCACGCCGGTGCTGGAGCAGGCGCGCGCGGAGCTCACCGACTGGGGCGGCAGCGGCATGTCGGTGATGGAGGTGAGCCATCGCAGCAAGGAGTTTGTCGCAGTGGCGAACGAGCTCGAGGCGCTCCTCGCCGAGCTGCTCGGGCTGCCCGCCGGCTACCGGATCGTGCTGCTGCAGGGCGGGGCGACCGCACAGTTCGCGGGCGTGCCGTTGAACCTCGCCACTGCCGGGTCCACCGCCGACTACGTGGTGACCGGCAGCTGGTCGCAGAAGGCGGTCGGCGAGGCGCGCCGCTTCCTCAACGTGCACGTCGCGGCCGACGAGAAGGCCTCCGGCTACAACAGCGTGCCGGCGCCCGGGGCGCTCGCGCTCACCCCCGGCGCGGCCTACGTGCACTACACGCCGAATGAGACCATCGGCGGGGTGGAGTTCCCGTACGTGCCCGATGCCGGCCCGGTGCCGCTCGTCGCGGACATGTCCTCCACCATCCTGTCGCGCCCGATCGAGGTGAGCCGCTTCGCTCTCATCTACGCCGGCGCGCAGAAGAACATCGGCCCGGCGGGATTGTGCGTGGTCATCGTGCGCGAAGATCTGCTGGGACGCGCCCGCGCCGGCACTCCCACGGTGCTCGACTACAAGGCGATGGCATCCGATCGCTCCATGCTCAACACCCCGCCGACGTTCGCCTGGTACGTCTCGCTGCTGGTGTTGCGCTGGATCAGGGCGCAGGGGGGCCTCACCGCCATGGGCGAGAGGAACCGCGCGAAGGCCGCCGCGCTCTACCAGGCGATCGATGCGTCGGATTTCTACCGCAACCCCGTGGCGACGCACTGCCGCTCGTGGATGAACGTGCCCTTCACGCTCGCCGACCCCGCACTCGACAAGCGCTTCCTCGCCGAGGCGCATGCCGCGGGCCTGACCAACCTGGAAGGCCACCGCTCGGTGGGAGGCATGCGCGCCAGCCTCTACAACGCCATGCCGCCCGAAGGGGTCGCTGCGCTCGTCGCCTTCATGCGGGAGTTCGAGCGGCGCAACGGCTGACGCGCAAGCCCCGCAAGCCTCCCACGCCGCACTGCGACGCAGCCTCCAAGCATCCAACGCAACATTCCACCATGCGCTACCGCATCCTTACCCTGAACAGCATCGCGAGCCGCGGCCTGGAGCGTCTGCCGCGCGAGCGCTACGAGGTCGGCGCCGAGGTCGCATCCCCCGACGCCATCCTGGTGCGTTCGGCGGACATGCACGATCTGGCGCTGCCCGCATCGCTCCTGGCCGTGGGCCGCGCCGGCGCCGGCGTCAACAACATTCCGGTGGCCGCATTGAGCAGGCGCGGCGTGCCGGTCTTCAACGCACCCGGGGCGAACGCGAATGCGGTGAAGGAGCTGGTGCTCGCGGGATTGCTGCTGGCGGCGCGCAACATCTGTCAGGCCTGGGCGTTCGCGCGCTCCCTCAGCGGCGATGACGAGGCGCTCGAGAGCGCGGTCGAGGAGGGCAAGAAGCGTTTCGTGGGCTTCGAGCTGCCGGGCAGGACGCTCGGGGTGGTGGGCCTCGGGGCGATCGGCGTGGAAGTCGCCAACTCCGCCCTCGCGCTCGGCATGAAGGTGCTGGGCTACGACCCGCAGATCACCGTGCAGCGCGCCTGGCAGCTCTCCTCCAGCGTCGAGCAGGCGCTCTCGCTCGATGACCTGTTCGCCCGCGCCGATGCGGTGAGCGTGCACGTGCCGCTCACCAACGATACGCGCGCACTGGTGAACGAGGCGCGGTTGAAGCTCATGCGCAAGGGTGGGGTGATCCTGAACTTCGCGCGCGCACCCATCGTGGACGAAGCCGCTGTCGTAGCGGCACTCGATGCCGGGCGGCTGCGCTCCTACGTGTGCGATTTCCCCACCAACGCCTTGAAGGAACACGCCAAGGTCATCGCCCTGCCGCACCTCGGGGCCTCCACGCTCGAGGCGGAGGAGAACTGCGCCGTCATGGTGGCCGATACCGTGCGCGACTTCCTCGAGAACGGCAACATCCGCCACAGCGTCAACTATCCCGATGCGATCCTGCCGCGCGTGCCGAATACGACGCGACTTGCGATCGCCAACAGCAACGTTCCCAACATGGTGGGACAGATCTCCACCTGTCTTGCCGACGCACGCCTCAACATCGC
>DATIXW010000125.1:0-2368 GCA_035518135.1 Steroidobacteraceae bacterium
GATCCTGAACGAGCTGCTGGTGGCGCTCGCCAGCTTCGACTGCCACCGCGCGCTCGCGCTGCTTTCCGAGTCCGTGGCCGAGTATGAGGCGGACGTCGACATCCGCGACTACGTCTGGACGCGCAAGGCGGTCCTGCCGCACGCCCCGGCTGCCAAGGTGGCCGACTTCGCCGCCAAGCGGCGCCTGCAGGAAGCCGCCGGCAAGCCCACACAGGGACAGACTCCGAGCGCCTAAGCCCTTGAGGCCCCTGCGTTCATCGGGGCGCGCTTGAGCGCGGCGTCCCCTTCCTTTAGGCTTCCTTTTCTTCCTTTACACTCAAGAACTTAAGTAATGCGAGTGACCATTTTCGGGTCGGGCTACGTGGGCCTGGTGACGGGGGCGTGCCTGGCGGACGCCGGCAACCACGTGGTGTGCGTGGACATTGATGCCGGCAAGATCGAGCGCCTGAAGCGCGGCGAGATCCCGATCCACGAGCCGGGCCTGGATGCACTCATCAAGCGCAACGCGGAGGCCGGACGCATCGAGTTCACCACCGATGCGGTGAAGGCCGTGGAGCACGGCCTCTTCCAGCTGATCGCCGTCGGAACCCCGCCGGGGGAGGACGGCTCGGCCGACCTGCGCCACGTGCTGGCGGTGGCCCGCACCATCGGCACGCACCTGAGCCGCTACAGCATCGTCATCACCAAGTCGACCGTACCGGTGGGCACCGCGGACAAGGTGCGCGCGGAGCTTGCCCGCACGCTCGATGAGCGCGGCGTGCAGATCGAGTTCGACGTCGTCTCCAACCCCGAGTTCCTGAAGGAGGGCGCGGCGATCGCGGACTTCATGAAGCCCGACCGCGTGGTGGTGGGCACCGACAATCCGCGCACCACCGAGCTCTTGCGGGCGCTGTATGAGCCCTTCACTCGCAACCACGATCGCCTGATCGTCATGGACATCCGCTCTTCCGAGCTCACCAAGTACGCCGCGAATGCGATGCTGGCCACCAAGATCAGCTTCATGAACGAGCTCGCCAGCATCGCCGAGCGCGTCGGCGCGGACATCGAGAAGGTGCGCATCGGCATCGGTTCCGACCCGCGCATCGGCTACAGCTTCATCTACCCGGGCACCGGCTACGGCGGCTCGTGCTTCCCGAAGGACGTGCAGGCCCTCATCCGCTCGGCGCACGAAGCCGGCCACGAGCCGCAGATCCTCGATGCGGTCGAGGCGGTCAACAAGCGCCAGAAGCAAGTGCTGTTCCACAAGATGCAGGCCCACTTCGGCGGCACGCTCCGCGGCCGCAGCATCGCGCTGTGGGGACTCGCGTTCAAACCCAACACCGATGACATGCGCGAGGCCCCCTCAGTTACGCTGATCGAGCTGCTGCTGGCCTGCGGCGTCACGGTGCGCGCCTACGATCCGGTGGCCGGGAGCGAGGCGCAGCGTCTGTTCAAAGGGCGCCCCGGGTTCAGCCTCGCCCGGAGCGCCTACGAGGCGGTCGACGGGGCGGACGCGCTCGCCATCGTCACCGAGTGGCAGGAGTTCCGCAGCCCCGACTTCGAGCGCCTGAAGCAGCTGCTCAAGGGGCCGGTGATCTTCGATGGCCGCAATCTCTACGATCCGGCGATGCTGGCGCGCTTCGGCCTGACCTACTACGCCATCGGCCGCGGCACGCCGCTGGGCGTAGCCTGAGGGCGCGCCCGATGATCACGCCGGTCGTTCTTTCCGGAGGGGCCGGCACGCGGCTGTGGCCCCTCTCGCGCGAGCTGTATCCGAAGCAGCTGCTGCCGCTGACTGGGACGCGCACGCTCCTGCAGGAGACGGTGCTGCGGCTGCGCGGGCTCGCGACCGCGGCACCGGTCCTCGTGTGCAACGAGGCGCACCGCTTCCTCGTGGCCGAGCAGCTGCTCGAGCAGCAGATCACCCCCCAGGCGATCGTGCTGGAACCCTTCGGCCGCAACACCGCGCCTGCGATCGCGCTCGCCGCGCACGCGGCGCTTAAGCAGGCCCGCGCGGCCGACGCCGCGGCCGACCCGATGCTCCTGGTGCTGCCGGCCGATCACGTGATCCGCGACCCGGAGGCGTTCCGGCAGGCGGTGCGCGCGGCACTGCCGGCGGCACAGGCCGGCAAGCTTGCGACCTTCGGCATCGTGGCCGCGAGCCCCGAGACCGGTTACGGCTACATTCAGCGCGGCGCGGCGAGCGGGGCGGTCTTTGCCATCGCGCGCTTTGTGGAGAAGCCCGACCTCGAGCGCGCGCGCGAATTCGTGCGCTCGGGTGAGTATTACTGGAACAGCGGCATGTTCCTGTTCCGCGCTCGCCGCTACCTCGAGGAGCTCGCCCGCCACGCCCCGCAGATGGCGAGTGTCTGCGAGGCGGCCTTCAGCG
>DATIXW010000126.1:0-4290 GCA_035518135.1 Steroidobacteraceae bacterium
TCGGGGACCGCTGCCGGGCCGTTTATGGAAACAACCAGCGACAGCAATCCAACGAGGCTGGCCCCGGGCTTTCGCCAGTGCCCGGCGCCCACGTCAGTTCGAGCCCGAGGTCACGGTCAACCCCCGCCGACCGTGACGGTGAGGGCTACCGGGAGCGTGACCGGGAACAGGCAGTGCGAGTCGTCGCAGGCCTGGTGGCGCAGCGCCCCTTTCAGGATGATCACCGCGCCGGTCACCGCGCTCGGTGCAACCCTGAATGGCAGGGCGATGGTGAACGTGCCGTCGTAGACCACGAGGTCTTGCGTATCGCCGGGCAGCCGCATGCGCCGGCCCGCCGGATAAACCGGCTTTCCCACCGAGACGCTCTCCGCCGCATCCATGCTGAGCGTGGTCGGGATCAGGCTCGGGTTTTCCACCGGGTTCGCCTGCACGTGGTAGCCGGACTTCACCACCACGCGCAGCGCGATCTGGGCGCTCGCTCCGGGCTTCACCTTCACGCTCGAAGCAGGGACCAGCGTCACGACATCGATCGCCTGCGCTCCGGGCGGCGTCACGCCGACGGCTGCGAGGACGGCGAGCGCCGCCAGACGCGAGGACATCTATTGTTTCGGCAGCAGCGAGTCCAACATTGCGCGCAGCTTGATCAGTCTCGCGTCGAAGCTGGCGACATCCTCGTTGAGCGCCAGGAAGCGTACCGTGCCATCGGGATCGATGATCATGAACGATGCGATCATCACTTCCTCGCGCTTGAGGTCGGGCACGAAGTCCGGCGGCGGAGCATACCGCGTGGTCACCTCCCCGGTGCCGTCCAGCAGAACCGGACAGGTGAGCTTCTGCTTCTTGACCCACCCGGACACGATTTGGGGCGCCTCCGACACATCGACGATGAATGCCTTGACGCCGCGTTTGCCATACTCCTGGTTGAGCTTCTCGAAGTGCGGCGCGGCGGCGTTGCAGAACGGGCACCAGCTCGTCATGAAGCTCACCACGACCCACTGGCCCTTGAGGTCGTTGAGACGGTAGACGTTGCCGTCCAGCGCCTGGAGCTGGAACTCCGGAGCGGGTTCGCCGATGCGGTAGTTCCAAGCCGCGGCGGCCGCTGTGGGTCGAGGAAGGCGGTAAGGGGTAGCATGGTCGCGCTACTCACCGCCCCCTTCAAGGGGGAGGTTGGGAGGGGGATGGGGGAGTTGCATCGCGTGCCCCATCCCCACCCTAGTCCGGATATTTCATGAAGACGCCCCGAATCTCGATCGACGCCTCCCGCCGGGCGAATGAGGCTCGCTGCGGTGGTGGACTGCGCCTGCGCGTGCCCTCGGCTCACCGAGACGCGTCTTCGCGGGCCGGCGCGGCAGCCGCTGCCCGCCCGCGCCGATCGGTTGGCGGGTTATGCGAACCAAGACGGCTACCCGGGCGAGGGTGCCTTGCGGTTCGGGCGAGACCCCTCGGGTTGAGCAGGTGGCTGTGACGCCAGTGCGGCGCGGACTGCCACAGGGTGCGCTTCGGGGAAGCGCCTTGGATGCATTGCCCGGCACGGGGACACCATGATACTGTATATAACATCAGGCCACAAGAACAAGAACCGATCATGGGCCAAGCCGTTCAGGCCGCACCGGCTGGAAGCGAAGTCCACTACGAACGGCGGCGCCCCGAAGAAACGACGCTGTATCAGGTGGTCCAGGAACACCTCGAGAGCTTCTTGGCACAAGTCGAAGCTGAGACCGGCGCGGGCTTACCGGAGTTTGTCAAAGACGAGTTCGATGCGTTTCTCGAATGCGGCATCCTCGCCCACGGGTTTGTGCGCTTGCGCTGCCCCGCGTGCGCACACGAGAAGCTGGTGGCCTTCTCCTGCAAGCGGCGCGCATTTTGCCCCTCCTGTGGGGCGCGGCGCATGGCGCAGAGCGCCGCCCACCTGGTCGACTGCGTGATCGCGCGCGTGCCGGTGCGCCAATGGGTGCTCTCGTTTGCGATCCCGCTCGCGCATCCTGTTCGCCGCCCATCCCGATCTGCTCTCACCGCTGTTGCAGATCATCCACCGCGTCATTGCCACATTTCTGATCAAACAATCGGGACTGCAACGCGGCCAGGCTCACAGCGGTGCGGTCACGCTCATCCAGCGCTTCGGCTCGGCCGCCAATCTCAACATTCATCTGCATTGGCAGGTAGCCGATGGCGTGTATCGCAGCAGCGAGGGCGCGCCGGTCTTCCATGAAGCGCGCGCCCCCAGCGTGGCAGAGCTCGACACGCTGCTTAAGCCGGATCATCCAGCGCATCCTCAGATTACTGAGGCGCACCGGCTACCTCACCGAAGAGCAGGACATGCGCTACCTCGCCGAAGCCCAGTCGGATCGCGCGCTCACGCCCTTGCAGGCGGCCGCGTGCGCCTATCGCATTGCGCTGGGGCCCCGGGCGGGGCAGAAAGTACTGAGCCTGCAAACCGTCCCCAGCCGCGCGATCGATTCCACGCAGCCGGGCTGCGTCAACGCGCACGGCTTGAAGCCTACACGCGGCAGTGCGCTGTGGCACCCACCAGCGCAAGGAACTCGAACGGCTGTGCCGCTAGTTCACCCGCCCGGCGATTGCCAACGAACGGCTCAAGCGCAATCCAGCGGGCCCAATCGTGCTGCAGCTCAAGAGTCCCTACCGCGACGGCACCACCCATATCGTGATGTCGCCGCTTTCAGTTCATGCAGCGCTTGAGCCGCACTGGTCCCGCCTCCCGCGGCTGCATCTGATTCGCTTCCATGGCGTGCTCGCACCCCACGCCAAATTGAGGGCCGAGATCGTTCCCAGCGCGCCCGTCAACGCCCATGAGACTTGCGATCACCATACCCAGAGCTCACCCGCCTTGCCACCGGCGCGCATGAGCTGGGCGTGCCTGCGCAAGCGCGTGTTCGATATCGAATACTGCCCGCGCTGCGGGGGCCGCCTGCAGATCATCGCCGCGATCATCGATCCCGCGGTGATTACCAAGATCCTCACCCACCTGCACTTACCCGCCCGCGCACCGCCCAGATCACCGGCGCGGCGAGTCGATCTGTTCCAAGCGGCCTGATCGCACACGCTAGCTTCCTTCCATCGGGCTCGGCCACCAGCCGAGGATCGCGCTCGCCCTGGCCCTCGCGCAAGCGGCAAAACGCCGCCGATATGAGGCGCTTTCGCCGCTGAACAGCCCGCAAAATCCCCGTAATTCCTCGCGTCTTGACCCGGCACCCGCGTCGTTGACAGCTGACCGGCTACCCTCTACCTTCCCGATCGGGGAAATCGGCGGGTTGTTTTTCTTATGCTCACTGGCAAGATGCGTCAATCGATCGTCAGCACACTTGCGATAGCGGGGCTCACAGTCTCCGCCGCCAGCGCGGCGCCGATCCGGGTCGTGGCGGCGGAGAACTTCTACGGCGACGTCGTCGCGCAGATCGGAGGCTCGCAGGTGAGCGTGACGAGCATTCTCGCCAACCGCGATCAGGACCCGCACCTGTTCGAGATCAGCGCGTCCGTCGCGCGCCGGATCGCCGACGCCCAGCTGGTCGTGTTCAACGGGGCGGACTACGATCCCTGGATGGACCGGCTGTTGGCCGCCTCCCCAACTTCTACGCGTCAGGTGATCGAAGTGGCCCGACTCGTGAACGACAAGGCCGCTGACAACCCGCACATCTGGTACGACCCCGAGACCATGCCCGCGCTCGCTATGCGCGTCGCGGAGGTTTTGTCGCGACTCGACCCGGCGCATCGCACCGCATACGCGGACCGGGAGGCCGCGTTCAAACAGTCGATGAGGGGGCTCACCGACAGGATCGCGGAGCTTCGGCGCAAGTATGCCGGCACCGTGGTTACCGCCACCGAGCCGGTTTTCGGATACATGGCCGATGCGCTCGGCCTCGAGATGCGCAATCTCCGCTTCCAGCGCGCGATCATGAACGGCACCGAGCCGAGCGCCGCGGATGTCGCAGCCTTCGAGCGGGACCTGAGATCAGGAGCGGTCCGGGTTCTGCTGTACAACAGTCAGACGCAGGAGGGTCTGGCCAAGCGCATGCGCTCCATCGCCACCGAGGCCGGTGTACCGGTCGTCGGCGTCACCGAGACCCAGCCCGCCGGGAAGAGATACCAGGAATGGATGATTTCCGAGCTCAACGCGCTGGAGCAAGCACTGGCCAAGCGCTAGACGCGTATCCAGTCGAGCTCGACCACGTCACCCTGGCTCGCTCCCGGCGCACCGTGCTGTCCGGTGTGACGCTCAGCATCCGGCCTGGGGAGTTCGTGGGGGTCTTCGGCCCCAATGGAGCCGGCAAATCC
>DATIXW010000127.1:0-20007 GCA_035518135.1 Steroidobacteraceae bacterium
CGTGCCGCAGGGCATGAAGGACGCCTCCACCGCCATGGGAGCCTATCCCTGGCGCACGATCACGAGCGTCATCTATCCCGCGGCGCGCTCGGGGGTGGTCACGGGGCTGCTGCTGGCGGTGGCACGCATCAGCGGAGAGACGGCGCCATTGTTGTTCACCGCGCTCAACAACCAGTTCTGGAGCACGAACCTGCGTGCACCGATGGCCAACCTGCCGGTGGTGATCTTCCAGTTCGCGCTCAGTCCCTACCCGAACTGGCAAAAGCTCGCCTGGGCCGGAGCGCTCCTCATCACGGCGAGCATCCTGCTGCTCAGCATCATCGCGCGCGTCGTGGTCTCGCGCCTGAACCCGGCCGGCAGACGCTGATGCAGGCCCCGGAGGTGAAGTTCGCCCCGCAGGCGGCGGCAAACCAGGCCGGGACGGTGAAGTTCGAGGTGCGGCACCTGAACTTTTATTACGGCCAGCTGCAGGCTCTGAAGGACATCAGCCTCACGCTGGTTGACCGGCAGATCACCGCCTTCATCGGTCCCTCGGGCTGCGGCAAGTCGACGCTGCTGCGGGTCTTCAACCGCATGTATGCGCTCTACCCCGGGCACCGCGCGAGCGGTGAAGTGCTGCTCGACGGGGAGGACATCCTCGCGCCCTCGGTGGACGTGGCGGAGCTGCGTTTCCGCGTCGGCATGGTGTTCCAGAAGCCGACGCCGTTTCCCATGTCGATCTTCGACAACGTAGGGTTCGGCCTGCGCCTGTCACGGCGCATCGCCCGCAGCGACCTCGCCGACCGCGTGGAGGAGGCGCTGCGTGATGCGGCGATGTGGGAGGAGGTCAAGGACAAGCTGCACGAGGACGGCCGCAGCCTCTCCGGCGGGCAGCAGCAACGGCTGTGCATCGCGCGCACACTGGCGCTGCGCCCGGAAGTGCTGCTGTTCGATGAGCCGACCGCGGCGCTGGACCCGATCTCCACGCTGCGCGTCGAGGAGACCCTCCAGAGCCTGCGCGAGCGCTACTGCATCGCCATCGTCACGCACAACCTGCAGCAGGCGGCGCGCGTCTCCAATGTCACCGCGTTCATGTATCTCGGTGATCTGGTGGAGATCGGTCCTACCGAGCAGATGTTCACCGCCCCCAAGAGCCGGCGCACCGATGATTACGTCACCGGGCGCTTCGGTTAGAGTCGTGCGCCCATGAACGACAGCCTCGAGCCGAAGTTCGGACACGCCGGTGACGGCGCGGGCGCCCCACCGGGCGGTGGCGGTGTGCGCCGTCGCCCGAACGAGGGCGGCCTTGGACTCAAGCCGAGCGGTCGCGTGGCAACCCCCGTGCAGGGCGCGACGGCAGCGGCGCGCGAGGCGCACAGCATCGCCAATCCGGTGTTCATCTGCCGTGACGTGAGCGTGTTCTACGGCGCCAAGCAGGCCCTGAAGAGTGTCTCGATCGACGTCGCCCCGCGGCAGGTGCTGGCGATGATCGGTCCGTCAGGCTGCGGCAAGTCGACGTTCCTGCGCTGCCTGAACCGCATGAATGACACCATTCCCGGGGCGCGCGTCACGGGCTCGATTTCCCTCGACGGACAAGACATCCACGCGCCCGCCCTCGATGTCGTGCAGCTGCGGGCCCGCATCGGCATGGTGTTCCAGAAGCCAAACCCGTTCCCCAAGTCCATCTACGACAACGTGGCCTATGGGCCGCGCATTCACGGGTTGGCCGGCAGCCGCGCGCACCTCGATGACATCGTGTGTTCGAGCCTGACACGCGCCGGGCTGTGGGATGAGGTCAAGGATCGCCTGAGCAGCCCCGGCACGGGACTCTCGGGCGGACAACAGCAGCGGCTGTGCATCGCGCGCACCATCGCCGTACAGCCGGAAGTGATCCTGATGGACGAGCCGTGCTCGGCGCTTGATCCGGTCGCCACGGCGCGCATCGAGGACCTGATCGATGAGCTGCGCGAGCAGTACGCCATCGTGATCGTTACGCACTCGATGCAGCAGGCCGCACGCGTCTCGCAGCGCACGGCCTACTTTCACCTGGGCGAGCTGATCGAGGTCGGGGAAACCGACCGCGTCTTCACCAATCCCCGCCACCGCCTCACCGAGGACTACATCACCGGACGCTTCGGCTGAGCGTTCCTCAGCCGGCCCCCTAAAAGCTCGGGCCCGCGCAAGGCGGGCCCGAGTTCGCCATCCCTCCCGGGACGACGGTTGCGCTCCGAGCGGACCTTAGAACTTGAAGCGCATGCCCACCGTGCTGGTGATAGTCGACGCTGAGCCACTGGGGCCCTCGCGGAGGTAGCCGTTCGCCAGGCCATCTTGCACTTCAGACCACATGGTGCCGAGGTACGCATCGAAGCGCTTGGTGAACTTGTAGGTCGCCAGCGCCGAGATGGCATTCAGCTCGCCCTTGCACTTTGAGCTCGAGGCGTCCGAGCAGGAGACCGCCGCGAATGAGTCCTGGCGGTAGCCGTACCAGGCCAAGGTGAATTCCAGCTCGTCGGTCGGTGCGTATTTCGCACCCGCCCAGAGCACTTTGAGCGTCTTGTTGATCGTGTAGGCATTGTTCGTCACGTACGCGAGCTGATAGCCGCCGTTCGTGACGTAGCCCGGCAGCAGCGGGGTATCCGGATTCTCGAACTTGATGTTCTCGTAGCCGGCGAACACTTTCGGCTTGCCGAAGTTGTAGAGAGCCATCACGGAGTACGTTCTGTTGTCCGAGATCGTGCCGGCGAGAGAATTGCTCGGGGAGAAGCCGAGCAGCGGCAGGCCCTGTACCTGGGCCGCGCTCAGTGAACTGGCCGCCACGGCGTCCTTCTTTTTCGCGTAGTACGCATCGATCGAGCCGCCGCCCAAGAAGTCCGCCCCCAGTTGCGCCTGCACCGCGGTGTTGGCGCCACCATTGGAGCCGTTGAACTGGTAGAGGGCGCCTACGTGTACCGGACCGTACTTGAGGGAGTATTTCACCGAATCGTCGAGTCGCCGATCCTCGGTGTCGCCGCCCCCTGCCGCCGTGCCGGAGAAACCCAGCAGGGAGAAGGCCTGGGCAGCAGCCATCGGATCGTACTTGGAAATGCCATCTGCGAGCGTCGTGACGTTTCGGCCGAAAGTAAGGGTGCCAAACGTCTTAGAGCTCAACCCGGCATTGGCAGCGCCGCCAAAGAGCTGCCCGGCGACGCTGCTATCGACGCCGGTTGCCTGCTGGTCCAGAGGTTTACCGTTGTTCAACACGAGGGACTTCAGTCCATCGCTGACATTGCCCGACTGCGGGTTAAAGAAAGTCTCAAGGCGGAAAACGAAGGCAATGTCGGTGTTCGCAATCGGCTCGAGCCCGGCAAGGCCGATCCGCGACTGGCTGAGGTTATTTCCGACGAGCCCGGTGACCGAGGCGTTACTGTTTTTCTGGATGATGGACTCCGTACCGCCCGGAAAATAGTCGGAGATCGGCGCACCGTGGGTCTGGTACTGCAGACCGATGTCCACGATGCCGTAGAGGGTGATGCCGTTCCAGGTGAGGCTGCTGTCATCCTTGGCTGCGGTCTGCGCCTGTGCGACTCCCGCTGCTACCAACGAGGACAATAATAGACAGGCACGGATGGATCTCATCGTCGGTCTTCCTTCTTTAAGTTTGGAGCTCACGCCATTGCCGTTGCCCACGCACCAGTTACGAGAGACCCTCTGATGCGTAAGAACGACGCCGCCACCTGACCGTGACGAGCCACGCCAGGCGCGCCCACTTTCCTGCAGTCATGTGACGGTTGAAATTCAGTCACATGTCAGTTTCATGACATCTCACCATAGCGCCCCGTCCACTGACCCTCGGCCGCCGGCGGCGATTTAGCGTGATATATCAAACTCTTGTGGTGTTGTTGTTTTTCTGAAGACAATTTATGGGCCCGTTCGTAGGCGATTAATCCGGTCATGGTTTGCTGAGCTCGAGCGAGACCCGATGCGTGTGGCGCTTGTCGAAGACGAAAAGAAGTTATCCGACCTCGTGGCGCGCGCGCTGCGGGCGCAGAGCCATGCCGTGGACGTTGCCAAGGACGGCCCTGGCGGATGGTCCCTCGTGCAGACCTGCGAGTACGAAGATCATTCTGGATCTGATGCTTCCGGGCCTGAGCGGGGCGCAGCGACTGAAGCGTATCCGTCGCAGGAACCGGGGGGCCTATTCTGATCCCTCACCGCGCGCAATGCGATCGAGGAGAAGGTGCGTAACTTCGAGGCGGGGGCGGATGACTACCTCACCCAAGCCCTTTGCCTTTGCCAAGCTCGCCATGCGGGTGAAGGCGCCGCTGCGGCGCGGGCCGCTCGCCCGCTCAAGCGTGCTGGCGCTCTCGCGGCTGGAGGTCGGGGAGTCGCACTCCGATTGGGCGTGCGTTGATCTGGCGACGCTCGTGGCGGAGACCGCAGACCGGATGAGCCTCCTCGCGCTCGATAAGCGCCTGAGCGTGAACTGTCAGTGCGAGGGCGAGGTGCCGGTGCTCGGCGACCGCTCGCCCCTGAAGCAGCTGGTGATCAACCTGCTCGATAACGCCATCAAGGACACCCCGCTGGCGGGCGCGTGTCGCTCTCGATGCGCGCGCAAGCCGGCGAGCGCTGCTTAAGATCCGCGACACCGGCGTCGGCATTCCCGCCGAGTTCTTGTCGATCGTCACGTCGATCTGCACCGCGCCCGGGGCGCAGGTCGAGGTGACGAGCTCTGCGGGCGCGGGCAGCACGTTCCGCATCCGCCAGCCGCTGGCGCAGGGGTCGGCGGGCTGAAAGCGCTCGTTACTTCATGATCCGCGCGCACCGCGTAGCGAGCCGGCGTTAGACCCACGCCTGGTTCCAGGCGGCCACCGGCGGCGAAGTGTCCCCGCGGACAGCGTCGATTCGATAGTGATATATTCCACCGAATATAACGAAAAAATAAGCAGTGGAGAGTCTTTCCGTTGATCCAGCGCGGCGCGAGCGGCCGCGCGTGCACCTATTTCTAAGGAACAAGGAACTCACGATGATGCAAGCGATACGTCTTCACAGCCGCAGCGCCGACGACACCGGCTGCGGCGAGACGGGTGTGTACGGGTCTGCACGCGGCTGGGTGGGTTTTCTCCTTGCGCTTGTGATCGCAGCGCCCGCGCAGGGGCAGGCTAAGAGCGGGCCGGACCTCGCAGCCGACAACAGCCTGACCTGGAGCGGCATTACGCTCTACGGCGTGGTCGATATCGGTCTGCAGTATGAGACGCACGGCGCTCCCTTCAGTGATTACCACCCGGCCGGCAGCGCGAACATCGTGCAGAAGAATAGTCGTCAGTCCGTAACCGGGCTCACGCCGAACAACATGGGCCAGTCGCGCATCGGGCTGTCGGCCCTCGAACCGCTGGCCGGGGATTGGGCCCTCGTAGGCCGCGTGGAGACGTTCTTCAACCCGCAGTCCGGCAATATCAGCGACGCTTCGAAATCCATGGCGCTGAATAACGGCAAGACCCCGGCGACCTCCGGGACCAATCTCAACTCCAGCGTGGCGGGGCAGCTGTTCCAGAGCTCCTATCTCGGGTTCAGCTCGAGGACCTACGGAACCCTCACCTTCGGGCGTCAGTTGACCCTGGTGGCCGATGGCATCAGCAAATATGACCCGAACTACGGCTCACAGGCGTTCTCGCTGATCGGCATGTCCGGTCCCTACGCGGGCGCCGGGGACACCGAGGACAAGCGACTGGATTCCTCGGTCAAATACAACCTGCTGCTTGCCAGCGTGTTCCACGTCGGCGCGCTCTACAAGTTCAATGGCTCCAACGGGGCTGCCAACACGGCCTTCCAGGCGCAGCTCGGGGCGGAGTTCGCCGGCGCGTCCGTGGATGCGTACTACTCGAAGGTGAACAGCGCGATCTCGTCTGCGCCCCTGACCGCGGCGATGGTGCAGGGCGAGCCCGTGGCCGGTTTCACCACGTGCGTGCCGAGCTGCTCGGTCGGCAACAATTCCCTCGCCGGGACCATCTCGGACAACACCGCTTACGCCCTCATGGGCCTGTACAAGCTCGATGTGTTCAAGTTCTTCCTCGGCTACGAATACCTGAAGTTTGAGAATCCGTCACAGCCGCTGCCCGCCGGGTTCATCGACATCGGCGGCTACGTGTTGACCTACGTGAACAACAACGCGTACGTCAAAGCCAAGATCCTGAACGTGTACTGGGGCGGCCTGCGCTACACCCCGATGCCGCACCTTGACCTCACCGTGGCGTACTACGGCTTTCACCAGAACTCGTTCGCCACCGGCGCCAACGCCGGCTGCAGCAGCCGCGTGGCAGGCGCCTGCAGCGGCAACTTTGACGACCTCTCCTTCGACGCCGATTACGCCTTCACCAAGCGCTTCGATGCCTATGTCGGCGTCATGTACAGCGGCGTGCATAACGGCCTGGCCAACGGCTACGATTTCTACACCACGAATCTCAACCCCACGATCGGCATGCGATTTAAGTTTTAGGGGGCCGCGCGCCCCGAAGCTGCGCCCCGCGCAGCCCAGGCGGGCGGTGCCACCACCGCAGGCGCGCGAGCCGCTAGAATCGCGAGCCAGCTGCGCTCGCGCAGTGTGTACGCGCCAGGGCGCGGGGGGGGAACGGTATGCCGCACGCGGTCATTCGTTTTCGGGTGGACGTCGGTGCCGAGCTCGGCATCGGACCGGGCAAGATCGCGCTGCTGGAGCACATCGGTGAGAGCGGTTCGCTCTCGCAGGCTGCGCGAGCGCTGGGCATGAGCTACCGCCGCGCCTGGCAGCTGCTGAACAGCCTCAACGCCTGTCTGCAGGAACCGGTGACGCGCGCAAAAAAGGGCGGTGAGCACGGGGGTGGTTCGAGCCTCACCGCCTTCGGGCGCGAGCTCATCCGCGTCTACCGCCGCTTTGAGGCCGACACGCAGCGGCGCGGCGCGCGAGCCTTCCGGGCGGTCGGCGCCAGGGTGCGCCACACGCGCCGCCCCCGCGGTGCAGTCGCCGGAGCCGCCGGGCGTCCCCTGAGTGAGCGTTAAGGGGCTGCCCCCGGGGGGCGGCTCAGGCGGTGTCGGCGCTGCGCAGCAGTTCGTTGATCGAGGTCTTGGCGCGGGTCTGCGCATCGACACGCTTGACGATGACCGCGCAGTAAAGGCTGTACTTGCCATTCTGCGCCGGCAGCGTCCCGGACACCACCACCGAGCCTGCCGGCACCCGCCCACGCAGGATCTCCCCGCTGCTGCGGTCGAAGATGCGCGTGCTTTGGCCGATGAATACCCCCATGGAGATGACACACCCGGCTTCGACGATCACGCCCTCGACGATCTCGGAGCGTGCGCCGATGAAGCAGTCGTCCTCGATGATGGTCGGGGTGGCCTGCAGCGGCTCGAGCACGCCGCCGATGCCGACACCCCCGGAGAGGTGCACATTGCGGCCGATCTGCGCACACGAGCCGACCGTCGCCCAGGTGTCGACCATGGTGCCGCTGCCCACGTAGGCTCCGATGTTGACGTAACTGGGCATCAGCACCACATTCGGCGCGACGTAGGCCCCGTGGCGCACGATGGCATGCGGCACGATGCGTGTGCCCCCGGCGCGCAGCTGAGCTTCGCTCGTGTGGGCGTACTTCAGCGGCACCTTGTCGTAGAAATTGGTGTAGGTGCCGCGGATCAGCTCGTTGTCGCGCGTGCGAAACGAGAGCAGCACCGCCTTCTTCAGCCATTCATTCACCACCCAGCCGCCGGCGCGTGGCTCGGCGACGCGCACCGCGCCGGAGTCCAGCAACGCCAGCGACTCCGCGATCGCCTCATCCAGATCGTCGGACATGTTGTTGGGCGTAAGCTGCGCACGCTCCTCGTAGGAACGCTCGATGATGCGCTGCAGGTAATCAAGCTCGCTCATGGGGTGAAGCCAGTCTCGCATGGAGTGGGCCTTGAGCGCAGCAATTCCAGGATCCGCTCGGCAGCCTCCACGCACTGGCTGACCGGAGGCACCAGCGAGATGCGCACGTGCTGCGCGCCGGGATTGCCGCGCGCGCCGGCACGCGACAGGTAGCTCCCCGGCAGCACGGTGACGTTCTGCCGCGCGTACAGCTCGCGTGCGAACTCTTCATCGTCGCATCCCACGTGCGCCCACAGATAGAAGGCGCCGGCCGGGGGGCTGAGGCGCAGCGCCGGCGCGAGCAGCGGCAGCACGCGCGCGAATTTCTCCTGGTAGAGGCGGCGGTTCGCGCAGGCATGCTCATCGTCGTCCCAGGCGGCGATGCTGCCGAGCTGGGTCGGCACCGGCATGGCGCCGCCGTGGTAGGTGCGATACAGGAGAAACCGTTCGAGCAGCGCCGCGCTGCCGGCCACGAAGCCGGAGCGCAGCCCCGGGAGGCTTGAGCGCTTGGAGAGGCTGTGAAACACCACGCAGCGCTCGAACGCCGTGCGCCCGCTGCTCTCGGCCGCCTCGAGCAGCCCGGGGGGAGGGGCGGCCTCATCCCGGTAAATGTCCGCGTAGCACTCATCGCTCGCCACGATGAAGTCGTAGCGCTCGGCCAGATCAAGCGCCCGGCGGAAGAATTCCAGCGGCAGCACCGCGCCGGTCGGGTTGCCGGGGCTGCACAGGAACAGCACCTGACAGCGCGCCCAGACGGCCTCCGGGACGGCGGCGAGCTCGGGCTGGTAGGCGCTCTCGGGCGGGGTGTCGATGAAGTACGGCTCGGCGCCGGCGAGCACGGCCGCGCCCTCGTAGATCTGATAGAAGGGATTCGGCAGCGCGACGAGCGGAGCGGCCGCCTGATCGACGGCCGCCTGCACGAAGGCAAACAGCGCCTCGCGCGTGCCGTTGACGGGCAGCACCATCGACTCGGGATCGACGCTGCCTTCCTTCAGCCCGTAGCGGCGCGTCAGCCAGGCGGCGCACGCGGCGCGCAGCTGCGGCAGGCCCGCGGTGGCGGGGTAGCTGCCGAGCTGATCGAGGGCGCGCCGCAGCGTCTCGAGCACGAACTCCGGCGGCGCGTGCTGCGGCTCCCCGATCGACATGGCGATGTGCTTCAGGTGCGCAGGCGGGGTGGCGCCGCTCTTGAGGCGCGCGAGGCGTTCGAAGGGGTAGGGGTGCAGCGCTAGCAGGCGCGGGTTCATGCAGGAACGCCGCTCGTGGCGGGGGCGCGCAGCTGCGCCTGGCGCTCATCGAGGGCCTGCACCAGGTGCTCCTTCAGGCGTTCCGCGGCGGCGCTGGTGAGGGGGCGGTTATCAAGATCAGTGAGGTAGAAGACGTCCTCGGCGCGCTCTCCCACCGTCATGATCTTGGCGGCGTGCAGTTCCACCTCCTCGGCCATGAGCACCTTGCCAACCTCGCACAGCAGGCCCGGGCGGTCACCGGCGGTGAGCTCGAGGACCGAGCGGCGGTTGCGCTCATCGACCGCAAGGGAGATCTGCGTGGGCGTGTTGAACATGCGCGCCTGGCGCGGCGCACGTCGCGAGACTACGAACGGCGCATCGGCGGGTCCCTGCAGCGAGCGCCACAGCGCGCGCTCGATCTCGGCCTGGCGGTCGCTGTCGGTGATCGGTGCGCCGTCATCCTCCAGCAGGTGATACAGGTCCATGCTGAAGCCGTCGCCGGTCGGGGTGATGCGCGCGTCGACGATGTTGAGCCCGAGCTGATCGAGGGCGGCGGTCGTGCGGGCAAAGCCATGGCGGCGCGGACGGGCGAAGATGAGCACCGCGGTGGTGCCGCGCACGCTGCGCGGCTCCAGCGCCACGAGCGGCTCGTCCGCGCCCTCGCGCTCGGCCAGCAGTCGCGTGTGCCAGGCGATCTCCTCGGGGGAGTGCTGCAGGAAGTAGGCGGGCGTGAAGCGCGTCCAGAAGCGCACGATCGCCTCCTCGGCGATGCCGTGCTCGAGCAGCAGCCGGCGCGCCCCGTCCTGCGTCTCGCGCACCAGGTGCTCGGCGTCGATGGGACTCTCAAGCCCGCGCCGCAGCGCCCGCTTGACGCGCTGGTAGAAGTCCCGGAACAGGGAGGCCTTCCAGGAGTTCCACAGTTTCGGGTTCGTGCCGCGCACGTCCGCGCAGGTGAGCACGTACAGGTAGTCGAGGTGCGTCTCGTCGCCCACCTTGCGGGCGAAGGCATTGATGACCTGCGGGTCGCCGATGTCCTGCTTCTGGGAGGTGATGGAGAGCTCGAGGTGGTTGCGCACCAGCCACGCCACCAGGCGCGCATCGTAGGGCGACAGTCCCTGCTCGAGGCAGAAGGCCTCGGCGTCCACCGCGCCAAGTTCGGAGTGGTCACCGCCGCGGCCCTTGGCAATGTCGTGGAACAGCGCCGCAAGGTAGGCCACCTCGCTCTTGGGCAGCTGCTGCATGACGCGCGAGGCATCCGGCAGCTCGTGGTCGTAGCGCGCGATCATGAAGCGGCGCAGGTTGCTGACGACGAACAGCGTGTGGGCATCCACGGTGTAGGCGTGGAACAGGTCGTACTGCATGCGCCCCACCACGCGGCCGAAGGCGGGGATGTAGCGCCCGAGCACGCCATAGTTGTTCATGCGCCGCAGCTCGTGGGTCACCCCGACCGGTGCACGCAGGATCTCGAGGAACAGGCGGTGGTTGCGCGGGTTCTGCCGGAATTCCTCATCGATCAGCCACAGGTTCCTGGCCACCGCGCGCATGGTGGAGGCGCGCACGCCGCGGATCTCGGGGTTCTGCTGCAGGATGACGAACATCTCCAGCAGCGCCGAGGGGGTGCGCGCGAACACTTCCTCGCTGACCGCCTCGAGCGAGCCGTTGCGCACTTGGAAGCGCGCATTGAGCGGGCGCGGCGGCTCGCTCTCACTCAGGATCGCCTCGCGAAACAGCTGCAGCAGCAGCTCATTGAGCAGGCTCACGTCCATGACGGTGCGGTAGTAGCGCTGCATGAACTGCTCGACCGCGAGGGTGTAGGAGGCGTCCTCGTAGCCGAAGGTCTGCGCCAGGCGCAGCTGGTGATCAAAGAGCAGCCGGTCCTCGCGCCGCCCGTTGAGCGTGTGCAGCCCGAAGCGCACCTTCCACAGGAAGGCCTGGGCCTGCTTCAGGCGGCGCAGTTCCGCCTCCGTGAGGAAGCCGTGGGTCACCAGGCTGTCGAGCGTCTCGGCGCCGAAGTGGCGCTTGGCCACCCAGGCGATCGTCTGGATGTCGCGCAGGCCCCCCGGCCCGGTCTTGACGTTGGGCTCGAGGTTGTAAGCGGTGTCATTCGCCTTCAGGTGCCGCTCGGTCTGCTCGTGGACCTTGGCCTCGAAGAACTGCTTCACCGGCCAGATGCGCTCGGGGCTGAGCGCTGCGCGCATCGCGGCGAGGAGCTCGGCGCTGCCGGCGATCAGGCGCGCCTCGATGAGCGTCGTCATGACGCTCACGTTGCCGACGCTCTCCTCGGCGCATTCGGCCACGGTGCGCACGCTGTGGCCGACCTCCAGGCCGATGTCCCACAGGAACGTCACCAGGCGCTCGACCGCGGCACTGCCGGCAGCCCCGGGCGCCTGCGGCACGAGCAGCAGAATGTCGATGTCGGAAGCCGGATGCAGCTCGGCGCGCCCGTAGCCGCCGACGGCCACCAGCGCCCATTCCCCGAAGGCTGCGCAGTGCTTGTGCCAGGCCTCGCGCAGCACCGCATCGATGAGCGCGGCGCGCGCATGCACCAGCTCCTCGACCGGCTCCTCATTAAAGAAGCGCTGCTTGAGCTCCTCGTGCGCCTGATTGAGCAGCTCGCGCCAGGCTCCCGGCTCGCTCAGGCCCGCCAGCTGCGAGGGCAGGCGCGCGAGCAGCGGCCACGCCAGCGGCGTCGCAGACTCTGCTGCCGGCGGCCGCTGTGTCTCCCCGGCAGCCATGCGCGAGGCGGCCTCAGTGCGAGCGCGCGGCCGCGCCGAGCGTGAGTACGTCCACCCCGGTCTCGGTGACGAGCACGGTGTGCTCCCACTGTGCCGAGAGCGAGTGGTCCTTGGTGATGACCGTCCAGCCGTCCGGCAGCAGCCGCACGTGGCGCTTGCCGGCGTTGACCATCGGCTCGATCGTGAAGGTCATCCCCGGCTTGAGCTCAAGCCCCGTGCCGGGCTCGCCGTAGTGCAGCACCTGCGGATCCTCGTGATAGACCCGGCCGATGCCGTGGCCGCAGTACTCGCGCACCACGGAGTAGTCGTTCTGTTCGACGAAACTCTGGATCGCATGTCCGATGTCCCCGAGGTGCGCCCCCGGGCGCACCACCGAGATCCCGCGCCACATGGCCGCGAAGCAGGTGTCCGCGAGGCGCTGCGCGTGCGCCGGGGGCTTGCCGACGAAGTACATGCGGCTCGTATCCCCGTGGAAGCCGTCGCGGATCACGGTCACGTCGATATTGACGATGTCGCCGGCCTTGAGGCGCTTGTCGTTCGGGATCCCGTGGCAGACCACGTGGTTCACCGAGGTGCAGATGGTCTTCGGGAAGCCGCGGTAGTTGAGGTTAGCCGGCACCGAGCGCTGCACCTGCACAATGTAATCGTGGCAGAGCCGGTCGAGTTCCTCGGTGGTCACCCCGGGCACCACGTGCTCGCCGATCATGTCCAGCACCTCGGCCGCCAGGCGCCCGGCGGTACGCATCTTCTCCTGCTCTTCCGTGGTCTTGATCGTGACTTGCATAGGGGTATGAAATGGGGCCGTGACGGCCACCCGGCAAGGGCGGCAGCCGCACCCGTAAGACATTGTTCCGACGAGGTCTTCATGGTATAAAGCGCGGCCTTTTTTGGCAACGCAACCCACACGCGCATCACGATCCTTAGTGACTGGGTGTTCCCGAGGGCCTTTTAAGGAAGGTTTTTCGGGGATGGTCACGGGGATGCGCGGAGGCTTAACCCAAACAGGAGTTTTCCATGCCCGGCGTGTCTATGCGACAGATGCTGGAAGCGGGAGTCCATTTCGGACATCAGACCCGCTTCTGGAACCCGAAGATGGCCCCCTTTATCTTCGGTGAGCGAAACAAGATCCACATTATTAACCTCGAGAAGACGCAGCCGATGTACGCGGAGGCGGCGAGCTTCATCAAGGGCATCATCGCCGATGGCGGCACGGTGCTGTTCGTCGGCACCAAGCGCTCGGCGCGCGAGTCGATCCAGAAGGAAGCCACGCGCTCGGCGCAGCCGTACGTGAACCAGCGCTGGCTCGGCGGCATGCTCACGAACTTCAAGACCATCCGCCAGTCGATCAAGCGCCTGGCCGAGATCACCGAGCTGGCCGCATCCGGCGCCCTGGAGAAGCGCGGCAAGAAGGAGGCCACGCAGCTGCGCCGCGAGATGGACAAGCTCGAGAGGAGCCTGGGCGGCATCAAGGACATGGACTCGCTTCCGGATGCGCTGTTCGTGGTCGACGTGGGCCACGAGAACATCGCCATCCACGAGGCCAAGAAACTCGGCATCCCGGTGGTGGCGATCGTCGACACCAACTGCTCTCCCGATGGCATCGACTACGTGATCCCGGGCAACGACGACGCCATGCGCGCCATCCAGCTCTACACGACCGGCATCGCCGATGCCGTGCTCGAGGGCAAGGAGTCCGTGCCGCAGGTCGCCGTCGGCGAGGACGAGTTCGTCGAGCTCGACGAGGCCGGGAACCCGCGCCGCAAGAGCCCGCGCGGCGGCCGCCCGCGCCCCGCGGCTGCGGTGCGCAAGAAGGCCCCGGCACGGCGCCGCGTGCCCGCCGCCGCCCAGGCACCCCAGGTGCCCGGCGCCGAGGTGGCCGCGGAGGACGAGGATCTCGAGGCCGAGGAGGTGGCTCCGGTCGTGGCCGGCGTGGCACCGCCGCCCGCCGCGCGCCGACCCGCCGGAGGCGCGGGGCGTCGCAAGGGACGCACCGGCGCTGAGCCGGCCGAGTGACGCGCAAAGGACGCTAGAGCTTTTTCATGAACATCACAGCAGACGCAGTCAAACAGCTTCGCGAGCGCACCGGCGCGGGCATGATGGAGTGCAAGAAGGCACTCGTGGAGACCAAGGGCGACCTCGATGCCGCCGCCGAGCTCATGCGCAAGCAGGGGCTGGCGAAGGCCGACAAGAAGGCGACGCGGGTGGCCGCCGAAGGGGTCGTGGTGGTGGCGCGCTCGGGCGACCATCGCACCGCCGCGATGGTCGAGGTGAACTGCGAGACTGACTTCGTGGCGCGCGAGCACGATTTCCGCGGCTTTGCCCACGCACTGGCCGAATGCGCACTGCAGGGCAGGCCCGCCGACCTCACCGCATTGCATGAGGCGAAGCTCCCCTCCGGGGAGAGCGTCGAGGAACGCCGTCGGGCGCTGGTGGCCAAGATCGGCGAGAACATCAGCGTGCGCCGCTTCGCGGTCCTGAGCTCGAGTGATCACCTGGGCGCCTACGTGCACGGCACGCGCATCGGGGCGCTCGTGGCGCTCACGGGCGGCACCGGCGAGCTCGCCCACGATGTGGCGATGCACGTGGCGGCGAGCAACCCGCGGTACCTCTCGCAGGCACAGGTACCGGCGGAGGTGGTGGCCAAGGAGCGCGAGATCCTCACCGAGCAGGCGGCCGCCGAAGGCAAGCCACCGGAGATCGTCGCCAAGATGGTCGAGGGGCGGCTGCGCAAGTCCCTGAGCGAGATTACCCTCGGCGGGCAGGCGTTCGTGAAGGATCCGGACGTGACGATCGAGAAGCTGCTGAAGGGCGCCAAGGCCGAGGTGGTGGCCTTCGAGCGCTTCGAGGTCGGCGCCGGCATCGAGAAGAAGCAGGACGACTTCGTGGCCGAGGTCATGGCGCAGGTGAAGAGCGCCGGGCCGGCGGTCCGGCACTGACCCGTAGGGAGCGCAGCAGCGATCCTGTAGGAGAGAACCCCGCCGCGCGCGGGGTTTTTTCCATCGGCCTTAAGGAGAGATCAATGACGCAAGCGACGGCGCGGTACTCCCGGATCCTGGTGAAGCTTTCGGGCGAGGCGCTGCTGGGAAACGGCGACTACGGCATCGATCCGGCGGTGATCAAGCGCATCGCCGGGGAGCTGCAGGACATCCACGCCATGGGTGTGCAGGTCGCGGTGGTCATCGGTGGCGGGAACATCTTCCGTGGCGCGGGCCTGGCGCGCGCCGGCATGGACCGCGTGGCCGCCGATCACATGGGCATGCTCGCCACGGTCATGAACGCGCTCGCCATGCAGGATGCGCTCGAGAGCCTGGGGATGCACGCGCGCGTCATGTCGGCGATCCGCATCAACGAGGTGTGCGAGGACTACATCCGGCGCCGCGCCATGCGTCATCTGGAGAAGGGGCGCATCGCCATCTTCGCCGCCGGCACCGGCAACCCCTTCTTCACGACCGACACCGCCGCGGCGCTGCGCGCCATCGAGATCGGCGCGGACGTGCTGCTGAAGGCGACCAAGGTGAACGGCGTGTACTCGGATGACCCGGCGCGCAACCCCAAGGCGGTGCGCTATGCCACTCTCACCTACGACAAGGTGCTCAGCGACAAGCTGAACGTGATGGATGCGACCGCGATCGTCATGTGCCGCGACAACCACCTGCCGCTGCGCGTCTTCAACCTCACCAATTCCGGGGACCTGACGCGCATCGTGCGCGGTGAGGACGTCGGCACGACGGTCACGCTCGAGTGAATGCTTCCCGGCATCGAGGAGAAAACAACCCATGCTCGAAGATCTGAAGAAAGACGCGCGCGAGCGCATGGCCAAATGCGTGAGCAACTTCCAGGCCGACCTGAAGAAGCTGCGCACCGGGCGGGCGCACCCGAGCCTGGTCGAGCACCTGAAGGTCGACTACTACGGCTCGGAAGTCCCGCTGCAGCAGGTGGCGAGCATCGCCGTCGAGGACGGCCGCACGCTGGTGATCTCCCCCTGGGAGAAGAGCGTGGTGCAGGCCATCGAGAAGGCGATCTTCAAGTCCGACCTGGGGCTCAACCCCATGACCGCCGGCACCGTGATCCGCGTTCCCATGCCGCCGCTCACCGAGGAGCGCCGGCGCGAGATCACGAAGATGCTGCGCCACGATGCCGAGAACGCGCGCGTCGCGGTGCGTAACGTGCGTCGCGACGTCATGAACGACATCAAGGAGCTGCTGAAGGAGAAGGAGATCTCGCAGGACGACGAACGGCGCGCGGAGACCGAAGTGCAGAAGCTCACCGACAAGCACGTCGCCGATGTCGATGCACTGCTTGCCGCCAAGGAAAAAGAGGTCATGCAGGTGTGAGCGCGGCCGCCTCCAATCCGGTTCTGCCGCGGCACATCGCGATCACCATGGACGGCAACGGCCGCTGGGCCTCCGGCCGCGGGCTGTCGCGCAGCGCCGGCCACAAGGCCGGGCTCACCCCGGTGCGCCTGTGTATCGAGGAGTGCGCGCGCCGCGGTGTCGAGGCGCTCACCCTGTTCGCGTTCTCGAGCGAGAACTGGTCGCGCCCGCTCGTCGAGGTCGCAAGCCTCATGGACCTGTTCGTGGACGCCCTCGACCAGGAGATCACCGAGCTGCACGAGAAGGGCGTGCGCGTGCGCTTCATCGGCGCGCGCGGCAACCTCAGTGTGCGGCTGCAGACGCGGATCGCTGCGGCCGAGCAGCGCACGGCGGCCAACGCGCGCCTGAAGCTGCAGCTGGCCGTCAGCTACGGCGGGCGCTGGGACCTTGTGCACGCGGCGCAGCGCCTGGCGCGCGAATGCGTAAGCGGCGCGCTGCGGCCCGAGGAGATCAGCGAGGCGCGCTTTGCCGCCGCGCTCGAGCTCGCCGGGTTGCCTGAGGCGGACCTGCTGATCCGCACCGGGGGCGAGCAGCGCATCAGTAACTTCCTGCTCTGGGAGCTTGCCTACGCGGAGCTGTTTTTCACGCCGCGGCTGTGGCCGGACTTCGCACTGGCGGACCTCGAGGAAGCACTGCGCTTCTTCGCCGGTCGCGAGCGGCGCTTTGGCCAGACCCCGGCCCAGCGGGCATCGTGACCGAGTCGCTGCGCAAGCGGATCATGACCGCGGCCGTGCTGGTGGCGGTGCTGCTCGTGACCGTTCTGTACCTGCCCTCCTGGGTGACGCTCGCGGTGGTGAGCCTCGTCGTGCTGCTGGGCGCCTGGGAATGGTCGGGGTTCCTGCGCCTGCCGGTGCCGGGGCTGCGCGCTGCCTACGTGGGGCTGATCGCGGTGCTGATGTTCGCGGCCTGGTCGGCCACGGTCACGGCGCGCGGGCGCACGCTGCTCATGGGAGTCGCACTGCTGTGGTGGTGCGTCGCGCTGCTGTGGGTGATGCTCGCGCCGCGGCGCGTGGCGACCTGGTCCGCCGCGGGTGCCGGGGTGCTGGCGCTCGTGCCGGCGTGGCTGGCGCTCGTGCGCCTGCGCGTGGATCTGGCCGCCGGCGCCCAGTGGCTGCTGTACGCGCTGATCCTGGTGTGGGTCGCCGACATCGGCGCCTTCTTCAGCGGGCGGCGCTTCGGGCGCGTCTCGCTCGCCCCGCGGGTCTCCCCGGGCAAGACCTGGGAGGGCGTATTCGGGGCGATGCTCCTGGGGGGGGTGTGGGCGCTCGCGGGGGCGCTGTGGTTTCATCTGCCGGCACTGGTGTTCCTGCCCCTGTGCCTGGCGGTCGTCGGATTCTCCATCGTGGGTGATCTCACCGAAAGCCTGCTCAAGCGCTACGCGGGCCTTAAGGACAGCGGCAGCGTGCTGCCCGGTCACGGCGGGGTGATGGATCGCATCGACAGCATCACCGCCGCGGTGCCGGTGCTGTTCATCGGACTGACGCTGCTCGGGGTGACCCCGTGATCGGCGTTGCGGTGCTCGGCTCGACCGGCTCAGTCGGGGAGAGCACCCTCGATGTGCTCGCGCGCCATCCGCAGCGCTTTCGCCTCGTGGCGATCGCTGCGCACACCAACGCCGTAAAGCTCGCGCAGCAGATCCTGGCCTTTCAGCCACCCTATGCCGCGCTCGCCGATGAAAGCGCGGCCGGTGAGTTGCACGCCCTGCTTGCGGGACGCGCCGCCGGTACGCGCATCCTGGCCGGCGCCGGCGCGCTCGAGGAGCTGGTGAACCTGCCCGAGGTGCAGTGCGTGATGGCGGCCATCGTCGGCGCGGCCGGACTGCGCTCGACGCTCGCCGCCGCGCGCGCCGGCAAGCGCCTGCTGCTCGCCAACAAGGAATCCCTGGTCATGGCCGGGCCGCTGCTGGTGGCCGCCGTGAATGACTCCGGCGCGACGCTGCTGCCGATCGACAGCGAGCACAACGCGATCTTCCAGTGCCTGCCCCCGGGAGCACGCACCGGCGTGGCGCCGCCGGGACTGCGGCGCGTGCTGCTGACCGCCTCCGGGGGTCCCTTCCGCGATACCCCGAGCGAGGCGCTCGCGACGGTGACACCCGCGGCCGCCTGCGCCCACCCCAACTGGGTCATGGGGCGCAAGATCTCCGTGGACTCGGCCACCCTGATGAACAAGGGACTGGAACTGATCGAGGCCTGCCTGCTCTTCGGCGTGACGGCGGGACAGGTGGAGATCCTGGTGCACCCGCAGAGCCTGGTGCACTCGCTGGTCGAGTACGTCGACGGGTCGGTGCTCGCGCAGCTCGGCGCACCCGACATGCGCACGCCGATCGCGCACGCGCTGGCGTGGCCCGAGCGCATCGAGTCCGGTGTAGAATTCCTCGACCTGCTCAAGGCCGGCAGGCTCGATTTCCGGCCCCCGGATACCGAGAAGTTCCGCTGCCTGGCGCTGGCGCAGGCCGCGGCGCGCGCCGGCGGCCTGTATCCGGTGCTGCTGAACGCAGCCAACGAGGTGGCCGTACAGGCATTCCTGGAGGGCCGATTGAACTTTCCGGGTATTGCGGCAGTCATTGAAGCCGTGGTGCAGCGTGGGACGGGACGCGCGGCCGGCGGGCTGGAAGAGGTGCTGGCGGCCGACGCGGAGGGCAGAGTGCGCGCACGTGAGCGAATCCTCGGCATGACACAAAATGCATCGGTGAAGGGCGCTCACGCATGAATCTGGTCTGGACGCTGTTCTGGTTCGTCGTCGCCGTGGGGCTGCTCGTGACCGTGCACGAGTTCGGCCACTATTTCGTCGCGCGGCGCCTCGGCTTCAAAGTCCTGCGCTTCTCGGTGGGCTTCGGTAAGCCGCTGCTGAAGTGGGTCGGTGGTGCCGACAGGGTCGAGTATGTGGTCGCCGCCATCCCCTTGGGTGGCTACGTGAAACTCCTCGATGAACGCGAAGGACCGGTGCAGCCGCAGGAGCTGGCGCGCTCGTTCACGCGCCGCCCGCCGTGGCAGCGCATCGCGGTGCTCCTGGCCGGTCCCGCCTTCAACATCCTCTTCGCCGTGCTGGTGCTCGCCGGCATGTTCTGGGTGAACGGCATCGACGAGATGCGCCCGCGCATCGGTGATGTCACCGTCGGCTCGATCGCCGCCCGCTCCGGCTTGCGCTCCGGGGATGAGATTCAAAGTGTCGACGGCCGTGCCGTCACCGGCTGGCGCGACGTCGTGCTGGGACTGCTGGATGCGGTGAGTTCCCGCAACGAGATCGTGCTCGGCGTGCGCGATCCTGCGGGCGCGACGCGCACCCTGCACCTGGGCCTGCCCGATACCGAGCAGCGGCGCCATCTGACCGAACCGGCGGAGCTGCTGCCGGGCCTGGGGTTTGAGTTCTGGCAGCCCCCGGTAGCGCCGATAGTCGGCCCGGTTGAACGCGGCGGACCGGCCGCGCGCGCCGGTCTCCTTCCCGGGGATCGCATCGTCGCGATTGACGGGGTGCGCATGAACGACTTCAAGGAGATTGCCGACTACGTGCACGCGCGGCCGGACCAGCGCATCAACATCGAGTACGCGCGCGCGGGGGTGACGCACACGGTTCCGGTGCAGGTCGCCGGCGATGATGTCAACGGCAAGCGCACCGGCTTCATCCACGTGAGCCCGCAGCGCATCTCCGACCCCTCGCTGATCGTGCATACCGAGTTCACGCCGCTCGCGGCGCTCGCGCGCGGCGCCACCGAGTCCTGGAGCCTCACGGTGTTCCAGGCACGCCTGTTCTGGCGCATGGTGATGGGCAAGGTGTCGCTGAAGAACCTCAGCGGGCCGCTGTCGATTGCCAAGTACGCCGGAGAGTCTGCTGAGGCCGGCACCAGT
>DATIXW010000128.1:0-5802 GCA_035518135.1 Steroidobacteraceae bacterium
GCCCATGGGGACGCCCTGTGCGTACGCCGTCTTCACCCAGTCAGTGCTCTTGGTCAGATCCTGAGGAAAATCCCAGCCGGCAAACATTCGGACCTTGATGCGCACGCCCGAGGTGCCAAAGGTCTCCTTGCGCTTCATGGCCGCAAAGAGCGAGGCGCGGGTATTTTCCTCAGCCCACACCCCGGTCAGACCCCCCGAGCCGAGCGATGTCGGGGGCTCTCCGCCGATGGAGGTCGTATCGGTGATGACCTTCTTGGCAAGGCTCGGATCGCTGTCCTGATTGCCGTGCGACCCGGGGTAGTTGCTCGCCTCGGTGGAGGAGAGGCCGGAATGAAAGTCCGTGCCCGCCTCGATGCCGTACTTGAACGGATTGACGCCGAGCTTCTCCTGCAGCGCCTGTCCGACCCCGTAGGCCTGACGGATGTAGCTGCCGCTGGCCGACTTCATCGGGGTGCTGGTGCCGATGAGGTACTTCCACATCTCGAAGCGCGCGAACTCATCATTGGGGGACAACTCGGGGCTCGTGTCGCTTTGGCCCTTGCCCTGAATGATCTCCACCAGCGGCTCGTTGGCCATACGCCGCTCGGCGTACTCGCGCGTGAGGGGCCGGCCTGACATGTCCTTGACGTTGAACATCAGGCCATTGCTCGCGTTACTGTTATGGGGCACCGCAATCACCTCGTGCCCGGCCTGGCGCTGCGTCTGCAGGTAACGCCACAGGTCCTCCGGGTCCTGTGAGTCGAAGGAGGTGTAGGGCATCTGCGGGCCGCTGTCGGCGAAAATGACGCAGCGGTGCAGGTTCTGGAATTGCGGGGCGGATGTCCACTCAAAGCCGACAAAGGCGGTGAACTTGCCCGGTTCGTTGTACTTCTCGGCGACCGCGGCGTAGTGGGCCCACGCCGTATGCAGTATGGCGGGGTCGGAGAACTCGGCCAGCGGCTTGTTCACCACCGTCGAGCCGATCAGCTTCCTGAAGGCCTCCGCCGAGACCTTCGGGTCCTTGCTGGTCATCATCGTGAACCATTCGGTGTGGGCGTACGGACCGTTCGGATCGATGGTCTGCCGCACGGCACCCAGGTACTCGGCGTGATCGGTGAGCGCCAGAAAATCGAGCGGCGCCATGCGCTTCTGCGCCTGGCCGAAGTACTCCACGCTCTCCCCCCTGGCGTAGCGGAAGGCGTCCTCCGGGGTGGTTCGCGTGCTCATCGCAAACGCATCCATCGAGTAGCTGCTGTGCAGGTGCAGGTCCCCGAAGTAGGCGTTGCGCAGCGGATTCGGCGGCGGCAGCGTCGGTGCAGCGGGGGCCTGGGCCGCGGCAGGAGGAGAGGGCGGAGTCTCAGCGGGCGGCTTGTGCCCGCAGGCGCTGGCCAGCGTCCCCGCAACCACCATGAGGAGCACACGCTTCAGCATGATTTGGACCTCGAATTGATTAGCCGGACCGTAGCACAACCCGTGGCTTGACTGTACCCGGTCTGCGGAACCGCTAGACTGCTCGGGCAGGCAGCTCCTTTCGGGCGGCCGCACAGGGAGAGTTTCCACATGCACCGTTATCAGCCCTCGGGGCGATCCTTTCTGGCAGCGTTTGCTGCGCTGTACCTCGTCGCCTGCGCCCATTCGCCCCCGCCGCCCCCATCGCCGCCGCAGCCCTTGTACCGGGACGTGACGCGCCAGGCAACCGCGACAGTCGAAGTCGCCGAGCCGGTGACGCGTCTCCTCAAGCTGCACACCGCCCAGGGGTCCACATGGCTGCGCGCCGGGCCTGAGGTGCGCAATTTCAACCAGATCAAGGTCGGGGACACCGTGACGGTGACCTACTACATGGCCATCGCGGCGCAGCTGACCCCGAAGGGCGCGGCGCCCATCCCGCAGCAGATGGCGGTTGGCACCGCGCGGGCACTACCTGGTGAGCGTCCTGCCGGCGGCCTGGGGACGACCGTGGTGGAGACCGTCACGATCCAGAGCGTCGACAAGGAAGCCAATACCGTGACCTTCCTGCGCCAGGACGGCACGGTGGATACCGCCTCCGTGCACTCCAGCGAGGGACGCACCTTCATCGCCGGTCTGCACTCGGGCGATCAGGTCGACGTGGCGTTGAGTGAGGCCGTGGCGATCAGCGTAGACGCCGCCCACTAGGCCCGCGAGCGCACCGCCGGCCGTACTTCTGGCCGGGGTGCGGCCGGCCGTGTTTCGAGTCTTCCAGCGCCCCGGCACCGACGCCCCCGCTGCAGGATCACTGCGGGGCGGTCACCTCGTGCACGATCCGGCCGCCTACGACCGTCAGCAGCACGCGCACGTCCGCGATCTGGGCCGGCGGGACCTTCAGGATGTTGCGATCGAGAACGATGAAATCGGCGAGCTTGCCGGCTTCGAGGGAGCCCACCTGCGCCTCGGCATGCAGCTCGTAGGCGGCGCTGGCGGTGATCGCGCGCACGGCCTGCGCCACGGTGAGGCCTGGATCCGTACCCAGCCGCCCGGCGTAGGCTGCGCCTGCGGCCGGGTCATTCTCCCGCGTCACGGCCACCTTCAGCGCAAACCACTCATTCAGCGGATCGATCGGCCAGTCGCTGCCGTAGGCGATGAGCGCGCCCGCCCGGGCCAGGTAACCCGCAGGCTCGATGTAGCGGTAGCGTTCCGGTCCCAGATAACCGAGCTCGCCTTCCACGGTGTCCGGGGCACGCTTCTCCCACTGGAACGAGAGGACCGGGATCGCCTCGAGCTCACGGAAACGCGGGAAGTCGGCGGGGCTCACGATCTCATCATGTGCGATCGCCGCGCGGATGGTGCTGCCGGGAAACTCGCGGCGCAGCGCCGCGATCCCATCGAGCGCTGAGCGCACGGCGCGATCCCCGTCGGCGTGCATGTGCGGCTCAAGGTGTGCGCGGGCACCCTCGATGAGCATCGCCGCCAGTGCGGGCGGGGCAAAGTACACCGCGGGCCCGCGATCCGTGCCCGCCGTCCACCGCGGATGGGCCTGGGTGCCGCTGTTCACAAAGTACGGCTCGAGCATCGCCCCGGTGAGCGCCGGGGCGGTAATGATTCCGTCCATGTAGAGCTTGATGTTGTGCACGGCAAGGCCGGGCGTCGGTCGCGCGGTGCCCTGGTCGTAGCGCTGCGCCAGCCGGCGCGCACGGGCGATGGCCGCCCTGGGATCGGCGGCCTCCTCGGGCCCGATGTGCAGCGCGAAGTGGCCCCGGGCGCTCAGGGCTCCGGCGCGCTCGGCGGCCGCGAAGGCGGCGAGGGATTCCGGGAACGTGTCGGCGTCGAGGAAGCTGGTGATGCCCTGGGCGCGCATCGCCGCCAGTGCGGCGAGTGCGGCCTTCGCGTTCTGGGCGGCCGTGGGCTTGGGGATGTGCTTGCTCACGAGGTCCGAGGCCGTGTCTTCGAGGATCCCGGAAGGCTCACCGGCGGCACCGTGGTCGATGCGGCCACCGGCGGGGTCGGCCGTGGTGGCGTCGATGCCGGCGAGCCTGAGCGCGCGCGTGTTGACCAGTGCGGTGTGACCGAAGGAGGACATGACGTAGATCGGGCGGCGGGTCATGAGCGCATCGAGCGTGGCCCGCGTCACCGGCACACCGCTCGGCAGCATGGCCTCACGGAACCAGCTCGTGACCTCGAGCCAGCGATCCGGCTCGCCGGCGCGCGTGGCATCCAGGCACGCCTGGATGCGCGCCTGCAGTTGCGCGACCGTGAGGCGCTCATAGTTGAGGTTGCACTTCATGAGCACCGTGCCGCCCTCGAGGGGGTGCATATGCCCGTCCACGAGCCCCGGCATCAGCATACGACCGTTGAGGTCGACGGAGTGGGTCGCCGGTCCCGCGAGCGCGCGCGCACCAGCACTCGTGCCGACGTAGAGTATGCGTCCGTCGCGCACCGCGAGCGCCTCGGCCACGCGATCGTGCGCATCGACCGTGTAGATGTAGCCATTGAGGTACAGCGCATCGGCAGGCGCATCCGCCGCGGCGGCAGGGGCGCTGCCCCCCAGAGCCAGTGCCGCGTTCAGGAGCGCAGCGTACGCTGCGCGCAGCGTGCCTCCTCCGGTGCACCGCACGATGCTAGGACACGTCCCGCCTGGAGTGGGGCACGAGCCGGCGATAGGCGAGCGCCGCCAGCAGCACCGCGACGGTGGCCACGAGCACCAGCAGTACTGCCAGCCAGAACAGGTGATTGAGGATCCCGTTGACGCGGTTGGCGGTGTCCTGGCTGGCGACCCGCAGCACCGGCAGCAGCGAATCGGTGCGCTGTGCCAGCGCATCGAGCTCGCGACTCGCGGTGGTGGCCTCGCGCAGCATCTCGGTGTAGTTGCGGATATCGAAGGGGGGGCCTTTTTCGGCCGCCGGCGTCTCGGGCTTGCCGGCAAACTGCCCGGTGATGCGCTCCACCACATCCAGTGTCCCGTGTACGGCGTTCGCGGTGTCGGTCCCGGCCTGCAGTGTCGAGCGCAGATTGGTCGTCAGGTCGCTGACCGTGGCGCTTTCCTGCTTGAGGACCCCGACCAGCTGTGCGAGCAGCGCCTCGCGCTGCCGGTCGAGCAACCCCGGCAGCGTTTGCACGAGCTGGTCGGATGCGCTGCCGACGAGTGAGACGCGCTGGGCATCGGCCAGCAGCGCCTTGCTCTCGGGCATCACGGCAAACTGGTAGGTGAGCCGTACGACCTGCATGTCGAGCAGCGTGGGCGCGCGCTGCAGGTAATAAATCGTGCGCTCCGCGAGGGCGCGGCTCTGGGTGATCTCGCGCACGGCCGGATCAAGCGAGGAGAAAGGATCGATTCCCAGCATGGAAAATAGACCGCCCGCCTGGCTGTCTTTGCCGACTCCGGACCCGCCCACGGATTCGGCGAACTCGTGGAAATGCACGTACGACACCCCCTGCACCTCTGGGTGGGTTGCGCGCCACTGGGCCATGATTTCCTTCAGGCGCTGAGACTGTGCCTGGGTCAGGACACCGTCCACGATTTGCCAGGCCTCCGTCTCGACCCGGCCGTAAGTCTCCAGGAGCGGCTTGACGCGAGGCCCAAAACGCTCCACCACCGAGCGATCCTCGAGCCGCATGCGGCTGAGGGAGGCCAGTACCACCATGTCGAGCGCATTCGTGACGGGGTTCGGGCCACTGGCGATGGTGTAGGCCGCCGTCGCCTGCTGGACGCGCCAGTTCTGCGTGAGCAGCCGCTCCTCGGGATTGTCGGTTTCGGTCTGAAAGAGCGTGAGAGCCTCGCCCGTGCGGGCCACGTACTCGTCGGCATAGCTCATGACCGTCAGCTGCAGGCTCTGCAGCTGCTGTACCTGCTGGCGCGCAGCCCGCTTGGAGGGACTGTACTGGTCGTATAGCGCGCAGCCTGCGAGCGGTAGGAGCAGGGCAATCGCCAGCAGCCGTACCGCAGCCGGGGGGCAGACCTTCACAGCCGCGCTCCACCACGGAGAGCCTCAGAGAGCAATTGCCGTCCTCGGGCACCCACGGTTAGGGGGCCGCGGCGAACATTCGTGTCACGTCGTGAACCCAGGCCCGCGGGGATCGCAGCCGTAGCGCCGGCCTCGACGAGGTTGTGACGGCGGTCACTTGACCGTGTAGCCCTTACCTTCCATGCACGCCGAGAACGCCTTGTTGTAATCGGACTTCTGCTGGGCCACCGAGGCTGCGGCTGCCTGAGCGGCGGCCTGGTCGGCCGCAGCCTGCTGCTGTTGCTGCGTGGCCGCGGCCTGCGATTTGGCCTGGCGCCTTTGCCCGGCACCGGCGAACGCCCCCGTGGTGGCGCCGATCGCAGCGCCCTTGCCGGTGTCTCCTGCGATGGCGCCGACGGCCGTACCC
>DATIXW010000129.1:0-18824 GCA_035518135.1 Steroidobacteraceae bacterium
GCCGACATCCTCGATGCTCACCCGGGCGCGCACCGAGAGGCGGCCGCGGCCGGTGCGGTAGGCGGTGGCGATCTCCTGGGCACCGTTGATGATGCCGCCGGTCGGGAAGTCCGGTCCCGGCATGTGCTGCATCAGTGCGGCGAGCGGCAGCGCCGGGTCATCCAGCAGCGCGATGCAGGCGTTGACCGTCTCGGTGAGGTTGTGCGGCGGGATATTGGTCGCCATGCCCACGGCGATGCCGGTCTGCCCGTTCACCAGCAGGTTCGGCACCTTGGTCGGCAGCACCGAGGGCTCGGTCTCGGATTCGTCGTAGTTGGGGGTGAAATCGACGGTCTCTTTCTCGATGTCGGCGAGCAGCTCGTGCGCGATGCGCGACATGCGCACCTCCGTGTAGCGCATCGCCGCCGGCAGATCCCCGTCCACGGAACCGAAATTGCCCTGGCCATCGACCAGCAGGTAGCGCATGGAGAACGGCTGCGCCATGCGCACGATGGTGTCGTACACCGCCGTGTCCCCGTGCGGGTGGTACTTGCCGATGACGTCACCGACCACGCGGGCGGACTTCTTGTACGCCTTGTTCCAGTCGTTGCCGAGTTCGCGCATCGCGTACAGCACGCGCCGGTGCACGGGCTTGAGCCCGTCACGCACGTCCGGCAGAGCCCGCCCGACGATCACGCTCATCGCATAGTCAAGATAGGAGCGCCGCATCTCCTCTTCGAGGCTGACGGGCAGGATTTCGCGGGCGATCTCAGCCATTAATCTTGTGCACTCTGCGGCCCTGAGAGGGGCCGAAATAAAGGAGTAATTCTAGCACGAAGCGCAGCCCAAACCCTCACCGTCGGACCCCTGCGCAAGGGGCCGCGGGCGCGCGTGCACCGGCGCGCACCGATATACTGCTCCGCAGCTGTTTTCACGCTCACCGGACGGAAGATGCGCGAACCCGCGGACCTGCTGATCGAGCCGCGCTGGCTGCTGCCGATGGCCCCGGGCGTAGTGCTCGAGGGTCACGCGCTCGCCGTCGGCGCCGGGCGCATTCTGGCGCTCGGCCCGGCCGCGGAGCTGCGCGCGCGCTTTGCCGCACGCGAGCACCTGCAGCGCGAACACCACGCGCTGCTGCCGGGGCTGGTGAACGCACACGCGCGCGCAAGCCTCACCCTGCTGCGCGCCGCCCTCCCCTACGCCGCCGCGCACGGCCCGGCGGTCGCGGCCACCGCCGGGGCCGATTTCGTGCGCGACGGTACGCGTCTTGCGATCGCGCAGATGCTCTCCGCGGGTATCACCTGCTTTGCGGACCTCAGCCCCCACCCCGAGGAGGCCGCGCGCGTGTGCGCCGCGGCGCAGATGCGCGCCGCCATCGCGCTGCCGATCGGGGACGGCGCCAGCGCCGATGGCCCCAGCGCGCAGCTCGCCCGGGCCGAGCGACTGTGGGATGAGTACCGCGCCGACCCGCGGATCAGCCTGTTCTTCGCCCCGCTCGGCCTCGCCCACCTCAGTGACGCCGTGCTCGGGCGCATGCGCCGCGTCGCCGACGAACTCGATGCGCGCGTGGCGCTGCAGACGGATGTCGAGGCGGCCGCGCAGTGGCAGGTGCAGGATGCGGACGCCGCCTGCGCCACCCCCCTGCAGCGTCTCGCGGCGCTGGGCTTCCTGCGCCCGGGATTCGCCGCCATCCAGGTCGCCCCCCTGCCGCAGACAGACCGCGCACTGCTCGCCCGTCACGGCGCCTCCCTCATCAGCTGCCCGCAGGCAGGCCTTGCCGCAGGCGGCGCGCACGTGCCGCCCCCGGAGGGCGGCCGCAGCGCACTCGGCACCGACAGCCCCCTGAGTGCCGGTGCGTTCGACCTGCTGGCGGAGGCGCGCACCGCCGCACTGCTGTCGGGCTTCGGGGCACGGGAGGCGCTGCACCTGGCGACGCTCGGGGGCGCGGCGGCGCTGGGATTGCAGGGGCAGATCGGCTCGCTCGAGGCCGGCAAGGTCGCCGACCTCGTGTGCATCGAGCTCGATGCGCTCACCGTCGCGGGCTACGCGAGCCTTGAGGACGCGATCGTCTTTGGCGCGACGCGCTCGCAGGTGAGCGATGTGTGGAGCGGCGGCCGCGCCGCCGTCAGCGCCCGCCGTCTCATCGCCTTTGACGCCGCGGAGCTCGCCGCCGTGCCCCCCGCCTGGACGGCGCGCCTGAAGCTCGGAGCCGCCGCATGAGCGCTGCCAACGCCGATGCTGCCGAGCTGGCTAAATTCGACTCGGGCGCGAGCCGCTTCTGGGATCCGCAGGGGGAGTTCCGGCCGCTGCACCTGCTGAACCCGGTGCGCACGCGCTTCGTGAGCGAGCGCATGGCGCTCGCCGGCATGCGTGTGCTGGATGTCGGCTGCGGCGGCGGGCTGCTGGCGGAGAGCCTGACACGCGCGGGCGCGCAGGTGACGGCCATCGACCTGGCGCCCGCCATGATCGAGGTCGCGCGGCTGCACGCCGCATCCGAGGGACTCACGATCGACTACCGCGTGGCGCCCGCGGAGGAGCTGGCGCGCTCAAGCCCCGCCGGCTTCGACGTCGTCACCTGCATGGAGATGCTCGAGCATGTGCCCGAGCCCGCAGCGATGCTCGCAACGCTCGCGCAGCTGCTGCGGCCCGGCGGGGCGCTGTTCGTTTCGACCCTCAACCGTAACATCAGGTCCTTTGTGCTGGCGATCCTCGGCGCGGAGTACCTGCTGAACCTCATTCCGCGCGGCACCCACGAGTACGAGCGCCTCATCCGCCCGGCGGAGCTGGCGCGCTGGGCACGCGCGGCGGGGCTCGAGCTGAAGGGCCTCACCGGCATCGAGCTCAACCCCTTCACCGCGCGCGTCGCCCTGAGCCGCGACGTCGGCGTGAATTACCTCGCGTACCTGCTGCGGTGATCGCCGTCACGCACTTCATCTATATCGTCATCGGCGCCACCTTCGTCGCCGGCGCCGTGCTCGGGGCGCTCGTGAGTCACATCCGCGCCGGACGGCGCGTCGAGGCGCTGCGCGTGGAGCTGGCGACGACCCAGGTGCGCCTCGAGGCCGAAACCCTCAAGGACGCCGAGCGCCTCGCGCTGCTCGAGCAGTCTGAAGCGCGGCTGCGCGCCGCCTTCGACACCCTCGCCGGTGAGACCCTGCGAGCCAACAGCGAGCTGTTCCTGCGCCTGGCTCGCGAGTCCCTCGGGCGCGATCAGGTGCTGGCACAAGGCGCACTCAAGGAGCGCGAGGTGGCGATTGCGCAGCTGGTCGAACCGCTGCGTGCAGCCCTGGAACGCACCGAGGCGCAGGTGCAGGCGCTCGAGCGCGAGCGCCGTGACGCCTTCACCAGTCTGCGCACGCAGATCGAGACGCTCGCCGGCGGCCAGACGCTCCTGCAGCGCGAGACACGCAATCTCGTGACCGCGCTGCGCCGGCCCGAGGTGCGCGGCCGCTGGGGCGAGCTCACCCTGCGCCGCCTGGTCGAGCTCGCCGGCCTCTGCGAGCACTGCGATTTCACCGAGCAGCTGCACGTGGCCGGCGAGGACGGCGCGGTGCGGCCGGACCTGGTGGTGCACATGCCCGATGCGCGCGACCTGGTCATCGACGCGAAGACCCCGCTGGATGCATACCTCGCAGCTCTCGAGGCCGCGAGCGACGAGGAGCGCCAGCTCGCCCTGCGCAAGCACGCGCAGCAGGTGGAGATGCGGGTGCGCGAGCTCGCCTCCAAAGCCTACTGGGCGCAGTTCGAGCGCAGTCCGGAGTTCGCCGTCCTCTTCCTGCCGGGCGATCAGTTCCTCTCGGCCGCGCTCGCCGAGCGCCCCGAGCTCATCGAGAGTGCGCTGGCGCAGAGCGTCATCATCGCCACACCCTCAACGCTCGTCGCGCTGCTGAAGACCGTGGCCTACGGCTGGCGCCAGTCGGCCATGGCGCATAACGCCGCGCAGATCCGCGATCTGGGACAGGAGTTGCACCGCCGCCTCACCAGCTTTCACGGGCACTTGGGCCGCATGGGGCAGCGCCTCGGCGCCGCCGTGGAGGCCTACAACGCGGCCGTCGGCTCGCTCGAGCGGCAGGTGCTGCCGCAGGCGCGCCGCTTCCACGATCTGGGCGTGACGGCCGACGCCCCGCTCGCCGCGCTCGAGCCGGTCGGGCAGCTCGTGCGCGGCAGCAGCGTCCCGGGCGCTGCTGACGTCGTGTCCGTCGCGCCGCCGCCCGAGACCCATGGCCGCAGCGGCTGAACCTCCCGCGCGCACCCTCGCCCGGCTCTACTGTCCCGCCCCGCAGCGCAGCACGCTTGCGGCGCTGCTCGGAATCGAGGCCGAAATCCGTGCACCCCTCCACGGCGGCGCTGCGCACGAAGTCGCGCATGCCCGCCTCCAGTGGTGGCGTGAGGAGTGCCTGCGCCTTGCCGCGGGCAACCCGCAGCATCCGCTCACGCGCGCACTCGGGGAGCAGTTCCCGGGGGCGCGGCGCGCGGAACTCTGCACCGTCGGTGGCTTCGTCGAGCTCGCCACCTGGGACCTCGCCGCAGCGACCTTCGAGTCGCGCCGCGAGCTTGAGGCCTACAGCGCGCGCTGGAGCGCTGCCCTCGTCGGCCCCCTGGCGCACCTCGCGCTGCCCGCGGACGGGCACCCGCGCGCGCAGGCCCTCGGCCGCCGCCTGCACGAGCTCGAGCTGCTGAATGCGCTCGGGCCGCATGCGCGCGCCGGGTGGCTGCGGCTGCCGCTGGCCGAGCTGGCACAGGCAGAGGTGCCCCCGGAGCAACTGGCCAGCCAGCCCTGGGGCCCGCAGCTTGCCGCACTGGTGCGCACGCGCCACGGGGAGGCGCGTGCGGGACTTGCGCTCGCGGTTGCCGCGCTCGCCCCGCAGGAGCAGGCCGCGCTGGCAGGGCTGCTCGTGTGGGCGGTGCTCGCCAGCGCACACTCGCACCGCGTGCTGGCTGCCTTGCCTTACGCGCGCGGACCGGGCGAGCATCACGCGGTGCTGGATGGCTGGCGGGCCTGGCGTGCCGCGCGCCGCGCCGCGCGCGGGCGCCTGCGTCTCGCCCCCCGCTGATGTTGAGGAGTTACCCGGCTTGAGCACTGCCTTCGATCCACGCAACCACCGGCCCACGGGCGATGAGCTCGCCGGCCGCGTGATCGCCATCACCGGCGCGAGCGCCGGGATCGGCCGCTCGGTCGCGCTCGCCTGCGCGCAGCACCAGGGGCAGGTGATCCTCATCGGCCGCAACGCCGGCAAGCTCGAGACGGTGCACGCCGAGATCCTCGCCACGGGCGCACCGGAGCCTGCGATCGCGGTGCTCGACCTCGAGCGAGCCCTCGCCGGCGACTTCGACCAGCTCGCCGATGCAGTGCTCGAGCGCTACGGGCGACTCGATGGGCTGCTGCACAACGCCGCAATCCTCGGCACGCTCGCCCCGATCGAGCACTACGACGTGCCGACCTGGTGCCGCGTGATGCACGTGAACGTGACGGCGGCCTTCGCGCTCACCCAGGTGCTGATCCCGGCCCTGAAGAAATCCGCCGATGCCTCCGTCGTGTTCACCAGCAGCGGCGTGGGGCGGCAGGGGCGCGCCTACTGGGGCGCCTACGCGGTGTCGAAGTTCGCGCTCGAGGGGTTGAGCCAGGTGCTGGCGCAGGAGCTCGAGGGCATCAGCCACGTGCGCGTCAACACGCTCAACCCGGGGCGCACGCGCACCGCGATGCGCCGCCAGGCGTATCCGGCCGAGGACCTCGAGACGCTGCCGCCGCCGGCGAGCCTGGCGAGCGCCTACATCGCGCTGCTGGGACCGGCAAGCCGCGGCCATACAGGCCAGTGCTTCGACGCTCAGCCGCTCGCGACGGCGTCCGCGCCGGACAGCAGCGCCGCCAGCTCCTCCTGAGTGAGCTCGCGGAAGCGCCCGCGCCCCAGGGCGCGCTCGAGCGCGAGCGGCCCGAGGTGCGTGCGCTGCACGCGGCTGACGAGCGCCCCCTGGCGCTCGAACAGCTGCCGCACCTGCTTGCCGCTGGCACCGCGCGCGGCGAGCGCATAGTAGCGATTCGCCGCCTCGCCCCCGGCAGCCTCGCAGCTCTGCACCGCCACCTGCGCGCCGCTGTCGAGCGCACCACCCAGGATACCTTCGAGCTGCGCGCTGTTGAGCTCCCCGCGCACCCGCACGCTGAACTCGCTCGTCAGCGCGTGCACGCCGCGCTGCAGGCGCTCGGCGAGTGCGCCGTCGGAGGTGACCAGCTCGAGCCCGCCATCCACCCGCGGCATGGGACTGACGCTCATGAAGCGCCGCCCGGCGCGACGCGGCAGCCGCTCAAGCAGCGCCGGCCGCGGCAGCGGTGCGCCCTCGGGGACCTCGCCCCCGGGGGTGCGCAGCGGCTCCCCGGGCGAGCGGTGGCACAGGAACACGCGGGCCGCTTGCGCCGGGCGCTGCGCGCGTACCAGGCGGCCATCGAGGCGTACCTGATCGAGCGGCGTGACGCGTGCGCCGAGGGTCGCGGGGGCGCCGTTGATGGTGAGCCGTCCGGCGCGGATCCACACTTCCGCCTCGCGGCGCGAGGCGAGCCCGGCGCGCGCGAGCACCTTCTGCAGCCGCTCCGCCGGCGCCGCGGCGGCGGCGGCGCGCGCGGCGGGGGCGCGGCGCCGTACCGCGGGGCGCTCGCCCGCGCGGCGCATCAGTCCACCAGGTGCGGCGGGGCGGCCACGAGTTCGCTCGAGCCGCCGCCCTCGGCCGACAGCTCATCCTCATCGCCGCCCTCATCGGCATCGAGCGCATCCTCGGCGGCAGACGCCGCGGGCCGCGTCTCGGTTGCGCTCTCCTCCGCCGGCAGCGCCAGCTGCAGGTTCATGTCCCCGATCGCCTGCAGCTGCGCCAGCGGGGGCAGCTCATCGAGGCTCTTCAGGCCGAAGTAGTCGAGGAACTCGCGCGTGGTGCCCAGCAGCTCGGGGTGACCCGGCACGTCACGGTGACCGACGACCCGCACCCAGCCGCGCTCGATGACCGTGCCGATGATGTTGGAGTTGACGGCGACCCCGCGCACCGCTTCGATCTCGGCGCGGGTGATCGGCTGGCGATAGGCGATGAGCGCCAGCGTTTCCAGGAGCGCGCGCGAATAGCGCGCCGCGCGCTCGGGCCACAGCCGCGAGATCTCCGCTGCAAGCTCCTGGCGCACCTGGATGCGATAGCCGCTGGCGGTCTCCTTGAGCTCGATCCCACGGCCGGCGTACCCGGCGGCGAGCTGCGCGAGCGCCGCGCGCAGCTGCGCGCTGTCCGGCCGCGCGTGCTCCTCGAACAGCCGCTGCAGGTCCGCAAGCGAGAGCGGGGTGCCCGCGGCCAGGAGCGCCGCTTCGATGACGTTGCGCAGGTACGACTCATTCATACGGGATCCTCATCCGCGGGCAGCGCCCCGGGCAAAGTGGGGTCTGACGTGACAGCCCCTTCGGTCTCGTCCCTCGCATCGGCCTCAGCGCCCACCAGGCGCAGCTGCGGGCCGGCAGCGCGCACGTGCAGCGGTGCGTAGGGTTCGGTCTGCACGATGTCGATCAGCCCCTCGCGCATCAGCTCGAGGATGGCGACGAAGGTGACCGTGACCCCCATGCGGCCCTCCTCGGGCCGGAAGAGGGCCATGAAGGGCAGAAAGCCGCTGTGGCCCAGACGCGCCAGGATATCGCTCATGCGCTCACCGACCGAGAGCCGCTCGCGCTGGATGTGGTGGTGGGCGAACATCTGCGAGCGCGCCACGACGTCCTTGAAGGCGAGCAGCATCTCCTGCAGCGTCAGCTGCGGCAGCGTACGCACTACCTGGCGCTCCTTGAGGGGAGCCGAGGCCGGCCAGACATCGCGTTCCAGCCGCGCGAGCTGGTCGATCCCCTCGGCGGCGCGCTTGAAGCGCTCGTACTCCTGCAGGCGCCGCACGAGCTCGGCGCGCGGATCCGCCTCGCCCTCCTCGCTGAGCTGCGGCCGCGGCAGCAGCATGCGCGATTTGATCTCCGCCAGCGTCGCCGCCATCACCAGGTATTCTCCGGCAAGCTCCAGCTGCAAGTCCTGCATCAGCTCGATGTACGTCATGTACTGGCGGGTGATCTCCGCGAGCGGGATGTCCAGGATGTCGAGGTTCTGGCGGCGGATCAGGTACAGCAGCAGGTCGAGGGGGCCCTCGAAGGCCTCGAGGAACACCTCGAGCGCCTGCGGCGGGATATACAGGTCGCGGGGCATCTGCGAGATCGGCTCGCCGTTGACGACCGCGAAGGGCATCTCCACCTGCTCGGGTTGCGCTGCCACGACCGCCGGCAGCGGCTCGTTGGACACGACGATCTTCAGCTGCGGCCGCGGCTTCAGGGGATTCAATCCGCACGCAGGTGCATGGCGCGCCTGACCTCCGTGAGTGTCTGCCGCGCGGCCTCGCGCGCCTTGTCGGCGCCCTCGGCGACGATGCCGCGTACCAATTCCGGGTTGTCCTCGAACTCCTGGGCGCGCTTGCGCATGCCACTGATCTCCTCGATGACCTTATCGATCAGGGGTTGTTTGCACTCGAGGCAGCCGATGCCCGCGCTGCGGCAGCCGGCGCCCGCCCACTGGCGCGTCGCCTCATCGGAGTAGATCTTGTGCAGGTCCCACACCGGGCACTTGTCCGGATCACCCGGGTCCGTGCGGCGCACGCGCGCCGGATCGGTCTGCATCGCGCGCAGCTTCTTCACCACCTCATCGGGCTCCTCGCGCAGCCCGATGGTGTTGCCGTAGGACTTGGACATCTTGCGCCCGTCGAGCCCCGGAACCTTCGGCGTCGTGGTCAGCAGCACCTGCGGCTCCGGCAGGATCGTGACGCCGGTGCCCTCGAGGTACCCGAGCAGCCGCTCGCGGTCGGCGACGGTGATGCGGTTGTTGCTCTGCACGAGCACCTGGGCGCGCTGCAGCGCCTCGGTGTCGCCGGCCTCCTGGAACTTGCGGCGCAGCTGGCGGTAATTGGTGGTGTTGCGCCCGCCCAGGCTCTTCACCGCGCGCTCGGCCTTCGCCTCGAAGTCCGGCTCGCGCCCGTAGAGGTGGTTGAAGCGCCGCGCGGTCTCGCGCGTGAGCTCCACGTGCGCCACCTGGTCCTCCCCCACCGGCACGTAGGCGGCGCGGTACACCAAGATGTCCGCGCTTTGCAGCAGCGGGTAGCCGAGGAAGCCGTACGTGGCGAGATCCTTCTCCTTCAGCTGCTCCTGCTGGTCCTTGTAGCTCGGCACGCGCTCGAGCCAGCCGAGCGGGGTGATCATCGACAGCAGCAGGTGCAGCTCGGCGTGTTCGGGCACGTGCGACTGGATGAAGAGCGTCGCCACGCCGGGGTTCAGTCCCGCCGCGAGCCAGTCGATGAGCACCTCGCGCACGTGCTCCTGCAGGTGTGCGGTGTCCTCGTAGCCGGTGGTGAGCATGTGCCAGTCGGCGACGAAGAAGAAGCACTCGTACTGGTACTGCAGCTCGACCCAGTTGCGCAGCGCGCCGTGGTAGTTGCCGAGGTGCAGCCGGCCGGTGGGCCGCATGCCGGAGAGGACGCGCCGCGCCGGCGCCGGCGAGCTCACGGGCCTCCCCGCAGGCGCGCGGAGCGTGTGGCAGGGCAGGTGTCAGCGGGGTCGGCAGCGGCACGCAGGCTGCGTGCACGGCACCAGGAGACGGCAGTGCTCTTCACGGGAAGCAATTATAGCGCACGACCGGTGATTGGTCCGAGCTCGCCCTTGCCCACGCGCACGATCACCGGCGGCGTCACCGACAGGTCTACCACGGTCGTCGGCTCGAGGCCACAATCACCGCCGTCGAGGATCGCATCCACCTCATGTGCAAGGCGCGCGGCAATGTCGGCCGCGGAGGTGAGTGGCTGCGGATCCCCGCCGATCATCAGCGTCGAGCTCATGATCGGCTCGCGCAGCTCCGCGAGCAGCAGCCGCGGCACCGGGTGCGCCGGAATACGCACGCCGATGGTGCGGCGGCGCGCGTGCTGCAGGCGCCGCGGCGTCTCACGGGTCGCGCGCAGCAGAAAGGTGTAGGGACCGGGCAGACAGGCGCGCAGCATGCGGAACTGCCAGGTCTCCAGGCGTGCAAAGCGCCCGACCTGCGCCAGATCGGCGCACACCAGCGTGAAGTGGTGGTGGCGGTCGGCCTGGCGGATGCGCCGCACGCGCTCGAGCACCGCGCTGTCCCCCAGATGCCACCCCAGGGCGTAGCAGGAGTCGGTCGGGTAGGCGATCAGCCCCCCGGCGCGCACGATCTCGGCCGCCTGGCGGATCAGGCGGGCCTGCGGATTGACCGGGTGCAGTTGCAGATATTCAGCCAAGACGGTGCTTTTGCAGAAAAAACATCCCGCGTGGATCTTGGGCGCGGCGCGTGACAATATACGCGGCCCTTTGCCGGGTACACGTCGCTCTTTCACGACCGCCGCACCCCAACCTTTCGCCGATGCAGACTCTCACCGGGCTCGCGCCGCTCGTGGCGTTCTTCCTGACCTATCGCTGGGCCGGCCTGTACGCCGCCACGGCGGTGCTGATGGTGACGATGGTGCTGGTGCTCGGCATCGACTGGCTGCGGGAGCGCCGCATCCCGCCGGTGCACGCGCTCTCGGCGCTGTTGGTGCTGCTCTTCGGCGGCGCGACGCTCCTGTTGCACAACCGCGCCTTCATCCAGTGGAAGCCGACGGTGCTGCTATGGGTGATCGGACTTGCGTTCCTTGGCAGCTTCTGGGTCGGAACCCGCACTCTCACCGAGCGCTTCCTGGGCGCCGCCATCGAGGAGCGCGTGCAGGTGAGCCCGGCGCTCTGGCGCGTGCTCAATGCCTGGTCGGTCGGCTTCTACGCGCTCGCCGGTGCGCTCAATCTCGCCGTGGCGCACTATGCCAGCGAGAGCGCCTGGGTGAACTTCAAGATTTTCGGGCTCACCGTGCTCACCTTCGTATTCACGCTCGCGCAGGTGCTGTGGCTGACGAGCCGCGGCACGCCGGTGGGCGCTGAGTCCTCGGCGCGCTGAAGTCATGAATGAGGCGGTCCTCGGCAGAATGCGCGCAGCGCTGGAAGCGGCACTGGCGCCACAGTCGCTCGAGATCATCGACGACAGCGCCCGCCACGCCGGACACGCCGGCGCCCGCGAGGGCGGCCACTACCGCGTCAGCCTGGTGGCGGCGGCCTTCCGTGGCCGCTCCGCGCTCGAGCGTCACCGCCTGGTGTATGCCGCCCTGGAGCCGCTGCTCCAGAACGGCGTGCATGCACTCAACATCAGCGCCCGCTCCCCGGAGGAGACGCGCCCCGGCTGAGCACCCGCACCGGCATGCGCGCCGCGGCAGAGTTCAACCACGATTAGCGATTCGATTTGGCAACACACCGGAAACCCTCTATGAACCATCTGCGTACCTTCCTCCTCGCCGCCACCGTGCTGAGCCTGGGTGCCTGTCAGCCCCGGACCGCAGGCCAGGCAGCCCCTGACACGACGCCCGCGATCGCGAGCGTGAATGGCAGCCCCATCAGCCGCGGCTTCTACGAGTTCTACATCAAGGGCATCACCGGCAAGCCCGCCGCGGACCTGCCCGCGCAGATGCGCAGCCAGGCGCTCGACAACCTCATTCGCGCCAAGGTCGTGAGCGACGAGGCCCACAAGGAGGGAGTGGATACCACCACCGACATCGCCTACATGTTGCAGCTCTCGCGCCTGCAGGTGCTCGAGCAGGCGATGCAGGAGCGCTACCTGAAAGACCGGCCGGCGACGGAGGCGGAGCTGCGCGCCGAGTACGAGACGCAGATCGGCCAGATGTCGAAGGTCGAATACCACACCCGCAACATCCTGGTGGCGACGGAGCCCTTTGCCGACCAGGCGGTGAAGCGCCTGGAGAAGGGCGAGAAGTTCGAGGACGTGGCCAAGGCCGTCTCGATGGATCCCTCCAAGTCCAACGGCGGGGACCTGCCGTGGATGAGCGCCGATCGCATGCCCCCGGAATACGCCGCCGCGGTGCTCGCGCTGAAGCCGGGCGAGTACACGCACAAGCCCTTCCACACGCAGTACGGCTGGCACGTGGTGCTGCTGGTGGACACGCGCGACGTCGCGCCGCCGCCGTTCGATCAGGTGCGCCAGCGCCTGGAGCAGGTGGTGCAGGGGAAGAAGTTCCGCGCCTACATGGATGAGCTGATGCGCACCGCCAAGATCGAGAAGTTCGACCAGACGGCGGCCGCACCGGCGGCCGGCGCCGCGGCGCCCGCCGCGCCCCCCGCCACCGCGCCGGCTGCCACGCCGCCGGCTGCCACGACGCCGGCTGCCACGCCGCCGACGCCAACGCCCGCACCGGCGAAGTAAGGTCCCGGGCGCGCCGGGGCGGTCCGCAATGCGACCGCCCCGGCGGCGCCGTGATCACTCCTGCAGCAGCTGCCGCAGCTGCGCCTCATCGATCACCGGCACGCCGAGCTGCTGTGCCTTGAGGAGCTTGGAGCCGGCCTCGGCGCCTGCCACGACGTAGCTCGTCTTCTTCGAGACACTCGAGGAGACCTTCGCGCCGCGCGCGACCAGCGCCGCGGTTGCCGCCTCGCGGGTGAAGGACTGCAGAGTCCCGGTCAGTACGAAGGTCTTCCCGGACAGCGCTTCCGTGCCGGCCCCCGGCGCGGCGGCGCGCACTTCACTCCAGCTCAGACCTTCATCGCGCAACGCCTTGATAACCCTGCGGTGATCCTCGGAAGAAAAAAACGCAGCGACGTGGGCAGCCACGACGGGCCCGACATCGGGAACCTGCTGGATCATCTCCGGCGTCGCCTCCATCAGCCGCTCGAGCGTGCCGAAGTGGCGCGCGAGCGCAAGCGCGGTGGCCTCGCCCACCTCGCGGATGCCGAGCCCGAAGAGCAGACGCGCCAGTGTAGTGCGCTTGCTCTTCTGGATCGCGGCAATGAGGTTGGCGGCGGACTTCTCCCCCATGCGCTCAAGCTGCGCGAGTTCCTCTGCACCGAGGGTGTAGATGTCGGCCGGGGAGCGCAGCCGGCCGCGCTCCACCAGCTGCTCGATCAGCTTGTCCCCGAGTCCCTCGATATCCAGTGCGCGGCGGCTGGCGAAGTGGCGCAGCGCCTCCTGGCGCTGGGCACGGCAGGTGAAGGTCCCGGTGCAGCGCGCCGCCGCCTCCCCTTCCCCGCGCAGCACGCGCGAATGACACACCGGGCAGGTGGCCGGCAGCTGCACCGCTGCGGCACCCGCGGGGCGGCGCTCGGCCAGCACACTCACCAGCTCGGGAATGACGTCGCCGGCGCGGCGCACGACCACGGTGTCCCCGACGCGCACATCCTTGCGATGCACCTCGTCGATGTTGTGGAGCGTCACGTTGCTCACGGTGACGCCGCTGACGAACACCGGCTCAAGACGTGCCACCGGCGTCAGCGCCCCGGTGCGCCCGACCTGGAACTCGATGCCCCTGACCACGGTGAGGGCCTCATCGGCGGGAAACTTGTGGGCGATCGCCCAGCGCGGCGAGCGTGACAGGAACCCCAGCCGCTCCTGGTCGGCGCGAGAGTCGAGCTTGTAGACCACCCCGTCGATCTGGTACGGCAGGCTCGCGCGCCGCGCCCCGAGCGCCTGGTAGTAGCCGAGGCAACCGGCCACGCCGCGCACCACGCGCACCTCCCTCGAGACCGGCAGTCCCAGCGCGCGCAGCCGCTCGATGAGCTCACGCTGCCCGGCAGGCGGGGGCGCGCCCTCGAGCGCGCCGAGGCCGTAGAAGATCGCCGTCAGGGGGCGCGCGGCGCTGATGCGCGGGTCGAGCTGGCGCAGACTCCCGGCGGCCGCATTGCGCGGATTGACGAAGACCTTCTCGCCCTGCGCGCGCGCCCGCGCGTTCATGCGCTCAAAGCCCGCGAGGCTCATGAACACCTCCCCGCGCGCCTCGAGAAGCCGGGGCGCCTCGCCCTGCAGACGCTGCGGGACCGCACGGATGGTGCGCACGTTGGCGGTCACGTCCTCACCGGTGAGGCCATCGCCACGCGTGGCGGCCTGGGCGAGCAGGCCGTCGCGGTAGCTGACCGTCACCGCCAGTCCGTCGAGCTTCGGCTCCGCCACGTACTCGAGCTCACCCGTCACGCCGAGCCGCTCGTGGATGCGGCGGTCGAAGGCCACCACGTCCTCCTCGGTGAAGGCGTTGTCGAGTGACAGCATCGGCACCCGGTGCACGACCTCCCCGAAGGTGGCGCTCGGGGTGCCCGCGACGCGCTGCGTCGGGGAGTCCGGGGTGATGAGTTCGGGATGTGCGGCTTCGAGCTCGCGCAGTTCGCGCATCAGCCGGTCGTACTCGGCGTCGGGCACCTGCGGGTCATCGAGCACGTAGTAGCGGTAGTCGTGATGCGCCAGCTGCCGGCGCAACTCGGCGGCCCGCGCCGCCGGGGCCGCTGTCACAAGGCGGCTCCGCTGTTCAGGCGCTCGCGCAGCGCCGCGATCCGTGAGGGCGTCAGCGGCCCGCCCTGCTCATCCTGCAGCACGCCCTGCAGCCGCTCATTCAGGCTGCGGGCGGTGAACACCAGCTCATCGAACGCCTGGGGCGGGGGCTTCGGCCCCGGGAGCACCGCGAAGAGCGACAGGCCGCCGTAGTGCTGAGAATCCATGGTGTCGGCGTCAAAAGTGCCGGGACGGTTCAGGCTCGCCGCGCTGAGCACTGCGCGGCGCGCCTCGTCGGGTTTGTGGAAGATCGCAAAGCGCCCGAGCACGAAGCCTTCCGCGGCCAGCGCCTGACGCAGCGAGCGCCCCGGGAAGCGCTGCGGCTGCGGCGCCACCAGGCGCAGGGCCACGATGCGCCGCTGCTCATCGGGCGGCCACTCCACCACCGGCGGTGCGGCGGCCGGCAGCTCGGGCAGCACCTCGCGCACGGGCGCCGCAGCAACCGGGGCGACAGAGGGCGTGGGCAACGTCGGTGCGGGTACCGCCGGGGCAACCTTGGGCAGATCGGCGAAGCCCTGCGCGGCGCCCGCGGCTGCGGGCGCATCGGCGATCCCTGCCGCGGGGACCGGCAGCTCGGCGAGCTCTTCGGCGGCGGAGCCCCCTGCGAGCTTCGCAGCCTCCGCGGCCTCGGCCGCCGGCGCGGGCCCGCGCGCCGCGAGCACCGGGACGCGCTCGGGGTCGGCCAGCTCGAGCAGGGGCAGCTCCTGCCCGGGGGAGCTCAGGGGCTCGCGTGCGCGCATCTCCGGCAGCACCAGCGCCGGATCGCGCAGCGGGCGCGGGCTGCCGTGACCGAGCACCTCACGCGGGGCGGCGCGTTCGGGGGCGCTGCTCGCGTGGCGGGGCCTGCGGCGCTCCCAAAGCGCGAGCCCGGCGATGAACACCACACCGATGAGGAGCAGGATCCAGCGCAACTCGGAGCTCATGAGGGAGGCCACTTCGGGTGTCAGACCGCGGCGAGCCGCACGGCTTCGTCCACATCCACCGTCACCAGGCGCGAGACGCCCGGCTCGTTCATCGTGACACCGATCAGCTGGGAGGCCAGCTCCATCGTGCTCTTGTTGTGCGTGATGAACACGAACTGCACCCGCGAGGACATCTCGCGCACGATATCGCAGAAACGTCCCACGTTGTGCTCATCCAGCGGTGCATCCACCTCATCGAGCAGGCAGAACGGGGCCGGATTGAGGTCGAAGATCGAGAACACCAGCGCCACCGCGGTCAGGGCCTTCTCCCCGCCGGAGAGCAGGTGGATGGTGCTGTTCTTCTTGCCCGGCGGGCGCGCCATGACGGCAACCCCCGCGCTCAGCTTGTCCTCCCCGACCAGCTCAAGGTAGGCGTGGCCGCCGCCGAAGAGCCGCGGGAACTTGTCGCGCAGCCCGACATTGATGCGCTCGAAGGTGTCCTCGAAGCGGCTGCGCGTCTCCTTGTCGATGCGCTTCATGGCGTCCTCGAGCGTACTGAGCGCGCTCGTGAGGTCGGCAAACTGGCTGTCGAGGTATTCCTTGCGCTGCGTGTGGTCCTTCAGTTCATCGATCGCCGCCAGGTTCACCGATCCGAGCCGCTCGATGTCCGCGCGCGCCTCGCTCAGGGACTGCTCCCAGGTCGGCACGTCGGCCTCGGCCGCAAGTCCTGCCAGTACCTCCGCGAGTGCGCAGCGGGTCTCGGCAAACTGTTCCGCGAGCGCCGCACGGCGCACGTGCGTCTCCTGGGCGGCGAGGCGTGCGTGCTCCATCGCCTCGCGGGCATTGCCCACACGCTGCTCTGCGGCGAGACGCTCCTCGTCATGCACGCGCAGCGTCGCCTCGGTCTCCTCGAGCGCCGCGCGCGCCGCCGCAAGTTCGCCCTCCACCGCGAGCCTCAGTTCGAGCGCCGCGCCCAGGCGCCCCTGCGCCTGGATCACCGGTTCGTCGCCGGAGGCGAGCTCCTCCTGCAGCTCCGCGCTGCGGCGCGCGAGCTGCGCGCGCTGCTCGCCCATGCGCTCCATACCGACCGCGACCGAGCTCTCGGTCGAGCGGCGCGACTCGACCCGCACGTGCAGGTCGCGCGCACTCATCTGCAGCGCCTGCGCCTGCGAGCGCGCGGCCGCCACGGCGTTGCGCCGCTCCTCGCGCTCGGTGGCGAGCGCGGCGTGCCCGGCCTCCAGCTGCTCGAGGCTCTGCGTGCTGCGCGTGAGCTGCGCGCGCGCGCGCTGCAGCGCCTCCACGGTGGCAGCGCGCTCGCGCTCGAGTTCGCCCGCATCCTGTGCCAGCCGCGCGCCACGCTCGCGCGACTCCGCGGCCCGCCCGCGCCCGGCCTGCAGTGCCGCGAGCAGATCCGCGTGGGTGCGATGCGCCTGCTGCTGCTGCTGCTGCGCGGCCTCGCGCTCGCTCTCGGTGTGCTCGAGTCCGGTGCGCGCCGCCGCGAGCCCGCCTTCCGCCTGCTGCACGCGCGCGCCAGCCGCCTCTGCTGCGGCGCGCAGGGCCTTCAGGCGATGCTCGCGCTCGAGAACGCCCGCACGCTGGTCCGTGCCGCGGCTCACGCGCAGCCACTGGCGCCCGACCCACTCCCCCTGGGGGGTGATCAGCGAGGTTCCCGCGGGCAGCGCCGCGCGCGCCCCCAGGGCCTGGCGCAGTGACTCGGCGGTGAGGACGCCGGCGAGCTGCGCGCGCACGGCGGCCGAGCCGCGCACCCGCGCCGCGAGCGTGCCGGCCTCGGCAGCGCCGCCGGCCCCGCCGCCGTTCTCGATCAGCGTGACGCGCCCGGTCTTGAGCCGCTCGAGCGCCCCCGCGGCTGCCTCGAGCCCCTCGACACAGACCGCCTCCAGATAATCGCCCAGCACGGTTTCCACCGCGCGCTCCCAGCCGGGCTCGACCTCGAGGGTCGCCGCCAGACGCGGGCGACCGGAAAGTCCGGACTGCGTGAGCCACGCAGCCGTCTCCCCGGCATGATCGTTCAGGGCGGCCGCCTGCAGTGCCTCGAGGGAGGTGAGCTCGGCGCGCACCGCCTCGCGGCCGGCGCGCGCCTCCTCCAGCTCGCGCTCGGCGGCCTGGGCGGCCGCGCGCAGCCGCTGCACGCGCTCCTGCGCCGCCGCGAGCGTGCCGGCGAGGGATTCACTGCGGGCGCGCGCCGCCTCTTCCGCGCCGGCGAGCTGCGCAAGTTCCGCGTCCCCGTGCGCGGCGGCGACGGACTCGTGCTCCTCGGCGAGGCGCTGGGCCTGGGCCGTCAGCCGCCGCAGCTGGTTCTCCAGCTGCTCGATGCGGGCGCGCTCGACCTCGCTCGTCTGCTCGGCCGCGCCGACCGCCTGGGTATGCGCCTCCCAGCGCTGCTGCCACTCCTGCAGCGCGCGTTCGGCCTCTTCCAGCACCGTGGCCGCGTGCGCCTCGGCCTGCTGCGCGCCCTGTAACTGCGGGGCGAGCTGCGCAAGCTCGGCGCGCACGGCGGCGAGCTGCGCCTCGTCGCGCGCGATGTGGCTCGCCAGTTCGCTCAAGGACGCCTGGGTCTGCGTGAGGTCGGTGCGCTGGCGTTCGCGCAGCTCGCGCGTGTGTTCGATGGCCTGCTCGAGACGGGAGATGTCGGCACCCACCTCGTAGTAGCGCGCCTGCACGCCGGTCAGGGCCTCCCCGCGTGCGGTGTGCACGCTGCGCGCGCGTTCGATGGCGGCTTCGGCGGCGCGCTGCGTGGCGAGCTCAGCCTGCATGGCCAGCTCGCGCGCGCGCACCGTCGCATCGTGTACCTCTGCGCCGCTGTCGAGCTCGCGCAGCCGCAGCGCCAGCAGCTCCGCATTCAGCCGCCGCTCCTGCTCCTTGAGCGCCTGGTAGCGCCGCGCGGTCGCAGCCTGGCGCTGCAGATGGCGGATCTGCTTCTCCACCTCATCGCGCACATCCTGCAGCCGCTCGAGGTTCTCGCGGGTGTCGGCGATGCGCGCCTCGGTCTCCTTGCGGCGCTCCTTGTAGCGGGAGATGCCGGCGGCCTCTTCCACGAAGGCGCGCATGTCCTCGGCCTTCGCATCGATGACGCGCGAGATCATGCCCTGCTCGATGATCGCGTAGCTGCGCGAGCCGAGGCCGGTGCCCAGGAACAGGTTGGTGATGTCCTTGCGCCGGCAGCGGCCGCCGTTGATGAAGTAGGAAGAGGTGCCATCACGCGACACCACGCGCTTGAGCGAGATCTCGCTGAAGCCGGCGTAGGCGCCACCGATCTTGCCGTCGCCGTTGTCGAAGACCAGTTCCACCGAGGCGGTGCCGACGGGCTTTCGCGCGCTCGAGCCGTTGAACACCACGTCGGCCATGTTGTCGCCGCGCAGGTGCTTCGCCGACAGCTCCCCCATCACCCAGCGCACCGCGTCGATGACGTTGGACTTGCCGCAGCCGTTGGGGCCCACGACACCGGTGAGATTGCTGGGGAAGTTGATTTGGGTCGGATCGACGAAGGACTTGAAGCCGGCGAGCTTGATCTTGGTCAGC
>DATIXW010000130.1:0-4556 GCA_035518135.1 Steroidobacteraceae bacterium
ATGGTGTTCCAGGACCCGATGAGCTCGCTCACCCCGCACGTGCGCATCGGGGAGCAGATCGCCGAGGTGCGCGTGCGTCACCTCAAGGAGTCCTGGCGCAGCGCGCGCGCGCAGGCGCTGGCGCTCCTGGAGCAGGTGCACATCAGCGAGCCGGCCCTGCGTCTGCGGCAGTATCCGCACGAGCTCTCCGGCGGTATGCGCCAGCGCGTGATGATCGCGATCGCGCTCGCCACCGCACCGCGACTGCTGATCGCCGACGAGCCGACCACCGCGCTCGATGTCACCGTGCAGGCGCAGATCCTCGCGCTGCTGCTCGAGCTCAAGCGCACCCGCGCCCTCGCGATGATCCTCATCACCCATGACCTGGGCGCGGTGGCGGGACTTGCCGACCGGCTGCTCGTCATGCGCGCCGGGCGCGCCATCGAGTCCGGCCCGGTGGAGGCGCTGCTGCGCGCCCCGCGCGAGCCCTACACGCGCGCCCTGGTGCGCGAGGCGGCCGCGCTCGTGAGCCCGCCGCAGCGCGCGGCGGCGCCGGCCGCCGCCCCGGTGGCTCTCGCGGTCGAGGCGCTGCGCGTGCAGTTCCCGCTGCGCGCCACGCCCTTCGCGCCGGCGCGGGTGCTGAAGGCGGTGGACGGTGTCGGCTTCGAGCTGCACGCGGGGGAAGCCCTCGCGGTGGTCGGTGAGTCCGGCAGCGGCAAGTCGACGCTCGCGCGCGCGGCGTTGCGGCTGCTCGCCCCGAGTGCCGGGCGCATCGTGTGGCTCGGTGAAGCGGTCGCGGGGCTGGCCCAGGCGCAGCTGCGCGCGCGGCGCGGCAGGCTGCAGATCATCTTCCAGGATCCGCTCGCGAGCCTGGATCCGCGCCTGCGGGTGGCGGAGATCGTAGCCGAGGGCCTCACGGTGCACGCACCGGCACTGGATGCTGCCGCGCGCGCGCAGGCCGTGCACGCGATGCTCGAGCGCGTCGGCCTCGGGGCCGAGCTCGCGCAGCGCTACCCGCACGAGCTCTCCGGCGGGCAGTGCCAGCGGGTCGGCATCGCCCGCGCGATGATCCTCAGGCCCGAGGTACTGGTGTGCGATGAGCCCCTGAGTGCGCTCGATGTCTCCAGCCAGGAGCAGATCCTCACGCTGCTGCTCGATCTGCGGCGCACGGCGGGGCTCGCGCTGCTGTTCATCAGCCACAACCTCGCGACCGTGCGCCGGCTGTGTGACCGGGCGCTCGTCATGTACCGCGGGCGCATGCTGGAGCTGGCGCCCGTGGAGACGCTGTTCAGCGCCGCGCGCCACCCCTACAGCCGCGCGCTCCTTGCGGCCATCCCGAGCCTGGACCCGCGCGTGCAGCCCGGGCGCCTCGCGCGCGCCCGCGCGGACGAACCCCCCGCCGCGAGCGCACCGCCCGAGGGCTGTCCCTACCGCGGCCGCTGCGAGTACGCCCGGGGGGGCTGCGCCGCACCGCTCCCGTGGGAGGCGCTGGCACCCGGCCACGCGCTCGCCTGCCACCGCTGGCGCGAGCTGCCGCCGCCCTGAAGGCAGGCGCGGCCCGCGCGCCCGTCACAGTTCGCACCCGCGGGGGCCGGTGCGGCGCGCGGCAGCTGCTATTCTTCGCCCCATGAGCGAGAGCAGTGTCCGACCGAGTGAAGCCCTGAAGTACGTGCGCTACGAGATCCGGGGGCGCCTGGCGCGGCGTGCCCACGAGCTCGAGCGCCAGGGCTACGAGATCATCTCCCTCAACATCGGCAATCCGCGCGCCTTCGGGCTGCGCACCCCCGAGACCATGCGCCTGGCGATGATCGAGAACCTGCCGGAGGCGGAAGGCTACTGCCACCAGAAAGGCATCTTCCCGGCGCGCGAGGCGGTGGTCATGCAGCAGCAGGCGCGTGGCATCCCCGACGTCACCGCCGAGGAGGTGTTCATCGGCAACGGGGTGAGCGAGCTGATCGACCTGACGCTGCGGGCGCTGCTCAACGAGGGCGATGAGGTACTGGTGCCAAGCCCGGACTACCCGCTGTGGACGGCGGCCGTGACGCTCAACCGCGGCCGCGCGGTGCACTACCCCTGCCGCCCGCACAACGGCTTCGTGCCCGACCCGCAGGAGCTCGCGCGCCTCATCACCCCGCGCACCCGCGCGCTCGTGGTCATCAACCCCAACAACCCCACCGGGGCGGTGTACCCGCGCGCGGTGCTCGAGGCGCTGGCGCGGCTCGCGGAAGTGCACCAGCTCGTGCTCTTCAGCGACGAGATCTACGATCAGATGACCTACGGGGAGGCCGAGTTCGTGCCGATGGCGACCCTGGTGCACGGCACGCTGTGCGCCACGCTCTCGGGACTGTCGAAGGTGTACCGCGCCTGTGGCTACCGCGTCGGCTGGGCGGTGTTCTCCGGCCGCACGCACGCGGCGGCGGAGTACCTCGCCGCCCTCGAGCTGCTCTCCTCGCTGCGCCTGTGCAGCAACGTGATGGCGCAGTGGGCGGTGCAGACCGCGCTCGGCGGCCACCAGAGCATCCGCGAGCTCATCGCCCCGGGCGGACGCCTGTACGAGTCGCGCGCGGTGATCGTGGAGGCCGCGCAGCGCAGCCGCTTCCTCACACTCGCCCCGCCGCAGGGCGCCATGTACGCCTTTCCGGGCGTTGATGCGCGCGCGCTCCCGGACTTCGACGACCAGCAGTTCGCGCTCGACCTGCTCGAGCAGAAGCACGTGCTCGTGGCCCCCGGGGTCAGCTTCAACGTGCCCTACCGCAATCACTTCCGCATCACCAATCTGCCCGATGCGGCCACGCTGCGCGAGGTGTTCGCCCGCATCGAGGACCTGCTCGCAGGCTACGCCGAGACGCACGCGCGCGGTGAGTCCCCGGCCACAGGTGGCGCCAAGGTGATCAGCGGCCGCTTCCCGTGACGTGCCGCGGGAGCCTGCCCGCCGGCGCAGGTGCTTAGCCTTTCCCCCGAGATCAGCGCGCACCTGCGCGCCGGCGGCACGCTCCTGGTGCCCACCCGCGCACGCATGCGCGCGGTGCAGCTCGCGTACGCCACCGCGCAGCTCGAGGGCGGGGCCGCCGTGTGGTCGAGCCCGGACGTGCTCACCCCGCGCGGCTGGCTGCGGCGCGAGTGCGAGCGGCGCGCCGCGCAGGCCCCGGCACAGTGGCCGCGCTGCCTGAGCGCGGCGGAGGAGTGGGTGCTGTGGCGTCAAGCCGTGCACGCTGCCGCAGGCGAGACGGTGTTCTTCGATGAAGGGACGCTGGCGGCGGCGCTGCAGCGCGCAAGCGCACTCGCCATCGACTACCGCATCAGCGTGAGTGCCGCGGCGGCGGGGAGCGAGACGGCACTGCTGTACGAGACCGAGCGGCGCTTCCGCGCCCGCTGTCGCGAGCTTGGGGCTGCGGAGGTGGGCACACTCGCGGCGCGCCTCGCGGCTGCTCCCCCGGGGGCGCTGCTGCTGCGCGGCTTCGAGGCGATCAGCCCGGGACTTGCGGCACTGAGCGGTGCTCTCCGGCCGGACCCGACCGTGCGGGCGGACGCCGCGATCCGGCTCCTGCGGCCGCAGGACTCGCAGGCCGAGCTCGAGGCCATCGCCGCCTGGTGCCGCGAGCGCCTCGCAGCGCAGCCCGATGCGCGGCTGCTGGTGTTGCTGCCCGGTGGCGCCGGCGTGCGCGAGCGCCTGGCGAGCCTGGTGCGTGCGGCGCTGGATCCGGCGCAGGCGCTGCGCCCGGGGGGCGGGGGCCGCGCCCTGGTGAGCCTCGAGCAGGGGCCGCCGCTTGCCGAGGAGGCGCTGCCCGCGCAGGCGCTGCGCAGCCTCGCATTCCTGGGCGGTGCGCCGCTTGAGCTCGAGGCGCTGCGCACGTGGCTCACCGCACCGCAGTGGGCGCACCCGCCGGCGACGCAGCGCGCAGCGCTCGCGCTATTCATCCAGCAGCGCGGTGCCACGAGCCTCACGCTGCGCGAGTTGTCGGCGCTGCTGCAGCTGGCACCGCGGGAGCTGCGCGGCGCGAGCCGCACCCTGGATGCGCAGCTCACCCGCGCCAGCACGCGCCTTGGCGAGGCCGCGGCCCCGCCGCGACGCTGGTGCGAGCGCTTCGGGGCGGCGCTGGAGGCGCTCGGCTGGCCGGGCATGGCCGCCGCAGCCGGCGCCGCGCTGCAGGAGCGCCTGCAGTGGCAGGAGCTGCTGGAGGAGTACGGCGAACTCGAGGCGAGTATCGGTGCGCTCGGCCGGGGCGAGGCGCTGGAGCTGCTGCGCGCGCTGGCGCTGCGCTCCCCCGGCGGCGCCCAGGACGAGGATGCACCCGTCACCGTCTCGCCCGATCTCACCGACCCGGTCGTGCGCTACGACGGCCTCTGGGTGGCCTCACTCAGCGCCGACGTGCTGCCGCGCCCGCTCACGCCCGATCCCTTCCTGCCGATCGCGGCGCAGCGCGCCGCCGGCATCCCCCAGGCAAGCGAGGCGGCCCGTATGGCGCAGGGGAGGGCGCTGCTGCGGGCCTGGCGCACGGCCACGGCGGATCTGACCCTCTCGGTGCCGGCGCGGGAGAAGGACCTGGAACTGCTGCCGAGCGCGCTCGTGGGCCCGT
>DATIXW010000131.1:0-14033 GCA_035518135.1 Steroidobacteraceae bacterium
CGGCACCGAAGGAGCCGTGACACATCACCGTGAGCTTCGGCACATGGCTGCAGGTCTGCGCCATGATCATCTTCGCCCCATCCTTGGTGATGCCGGCGGCCTCGTATTCCCGGCCTACCATGTAGCCGGTGATGTTCTGCAGAAACAGGAGCGGCGTGTTGTTCTGGTTGCACAGCTCGATGAAGTGCCCACCCTTGATCGCGCTGTCATTAAACAGGATGCCGTTGTTCGCCAGGATCCCGACACGATAACCCCACAGGTGCGCGAACCCGCACACGAGGGTCGTGCCATACGCGGGCTTGTATTCGTGGAACCGGCTGCCGTCGACCACGCGGCCGATCACTTCGCGCATCTCGAAGGACTTCTTGATGTCGTCCGGGATGATGCCGTAGAGCTCATCGGCATCCAGCAGCGGCGCCTCGGCCGGCTGCTCCGGCAGGCGCCACTTCACCGCTCGCTCCCACAGCGCCACGATCTCGCGCCCGATCCGGATGGCCTGCGCTTCGTCCGCCGCCGGGTAGTCGCAGGTACCGCTCGTGCGGGTATGCAGGTCACATCCCCCGAGATCGTCGGCGCTCACGACCTCACCGGTGGCCGCCTTGACCAGCGGCGGACCTCCCAGGAACACCGCCCCGGTGCCGCGCACGATCACGTTGTAGTCGCTCAGGGCCGGGATATAGGCGCCCCCTGCGGTGCAGTGACCGAACACCAGTGCGAGCTGCTTGACGCCCATCTTGCTCAGCACGGATTGGTTGCGAAAAATCCGGCCCGCCATGTAGCGGTCGGGAAACAGGGCCGACTGCAGCTGCAGCTGCCCGCCCGCGGAGTCGCACAGGTGCACCACCGGCAGATGGTTCTCGATGGCGATGTCCAGCGCGCGCACGATCTTCTTCACGGTGAGCGGATACCAGGCCCCGCCCTTCACCGTCGGATCGTCGGCGTGGATCATGACTTCCCGCCCCGACACCACGCCGATACCCGTGATGCAACTCGCCGCGGGCGATTCGCCGCCGTAGGCCATGTTCGCGGCGAGGGTCGAGAGCTCGAGGAATGGTGTGCCCGGATCGAGCAGGCGCTCCAGGCGCTGTCGCGGCAGCATCTTGCCGTGACTCGCGAGGCGCTCGAGGTCGCGGGCGGGCCGCGCATGACGAGCTGCCTCCTGGAGTCTCTTGAGTTGCAGCGCAAGCCCCTTGTTATGCGCATAGCGCTCGCGGAACTCGGGCGAGTTCGTGCGTACGCTCGACTCGATGGGTCTCATTACTGCCCTTTCTCCTCGTGTGCGAGCGACACCAGCAGTGCGCCGCGCTCGAACACCATATCCGCGCCAACATGTACCTGCTGCACGGTCGCCGCGTGCGAGGCCACCATCGTCACCTGAAGCTTCATGCTCTCGAGCGTCAGCAGCTGATCGCCGGGCTGCAACTGCTGGCCGGCCTTGCAGTGCACCGCGACGACGACGCCGGGCATGCTCGCCCGTAGCTCGTTTTCGGCCGCCGCCCCGGTCCCCGCGGGCGGGCGCCCGTCCAGATGCACAAGGTAGGTACGACCGTTGAGGCGTACGTGCACCAGATCGCCAACCCTGCAGCGCCAGCCCTCATACCGGACCCCATCCAGGCAGATCTCGAAGTGCGCCCCGTCAGCCTGCAATCCGCTGAGGCTGTGCAGTTGCATCCCCAGACGCACGCGCAGGCTCGGTCGCAGGGCAACGATCTCCGCCTCCGCCTGCGTCCCGTCGACCTTGTACGTGTGGTTCACAGCCGCGCTCAGTTGCGCCACGGGCCGATCGTGGCGTACGGCTCGGGAGCCGCGAGCGCAGCGCGGTTGAATTCCGGATCAGTCAGCAGTGCACTGAGCACCGCGGCGGCGCGTTCGCCGGGTCGGTCCGGCGCCACCGCAAGCTCGCGCGCATGCTGAGCCAGGAAGCCGGTGTGAAGTCTTCCGGCCAGGAACTGCGGGTGCCGTACGACGCGCGCGAGGTAGTCGATGTTCGTCGGCACGCCAAGCAGCACCATCTCATCCAGCGCCCGCGCCAGAGAATCTGCCGCCTCGCCGCGGGTCGGCGCATGCACCACCAGTTTGGCGAGCAGGGAGTCAAAGGCCGGCGTGATCGCCTGCGCGAGGCGTATGCCACCGTCGACCCGCACCTTCGTCGCGACCGGCAACTGCAGAACCCCGATCCGCCCGGTCGCAGGACGAAAGTCATGTTCAGGCTCCTCGGCACAGATGCGGCATTCGATGGCGTGCCCGACCGGCACCAGCTGCGCCTGGGTGAACGGCAGACCTGCGCCGGCGGCAATGCGCAGCTGCTCGGCGACCAGATCCACCCCGAGGATGCACTCGGTGACCGGGTGCTCCACCTGCAGGCGCGTATTCATTTCCAGGAAGTAGAACGCACCGTCCGGGGCCAGGATGAATTCCACGGTGCCCGCGTTGCGGTAGCGCGCCGCGCTGGCAAGGCGCACCGCGGCCGCACAGATGGCCGTCCGCAGTGGCGCCGGCAGATTGGGTGCGGGGGATTCCTCCACGATCTTCTGGTAGCGGCGCTGCAGCGAGCACTCGCGCTCGTAAAGGTGCACGACGCCTCCGGCCCCGTCGCCGAGAATCTGCACCTCGATGTGACGCGGCTGTTCGATGTAGCGCTCGGCGTAAACGCGGCCGTCGCCGAAGTAGCGCTGCGCCTCGGCCGAGGCGGCGCGCAGGCTTTCGGCCAGCTCGGCGCCGGTGCGCACGATGCGCATGCCCTTGCCCCCACCGCCGGCTGCGGCCTTTACCAGCAGCGGAAAGCCCACTGCAGTGGCACAGCGTTCAATGTCTCCCGGCTCGGTAGCGGCAACGCTCGGCGCAACCGGCACCCCGTGCTGCGTGGCAAAGGCGCGGGCGCGGATCTTGTCGCCCATCATGCGGATCGAATCGGCATCCGGACCGATGAAGGTGATGCCCGCAGCGCTCACTCGTGCGGCAAAGTCCGCGTTCTCGGAGAGAAATCCATAGCCCGGATGGATGGCATCCGCGCCGGTGCGCCGCGCGCACTCGACGATCTGCACCTGATCCAGGTATGCCGCGGTCGGGGTGTCGCAGGTCAGCTGCAGCGCCTCGTCGGCCAGCTGCACGTGCGGCGCGCCCCGGTCCTCGTGGTGGTAGAGCGCGACGCTCGCGATCCCCTGCGCCCTGAGGGTTCGCAGGATCCGGCAGGCGATCTCGCCGCGATTGGCGATCAGGACGCGCTTGAACATCACGCCCCCCGCCCGTGGCGTGGCCGGCGCCGCGGCTCACTTAGTCCCTCGAGGCGCTGCACCGCCTGCTCGAGGCGCTGCACGGATTCATCCACCACCGCTCCTGTGCCTACGCCCTCGCGCGCCAACCCCCGGTACACCAGGTTCGTGATGGCGTCGGCGGCATCATCCGGGGAAAACTGGCCTTCACCGCGCAGGTACGCCCATGCATGATGTTCAGCGCAGCCGAAGATGAGGTCACGCACGATCCGCAGCGCCACCGTGCGGTGAAACTCTCCGCTGGCGATGCCCTCCTTGATGACCTCGAGCGTGCGCTGCGTGTAGCGCTGGTTGAGCTTGTAGACGCTCGACTGACGGTACTGCGGCGATGGCCGCAGTTCGTACATGATGAGACGGCACATGGCCGGTTCCGCGTGAATCACGCTCAGGTGCTTCCAGATGAGGAAGCGCAGGCGGTTCCAGGTGCCCCGTACGCCCTGCAGCTGCTGCTCATAGTCGGCGAAGATGCTCTCGTAGAAGGCCTCGACGACCCTGGTGAGCAGCTCCCGCTTGGTGGCAAAGTAGCGGTAGAGGGTACCCTCGACCATCCCCGCCCGAGCGGCGATCTCCGCCGTCGAGGTATCAGCGTAGCCCTTGGCGCAGAAGATCGTGCGCGCAGCGCGCATGATGTCGGCCACGCGTGCATCGCGCGGCAGGCGCTCGCGCCGCCGGGGGCGCCCCGTCACGAGGATTCTCCGAGCGGGCCGGCGGGCTCGAGCCACGCGCGCGGCACCCGCACGGGCAGGTCCATGAGGATCTGTGCGTAGCTCTTGCCCTGAGGATCGTACCGCAGCGATGCAATGCCACCGCCACCGAGAGCGCGGTGCAGGACGAAGTTCCAACCGTTCAGCCCCGGCCAGTCGTAGCGCTCCACCTCCCCTTCCACCAGATGCGCGAGGAAGCCGCGCACAACCTGCGCCGTCAGTGCCCGGGCCAGGAGCGGCACGAACGCGGGTCGGCGCGCAAGGACGGCGACATTGGCGATGTCGCCCTTGTCGCCGCTGCGACCATGTGCCAGGCGTACCAGCGGTACTTCCACGTACCCGTCGCTCTCGGGCACCTGCGCGGCGGCCGCAACGCCCGGCCACTCGGGTTGCGCGGCAGCCGGCGGCGGCGACGCTGCACTTGCGGTCGGGGCGGGCGGCAGTGTCAGGGTGCGCAGGCCGTTGCGGTCGGCGATCTCGATCTGCGCATGCACGCGTGCCTTGGGAACCAGGCAGGACGCGAGGCGTACGATGGGCTGCACCGCCGGGCGTCCGCCGGCAAATCCGGTGATGCCCTGGGCCATCGAGGTCGCCGACGGGAAAATCTCGCGCGCGAACAATTCCAGCGGCGCCTCCTGCGCATGCGCCACGGCAACCTTGAGGATCACTTCGCGGCTCGCGTGCGTACGCGCATGCGGCCCGTACATGGCCTCGGAACCGAGGACCTCGACGGAGGTGGCGCGAAAGTCGCTCCAGCCGCGCTCGCCAAACAGGCGGCGCGTGCGCGCGAGGATCGCCGCCGCGACCTGCTGCGCCTTGGGGACGGCCTCGGTACCCACGATCATCAGCGTAGCCGTGCAGCGATAGCCGTCCGGGTAGGTGAGGCTCGCCTTGTAGCTCGAGGTCGCCGGCAGGCCGCGCGCGTTACTCACGCGCACCCGGTGGTTCCCGAGATCCTCCAGCGTGACGCGCGAGAAATCGCACACCACGTCGGGCAGCACATAGCGGGCGGGATCGTGCACCTCATAGACGATCTGCTCGGCCACGTTCGCCGCATTCACCACTCCGCCGGTGCCCTGGGGTTTGGTGAGGATGAAGGTGCCATCGGCGGAGCATTCCGCGATCGGGTAGCCCATGTCGGCCCAGCCGGCGGCCACGGCGCGCCAATCCGTCACGATGCCCCCGGTCGCCTGCGGCCCGCACTCGAGCACGTGCCCTGCAAGGCTTCCCATGGCGAGGCGATCGAGTTGCTGCGCCGTCCAGCCAAAGCGGTGGATCAGCGGCCCGAGCGCGAGCGCACTGTCCGCGCAGCGGCCGGTGATGACGATGTCGGCGCCCGCCTCGAGCGCCGTCGCGATCGGGAAGGCTCCCAGGTACGCGTTGGCACTGAGGACCTCCTGCGGCAGCGGGCCCCCGCCCTCGGTATCGGTGGTGCCGGCGGCCCGCAGCTCCCCGAGCTCGCCGCTGAGATCGTCCCCGCTGATCACCGCGACCGAGAGCTGTACGCCGAGCTCCTGCAGCAGCTTCTGCACGGCATCGCCGCAGGCCCGCGGGTTCACACCGCCGGCATTGGCGATGACGCGGATGCGGCGGCTGGCGATCTCGGCGGCGAGCGGGCGCATGACCTCACTCACGAAGTCGGGCGTGTAGCCCAGTTCGGGCCGTCTGCGGCGCGCGCGCGCCAGCAGCGACAGCGTGATCTCGGAGAGGTAGTCGAGCACCAGAAAGTCGATCTCCCCGCTGCGCACCAGCTGCGCAGGTCCCGCGGCACTGTCGCCCCAGAAGGCGCACCCACAACCGATCCGCACGCGCTGCTCAGCCATCTAATGAGTCCACCTCAGTTGTGTGCAGAAGTCAATCGAGATACACCATTTCTGGACACGGTGAGCATTACTCATTAGTCTCTGCAGATGCTCCGCTAAGGGACCGTTGCATGCCCCACGAGACCCCGGCCCCGGACCTCCCGGCCCCGCCCGCCGCCGCGTTCGATCTGAATGCGGAGCAACGGGCGACGCTCGAGAGCGCCGACGCCTACGCCCGCCGGGAGCTCTACCCGCTCGCGGCCCGCATGGATGCCGAGGAGTGGTGGCCGGCGGAGCAGTTCGCACGCCTCGGTCGCGACGGGTACCTCGGTGTGACCGTGCCCGAGCGCTACGGGGGCGGCGGCGCGGACCTCTTTGCAAGCGGGCTCGTCCTGCAGGCCATGGCGCGCTGGAACCACGCGCTCGCGCTCGCCTGGGTCGCGCACGACAACCTGTGCGTGAACAACATCTTTCGCAACGCCGACGAGTCCCTGCGACGCCGTTACCTGCCGGGGCTGTGCGGCGGCAGTCTGGTCGGCGCCCTGGGACTGACCGAGCCGGGAGCGGGCTCGGATGCCCTGGGTTCGATGCGCACGAGTGCCCGCCGGCACGGCGATCATTACCTGCTGAACGGCTCGAAGCTCTACATCACGAACGGGCCGGTGGCGGATGTCCTGCTGGTCTACGCCAAGACCGCCCCGGAACGCGGCCCGCAGGGCATCTCGGCGTTCATCATCGAGAAGCACTTCGAGGGTTTCCAGGTGGCGCAGAAGCTGACCAAGATGGGCTTCCGCGGCAGCCAGACCGCGGAGCTCGTGTTCACCGACTGCCGCGTGCCCGCGGCCAACCTGGTCGGGGCGGAAAATGGCGGAGTCGCCGTAGTGATGAGCGGGCTCGACCTCGAGCGCGCCATGATCGCGCCGCTGTGCCTCGGCATCGCGGAGCGGGCGCTGCAGCTCGCCCTGGAATACGCGCAGTCGCGCCAGCAGTTCGGCCGCCGCATCAGCGAGTTTCAGATGATCCAGGCCAAGCTCGCCGACATGTACGTGGCGGTCGAGACCATGCGCACCTTCACCTACCGCGTACTGGCGGCCGCCAATGACCTGGAGATCGGCGGCGGGGGACGCGGTCATATCCACGCGCTCACGGCCGCCTCCGTCATGTATGCCTCCGAGGCCATGAACCGGGTGCTCTCGGAGGCCGTGCAGATTCACGGTGGCAGCGGCTACATCTGGGACTCGGAGATCAACCGGCTGTTCCGCGCCATCAAGCTGCTGGAGATCGGCGCCGGCACCACCGAGGTGCGCAAGCTCATCATCAGCGGCGAGCTCCTCGGCCGCACCCCGTGAGCATCCCGCAGAATCCCCGCGTGGCCGCGCCCGGTGATGGCAAGGAAAGCGCACCCCTCGCGATGTCCGATGCCGAGCTCGCCACCCGCCCCTGCTCACTGGCCCCGCAGCTGCTGCACGGCCGTACGGTCGTCGTTTCCGGAGCCGGCAGCGGCATCGGGCGCGCGAGCGCCTGGGTCGCCGCACGCCTCGGAGCCCGCGTGGTGCTTTGCGGCCGCAACGCGCAGAAGCTGGAGCGGGTGTGCACGGCGCTCAGCGGCCATGGCCTTGACTGCGAGGCACGCGCGCTCGACATCCGCGAACGCGGCGCGGTGGATCAGTTCTTTGCCGATCTCTTCACGCGACATGGCCACGTCGACGTGCTGATCAACAGCGCGGGCGGGCAGTTCCCTCAGGCTGCGCTCGACTTCAGCGAACGCGGCTGGCGTGCGGTGATCGACACGAATCTGCACGGCACCTTCAACATGATGCAGAGCATCGCCCGGCACTGGCACAAGAACGCCCGGCCGGGCAGCATCGTGAGCATTGTCGTCTCGGGGCGCGGGCTGCACCAGGTGGCGCACACCTGCGCTGCGCGTGCCGGCATCGTGGCCTTCAGTGAGTGCGTCGCCGTCGAATGGGCCCCGCTCGGCATCCGCGTCAACTGCATCGCCCCCGGCGCCACGGTCTCGGAAGGCTGGGCGGTGTACGCGCCCGAGGTTGCGCAGCGCTACGCGCAGTCAAGTCCGCAGCGTCGCGCGGGCTCGCCGTGGGAGATCGCCGAGGCGGCGCTGTTCGTGGCAGGGCCGGCGGGACAGTTCATCACCGGCCAGACCCTGCACGTCAACGGGGGCTCGAACCTGTGGGGTGAGACCTGGACCGCGGGCAAACCCGCATGGTTCGTGCAGGCCACCCAGGCGTGGCAGCAGCCCTGAAGCTGCGCAGCAAGGAGAGATCGATGTCTTCGCCCTGGATGAATGATGAGCTGGCGATGTACCGCGAGACGGTGACGCGCTTCGTGGAGAGCCAGATGCTGCCCCACGATGCGCGCTGGCGCGAGGAGCACAGCGTCGGCCATGAGATCTGGCGCAAGGCCGGCGAACTGGGCCTGCTGTGCTCGGACATTCCGAGCGAATACGGCGGCGCGGGCGGCGATTTTCGCCACGAGGTCATCCTCTACGAGGAACTCGCCCGTCGCGCATTGAACGGCTTCGGGCAGGGTGTTCACAGCATCGCCGCCCACTACCTGCTCAATCACGGCACGCAGGAGCAGAAGCGCCGCTACCTGCCGCGGCTCGCCCGCGGCGAGCTGGTCGGGGCGATCGCCATGACCGAGCCCGGGGCGGGCTCGGATCTGCAAGGCATCCGCACGCGCGCCGAGCGTCACGGCGTGCACTATCTGGTGAACGGCTCGAAGACCTTCATCACCAACGGTTCCCTGGCCGGGCTCGTGCTCCTGGTGACGAAGACCGACGCGACACTCGGGGCGAAGGGCATCTCGATTCTCATCATCGAAACGGCGAACCTGCCCGGCTACAGCGTCGGTCGCGTCCTGGACAAGATCGGCCAGCGCGCCCAGGACACGAGCGAACTCTTCTTCGAGGACGTGCGAGTGCCGGTCGACTGCCTTCTCGGGCCCACCGAGGGCCGAGGGTTCGCACAGCTGATGGGAGACCTGCCCTACGAGCGCATGATCGTCGCCGTGCAGGCGGTGGCTGCCATGGAGGGCGCGCTGGAGGAGACGGTGCGCTACGTCAAGGGGCGCAAGGCCTTCGGCAAGACGCTGCTGGAGTTCCAGAACGCCCGCTTCCGCCTGGCGGAAGCGGCCACCGTCGTGCGCGTGGCGCGCACGTTCATCGACCGCTGCATACCGGACGTCGTCGACGGTAAGCTCGATGCGGTCACCGCTTCGATGGCCAAGTGGTGGAGCACGGACATGCAGCAGCGCGTGATCGACGAGTGTGTGCAGCTGCATGGCGGCTACGGCTACATGAACGAGTACCTCGTGGCGCGCCTGTATGCCGATGCGCGCGTCACGCGCATCTACGGCGGCACCAACGAGATCATGAAGGAGCTGATTGCCCGTTCGCTTTAGCCGAGAGTCTCGAGCTCCCGGCGCACCACGCGGCGCAGGACCTTGCCCATCTCGTTGTAAGGCAGCTCGCTGCGAAACACCACCCGCTCAGGCACGCGCGAGGAGCGCAATCGCTCGCGCACCCATTGCTGCAACGCTTCCGCGGTAACCGTCCCCGCAGCGTGCAGCACCACCGCTGCGCCCACGGCTTCCCCCCACTGCTCGCTCGGTATGGCCACCGCCACGGCATCGGCCACCGCCGGATGCGCCAGTAACGCCTCTTCGATCTCCCCGGGGGAGATGTTCTCAGCCCCGCGCACGATGACATCGTCGGCGCGACCCTCGAGAAACACGTACCCCTCGGCATCGATCCAGCCCAGGTCCTGCGTCGCAAACCAGCCGGACGGGTCGAGCAGGCTGCCGACCCCGCGATACTCCCCCGCGACCTGCCCGCCGCGTACGAACAGGAGCCCGGGCTGCTCGGGCCCGAGCACCCGTCCGGCCGCGTCACGCACCTCAAGTTCGACCGTCGGCAGGGGCTTGCCGACCGATGCAAGCCTGCGCCGGATGCCCGGCTCGGTGCCGGCCGCGGCGCGACGGTGGTCCTGCGGGCTCAGCAGACACACGGTGGCGCTCGTCTCGGTGAGTCCGTAGGCATTGGTAAAGTCCACGCCCGCAAACACCTCCAGTGCGCGCTCGATGACGGCAAGGGGCATCCTGCCGCCGCCATAGGCGATGGCGCGCAGCGTCGGGAATTTCATCGCGGTGGCCTGTGACCCGAGGTACTCGATGATGCGCACCAGCATGGTGGGCACCACGAACGCATGGGTGATCCTTTCCTCGGCCACCAGGCGCAGCCACTCCTCCGGATCAAAGCTCGGCAGCATCACGAGGCGACGGCCGCTGTAGGTCGAGCTCAGCACCGCCGAGATGCCGGCAATATGGTACGGGGGCACGGCGACCAGCGCTGCCTCCTGCACCTCCGCTGCCGCAAACTCGACCGTCCCGAGAATGTAGGACATGAGGTTCGCGTGCCGCAGCACCGCAGCCTTCGGGGTGCCGCTCGTGCCACTGGTGAACAGCTGTACGGCGATCGCCGCCGGATCGCTCGGTGGCTCAAGAGCCGCCGGCGCCAGGGGCGGCGTCAGCAGCCGCTCCCGGTCCGCGCGCTGGATGCCCTGGGGAAGCGTCAGGCGCTCGGACAACGCCGCGGGCGAGGCGAGCCAGGCGGGCGCGATGCGCAGCAGCAGCTGCTCGATCTCCCCGCCGGTCAGGCGGAAGTTGAGCGGTACATAGGGAACACCGGCGTAGGCCGACGCAAACAGCACGATCGGTGCCGCCAGCCCGTTGGTATCCAGCAGCGCCGCGTGGGAGAACTTCGCCGGGTCGAGCTGCGCTGCCGTCGCGCGCGCCGCCTCGCGCAGTGCGCTGTAGGTGAGACTTTGCGTCCCGCAGCTGACGGCGGTGCGCTCGCCGAAGGTATCCGCCGCCATATCGAGCAGCATCGCAAGATTCATCGGCTTAGTCCGAGGACGGCAGTGCCTTGGCCTGCTTGATGCCCAGCGCCGCACCATCGAGGCTCATGGAGCCCTCACCCCCCTTGGTGCACAGCAGCTCCAGGGCCTCCGCGGCATCGACATAACGCTTGCCGATCAGCGATCCCTGCGCGTGTGCCGGATCCAGCTTTGCGCCCGCGGGAACCGCCTCGGTGGCGCCGAGCATCTCGGTGCCGCCGCATTCCAGCTGCGCCTCACCGGGCGGGGCACGAATGACCATGACCTCGGTCGCACACACGGCGCTCTTCAGGCGCAGACCGGGCTTGAGCACTCTCATAGGATGCAGGATCTTCAGGCGTTGGTCAGGATCGCGCCGGCCATGCCGCACGATACCAGCGCGTTGGTCATCCTGGCGACCTGGTTGCTCGCCGTCCCGCGCAGCTGGCGCACAGCCTCGGTGATGTTATTCATCCCGTGTATGTACGCCTCGCCGATGAGGCCGCCGTTGGTGTTCACCGGCAGTGCGCCGCCGACTTCGATGTTGCCGCCCTTCACAAAGTCCTTCGCCTCGCCCTGCTTGCAGAAGCCGAAGGCCTCCAGCTGCTTGAGCACCTGCGGGGTGAAGGCGTCGTAGATCATCGCCAGCTGCATGTCCCTGGGCGTAAGCCCGGAGCGCGCGTACAGGCGCTTCGCGACCCCGTGGGCCTCGGGCATCCTGTTCAGGTCCACGTGGTAGTAGTTGGAGATCACCTCGACCTCGGCAGGGATCGACTGCGCGGAGGCGACGATGCGTACCGGCTTTTGCTTCAGGTCCCGGGCACGCTCGAGGCTCGTGATGACGATCGCCACGCCACCGTCGCTCTCCTGGCAGCAGTCGAGAAGTCGCAGCACCGGCTCCACGATCCACTTCGACTGCTGGTGGTCTTCCAGCGTGATCGGTTTGCCGTAGAACCAGGCGCGCGGATTGGTGGCGGCGTGCTTACGCTGCGCCACCGAGACATAGCCCAGGTCGCGGTTGGTGACCCCGTAGGTGTCCATGTAATGCTGCGTGGCGAGGGCTTCCCAGCTTGCCGGGGTCTGCGCGCCAAAGGGCATGCACCACAGGAGCGAGCCGGTGCCGTTACCGGCCACGTTCACCACCCCGCCGCTCGGCGGCACGATCGGCTGCCCGAAGCGGTACTGCGAGCGCTCGTTCATGGCGCGCCAGACCACCACGACTTCGCAGGCGCCGGAGGTGATCGCAGCCGCCGCCTGGTGGATCGTCGCCACTGATGCCGCGCCACCCCCGGGGATGCGCGTGGTATAGGCAAGGTCCTTCACCCCAAGACAACGCGACAGCCCGATCTCATCGTTGCCATCGATCGTGAAGGTAATCATGCCATCGACATCCGCCGGGTTGATCCCGGCATCATCGAGGGCGGCCTTGGAGGCCTCTGCGGCCAGCTGCAGCTCGCTGCGGCCGGAATTCTTGGAGAATTCGGTCTGGCCGATCCCGGCGATGGCGGCGAACTTACCCACCTGCAGCGCCCCTGACAGGTGCGAACACCGGGACGGCCTTGCCGCCGCGCGTCGGCGCAAAGCGCACCTCGACCGCAAGACCGTCGCGCACGCCCTCCGGACTCACCCCGATCACGTTGGATACGAGGCGAATCCCCTCCTCCAGCTCGATGAGCGCCACGATCGGCGGCTCGGCAAACCCGAGCGGGGCCGGATGGCGCGGGATGACCCAGCTTGCGACCTTGCCGCGACCGCTGAGCTTTACCGTCTCGCGCCTGAGGCTGTGGCAGCTCGGGCACATCGGCCGCGGCGGGTGCGTGAGCTTCTTGCAGTCGGCGCAGCGCTGGCCGAGCAGCTCCCCGCGTGCGACACCTTCCCAGAAGAACACCGCATCCGGGGTGAAGACGGGGTCCGGCCGGGTCGCGGCCGGAGCGTTATCGTTCGAACTCATGCCTTCTTCTCCGTCGCCGCAGCGGCCGGGGCCTGCGGCTGCCAGGGGCTGCGGACCTTGCGATGACCTTCCTTCAGGCTCCAGGCGAGTACGCAGTCCTTGCACATCTCTTCGATCTGCTCGGGCGTGTAACCGAGCTCGGCGAGAATCTCGCGGCTGTGCTGCCCGACGATCAGGGGCGGTCCCTGCACCCTGCCCGGGGTATCCGAGAAATCGAACAGCAGGCCGATCTGGTCGAGCTTGCCGACGAAGGGATGCTCGTAGGAGACCACCCAGCCGCGCTTCTTGAACTCCGGGTCATCGTGTACCCCGAGGGAGAACTTCGGATCGGACACTTCGCAGGGCACGTGCGCCTTGTCGAGCAGTGCGAACCACTCGGCGGCGGTGCGCTCCTTGAACTTCGCCCCCAGCAGCTGCGCGAGGGCTGCATCGTTGGCCACACGCGCAGCGGCGCTTGCGAAGCGCGCATCCGCCGGCAGTCCCATGGCGGCGGCGAAGCGCCGCCACTCCTCCTCGCGCAGCAGCACCAGGCACAGCCAGCCATCACGCGTCTCGTACAGACGGTTGGTGGCGCAGCGCCCGAGCTGCATGCCATCGATGCGCGGGCGCTCAAAGCCACTGCCATCCGCGCGCGCGACGACGTAGGAGGTGTTCAGCAGCTGCGCATTGACGATCGAGGTGTCGCAGAACTGCCCCTCGCCGGTGCGGTCGCGGTGATAGAGCGCCTGCAGGATCGAGATCGCGGACAAAAACCCGTTGCCGGTGTCGCCCAGGCTGGTGAAGGACCACAGGGGCTTGCCGCCCCGGGACATGCCGCCATCCTCGTACTGCACGCCGGCGAGGCAGGCACCGGTCTGGTCATTGCCCGGCAGTCCCGAGCGCGGGCCCGTCTCAAAGCCGCGGGTGTGGCAGTAGATCAGCTTCGGATTGATCGCCTTCAGGCTCTCGTAGTCGATCTTCAGCCGCTCGGCGGCGTCGTAGCGCATGTTGTGCTGCACGACGTCGGCCTTCTGCACCAGCTCGTACAGCACCTTCATCGCCCGCGGATCCTTCAGGTCAAGGGCGATGCTGCGCTTGCCGCGGTTCGCCATGTAGGCGATGTGGTTCGAGTGCCAGTAGGTGTCGTAGAGGGCATTGATCTTGATGACCTGCGCGCCGAGGCTGCCGCGCTCGCCGGCCGGCCCGCGGCAACGCCGAAGGCCGGGCGCAAGCTCGCTGCCCCGCTCGAGGGCATCACCGTCCTTGACCTCGGGCTCGCCATCGCCGGCCCCTACGGCACGCAGATCCTCTCGGATCTCGGTGCGCAGGTGATCAAGGTCAACGCCCTCTACGACACCTACTGGCACTCGAACCACATCGCCTACATGGCGAACCGCGGCAAGCGCAGCATCGCGCTCGACCTCAAGGAC
>DATIXW010000132.1:0-2595 GCA_035518135.1 Steroidobacteraceae bacterium
GGCCAGGAGGCCAGGGTTCGGTTGCGCCATGCCGAAGCCCGAGGCTAAGCGGGGTGCGGTGAGCTGCTCGATGTCGTACCGGGCTCGCAGGCCGGCAACCTCGTCCGGATCGGGGCGGCCGGACGAGCGCCGGAGCCTGCGCAGCGGCCGGCCTCCTGCTTCAGGTCGCGCTTAGCCTGCTGCAAACTACTCTCCGCAGCTGAGCAGCTCGGCGCCGCCCCGGAACAGTGTCCGCGAAAGTTGCTTGTGGACGCTAACAATCATGTCCGTGTGGCGTTCACCTTCGTGACATTGAGTGCCACAATGCCATCGTGCCGCGCAAAGTATGCGAGCCGTCGCAAAGTGCGCGGCTAGTCGCTAGCAGGGATGCGGGCGAGAAGCCGCCCGCGCTCCTCGCGCCAGCAGTGCCGGGCGGCGCGCCCGGGCACCTGCGCCATGTCGCCGACGAGACGAGTAGGTAATGGCGCGGAAGGGGCCGCCCCTGGATCCGCCCGTTCGGTGGCTGCTGCTGTTCGTGTGCGCGCTGGTGCTCGTCGATACCGTGTTCTTCACCGCGCTCACGCCGCTGCTCCCGTATTACCAGCACGCTGACGGGCTCTCGACGTCCGAAGCGGGACTGCTCGTCGCCGCGTACCCGCTCGGCACGCTCGTCGGCTCGCTGCCCAGCGGGCTGTTGACGGCGCGCCTCGGCGCCAGGACCGTCGTGCTGCTCGGCCTCGGGCTGATGAGCGTGTCTGCGCTCATCTTCGGCCGCGCGTCGACCGAGGCCGTCCTCTATGGCGCGCGCTTCGTGCAGGGCATCGGCGGCGCGTGCACGTGGTCAGCGGGCCTCGCGTGGCTGACGCCCGCCGTCCCGTTTGAACGGCGGGGCGAGCTACTCGGGACCGCTGTCGGCGCGGCTGTCGGCGGCTCGCTGTTCGGCCCGGTTATCGGCGTGCTCGCCGACCAGCTGGGCACCGCCACCGCGTTCGCGCTGGCCGCCGTCGCGGGCGCGGTGCTGATGACGCTCGCGTTCGTCGTCCCCAGGCCGGCGGGATGCGGAGCACAGGGGCTGCGGCATGCATGGCCGGCGCTTCGCATCGTGGACCTGAGCGGCGGCCTCTGGCTCACCGCGCTGGCCGGCATGGCATTCGGCGTGCTCAACGTGCTCGCACCGCTGCGCCTCAGCCGGCTGTCGGCAACGGCACTGGTCATCAGCGCGACGTTCCTGGCCTCCGCCGCAGTGGAGGCGGTCGTGTCGCCGCTGGCCGGCCGGCTCGCGGACAAGCGCGGCTACAAGCTGCCGGTGCTGATCGGCCTGTCCATCGGGGTGGTCGTGAGCCTTCTCGCTCCCGTGCTGCGACCTCTTGCCGCGCTCATGACGCTGCTCATCTGCGGGATGCCCGCGCTGGGCGCGCTTTTCACGCCAGCGAACTCGCTCATCAGCAAGGGCGCGGACAAGGGCGGGCTGAACCACGGATTGTCTTTCGGCCTGGCGAACTTTGCCTGGGCGGGTGGTCAGGCAATCGCCGCGGCCGCCAGCGGCGGGCTCGCCGAGGTCACATCCGACGCTGTCCCCTACGGGGTGCTCGCGTTCGCGTGCCTCTGCACCATCGCGCTGGTGCAGGTGAGCGGCCGTGGTACCGCGCCGGCCACCGACGCCTGACCTGAATTGGCCGCCGACCCCATCCCCGACGCCCGCCGCGCAGTCCTCGAACCGACCTGCTAGCGCTTCATCGGATTCATCGCGCTGCGGAAAGCAGCCACCGTGTGAAACTCGCGATAGTCCGCTGCCTCCCAAGCACGGCCGCGCTTCCTTTCATTTGCGGTCCGCACGCGAAGATAATTCGCCTGCTCCTCATCTTTCGAGGTGAACTCCTCGTCCGGATAGCGAATCCCCTCGATCCACCAGTACTGCCCAGGTCCGGTAATGGAGGCCATATGATCACCAAGTTCGGCACCAAATACATGATAGAAGTTGCGCTGGTCCAGTTCGGTGCTATACACCACATCGCCGGAGGCCTCGATCGGAAAATCATCCACAGCCCCGGATGCGAGTCGCTCCGCCCACTCGCGCTGCTCATTGACCAGGTCACCAGTTGAAGACAAGGACAGGACTATCTCCCCGTTAGCATGGGTAAGCCCGCCAAGCTGGCGGAAGTATTCTCGGCGCAGCTCTGCACCAGGGACATGCCCGAGGCCGCTATACCATGACGTGGTGACAAGGAATCCCTGCTCATTATTAATCCTCAAGGCCAGCTGCGTCATTTTTTCCGGCGACTCGTCCTCGCAGGCATGTACGAAGTCAATTGTAACACTCACACCGGAAATTTCCCTGGATACGGACCCGGCGACATAGCTGGCCGTGCCTTCGGCATGCCACCTAAATTCCCCGAGGTCGCTGAATCCTTTAGCACGCAAGGCCGCATGCGCTTTCCTGAGACCGCTAGAGGATACGTCATATGCTGCCACCAGAAGGTCTTTGCGTGATGCTCCAAATTGCGAAACGAAGTGCTCAATAAACTCATTAGTCACTCTGCCGGTGCCATAGCCAAAGTCAAATATAGTTATCGTTTCGGCGTCCGGATTAGCCTTAAGCGCGCGGCCCACGGCGTC
>DATIXW010000133.1:0-11819 GCA_035518135.1 Steroidobacteraceae bacterium
GCGCCGAGCTTGCCGGTGCCGCCGATGATGGCGATGCGGGCGGCAGTGATGTTGGTGGCGGGTAAGGACATCTTTGTTGCACTCTTTGGGCGTCCGGGCCCGAAGTGTCGTTCATTTCAAGGATTCGTGGTGGCCGGACTCAACGATATAGTAGCGAAGGGCTGCGGGCGCTGCGCGCGCGAGGGGAAGCGATGACACAGGTGGCGATCGGCCTCTACGGCCTGCAGAGCTGGTTCGGCGGTGACTTCGCCCCGGTCACCGAGATCGTGCGCGTCGCGGAACAGAAGGGCATCGACCTGGTCAGCATCACCGATCACGTGGTGATGGGTGAGAACGTCCAGAACTATCCCTACGGCCGCTTTCCCGCCCCGCTGGATTATCCCTGGTACGAACCACTCACGGTGCTCGCGGCGCTCTCCGGCGTCACGCAGCGCATCCGCCTCTCCACGGGCGTCGTGATCGCCCCCCTGCGCTCCGCGGTGCTGCTCGCCAAGCAGCTCGCCACGCTCGACGTCATGTCGCGCGGCCGGGTCAGCATCGGGCTCGGCGTCGGCTGGCAGAAGGAGGAGTACGAGGCCTCCGGGGTGCCCTGGGAGGGTCGCTACACGCGCCTCATGGAGCAGCTGCAGGTGTGCCGGCTCCTGTGGAGCGAGGCACCGGCGAGCTTTCGCGGCGAGAGCGTGAGCTTCGAGAAGATCTACGCCTACCCGCGCCCGGTGCAGCCCGGGGGGGTGCCGATCTGGCTCGGGCTTTCCCCGAGTGATCGCAACATCGAGCGCATGGCGCAGTCCGCCGATGGCTGGATCCCGATGGAGCAGGATCCCCAGAAGCTCGCGCCCGTGATCGCTCGCCTGCGCAGGGAAGTCGCCGCGCGCGGCCGCGACCCGCAGGCGTTCACGGTACGCGTCGTGCCGCGCTTCGTGTTCCGTGCCGACCACACCCCGGATCTGGAGGCGACACTTGCGGGCGTGCCGGCGCTGCTGCAGGCCGGTGCGTCCATGGTGGAACTGTTTCCGGCCGCTTTCTGCCGCGGCCCGGAGGACTTCGAGGCGTTCTGCACGCGCCTGGTCGCGCTCAAAGGCTCCTGAGGAACTTCAGCAGCGCCCGGTTCACGGCCTCGGGCTGCTCCTGCTGCACGAAATGACCCGCGCCGGGCACCAGCACCACGTCCCTGAGCTCGGGCACCCGCCGGCGCATGATGTCGATGGCGTCCGCCGGGATCATCTTGAGCACCACGTCCTCGGCGCCGGCAATGAAGAGCGCCGGCTGCGTGATGTTGGCGTCCGCATAGGGCGCGCCGAGTTCCCAGTTGCGGTCGGCGCAGCGGTACGAGTTCAGTCCGCCGATGAAGGTGCGCGCCGGATCGGTGCGCGTGTACTCGGCGAGAAAGTAATCGAAATCCGCCTCACTCAGCCAGCGCCACGGCAACGGTGGCGCGGGGGCGAGCACGTCGAGGTAGCCGGTGCCGGCGGAAGGGTAGCGGCTCCAGTCGAGCAGGCGCCCCTCGGCGCTGAGCGCGTGCAGCAGCCGCAGCAGGAACTCGCGCGGCTGCGCGCCGAGCTCGCGCTCGGGCGGCCCGACCTCCTGGAAGTAATGCATGTGGAAGAAGTGCTGCCGGGCGATGGCGGCGAAGGCCTGCGAGGGGCGCACGCCCGGCACGGCGAACGCCCCCTGGCGCGTGCCGGCACCCGGTGCGGGCTGCGATCCTGCGCCGCCGCGGCCGGCGAGGTCGAAATCATACGGGCAGCTCATGATGACGAGCGCGGCCACGCGTGCGGGATGGCGCACGGCGAGGTTGCAGACCTGCTGGGCGCCGAAGTCGTGCCCGACGAACACCGCGCGCGGCGCCCCGAGCGCATCGAGCAGGCCGAGCATGTCCTGCATCACCTGCTCGGCGTCATACGCCGCGGGGTCCGGGGGGCGATCGCTCGCCCCGTAGCCGCGCTGGTCCGGCGCGAGTGCGCGCCAGCCGGCCGCGGCCACGACCGGCAGCTGGTGGCGGAAGCTGTACCACAGGCCCGGGAAGCCGTGGCAGAAGACCACCGGCGTCCCGCTGCCCTGCGAGGCCACGTGCAGCGTGATGCCGTTGCTGCGGATCTGTTGGTGAGTGAGCACTTCCATGCCTCTATGATGGATAAGCTTTCAGGGAGCCGCCATGCCCAGGACTGAGGAGTCGCCCGTGATCGCGCTGTGCTGGGGCACGCTGATCGGCACCGCGCTTGAGCCGCTGATCGAGGCCGCCGGCAGCGCCGGGCTCGGCGCGATCACGCTGACGGCCGGCATGTACGAGGCCTGCCGCGATGCGGGGGTGAGCGATGCACAGCTGCGCCGCCTCCTGGCGGCGAACGGCGTTAAGGTGCACGCCATCGATCCCCTGATCGGGGCGCTTCCCGGCACGCCGCGACCGGCTGACGTGCCCGCCGAGAACCGCGCCTATTTCGAGTTCACCGAGGAGCGCTGCTATCGCGCGGCCGAGGCGCTCGAGGCCGAGACCATCAACCTCGCGCACTTCGGCGGCGGGGCGGTCCCCGAGCAGGACTTCGTCGACTGCCTGGGGCCGCTGGCCGAACGCGCCCGCTCCCGCGGGCTGCGCCTGACGCTCGAGTTCCTGCCCGAGAGCGCCATCCCGGACCTGGCGAGTGCACAGCGCATCGTCAGCGCCGTGGGGGAAGCCAACCTCGGGGTGATGCTCGACACCTGGCACTTCGCGCGCACGCACGGCACGTGCGAGCAGCTGCAGGCAGTGCCGCGGGGCCTGATCAGCGGCCTGCAGATCAGCGACCGTCGCGAGCCGCCCCCGGGCACCCCCTATGCCCCCATGTTCGGGCGGCTGCTGCCCGGGGAGGGGGAGCTGCCGCTCGTGCCGCTGCTGCGGGAGCTCCTCGGGCGCGAACCGGGACTCACGGTGGGGGTCGAGGTCTTCAGCGAGGAGCTCAGGGCGCTCACTCCGAAGGACGCCGCCGCCCGCGTGGCGTCCACTACCGCCAGGGTCCTGAGGGAAGTGCGCGGGGGGTCCGTCTCAAGTCCTTGATCGCACAAGGAACAGCCGGTCAGGCCGCGTTGCAGCCGACGATCGCTTTGAGTATGCTTCGCGCCCCTTATATATCTAAGGGCGCGGCGCTGAGCGCCGTGTTCACTCCTTGCCACACCGGGCGAGCCTTACATCCGGGTGGCTTTAAACCGAAGGGAGCTTCAATGAGGCATTACGAAGTCGTTTTCCTTGTGCACCCGGATCAGAGCGAGCAGGTGCCCGCGATGATCGAGCGCTACAAGAGCATGATCGCCGCCGGCAACGGTCACGTGCATCGCCTGGAGGACTGGGGTCGGCGTCAGCTGGCCTATCCGCTCGCCAAGGTGCACAAGGCGCATTACGTGCTGATGAACATCGAGACGGATCAGAAGACCCTCGATGAGCTCACCGGTGCGTTTCGTTTCAGCGATGCGGTGCTGCGGCACCTGGTCGTCAACATGGACTCCGCCGTCACGGACCCCTCGCCCATGGCGAAGGCTGCGGACGAGGAGGGTGAGGGCGGTGGCCGTCGGCGCGAACGCGCGCGCGATGATGCCGGCCCTGCCGGCGATGATGACGACAACGCACCGGCCGAGGGCGCCTGAGGGCGCAGGAGAGAAACACCATGGCAATGTCCAGAGGACCCGGCGGGGGCAGCGGCGGCAGCCGTTTCTCGCGTCGTAAGAAGTTCTGCCGCTTCACCGCCGAGGGCGTGAAGCAGATCGATTACAAGGATCTCGCCACGCTCAAGGGCTACGTCACCGAGACGGGCAAGATCGTGCCGAGCCGCATCACCGGCACCAAGTCCTTCTATCAGCGGCAGCTCGCGGTGGCGATCAAGCGCGCGCGTTTCCTCGCGCTCTTGCCCTACACCGACCAGCACTGAGGGAGCAGCACAATGGAAGTCATTCTGCTGCAGAAGGTCGCGAACCTCGGCAACATCGGGGATCGCGTCAAGGTGCGCTCGGGCTACGGTCGCAACTTCCTCCTGCCCGAGGGCAAGGCAACACTCGCCACTCCCGACAACGTGGCACGCTTTGAGGCGCGCCGCTCGGAGCTCGAGCGCCTGGCCCGCGAGCAGCTGACCTCGGCCCAGGATCGCGCCGAGGCGTTGAAGGAATTCAAGCTCACGATCCACGCCAAGGCGGGCACGGAAGGGAAGCTGTTCGGCTCCATCGGCACGGCCGATATCGCCGAGGCGAGCACCCGCGAGGGCTTCAAGGTCGAGCGCAGCGAAGTGCGCCTGCCGTCCGGCCCCCTGCGCATGGTGGGCGAGCACACGGTCAGCGTGCACCTGCACGCCGATGTCGACGTGCCGCTGCACATCACCATCGTGGCCGAAGAGTAAAGGGCGGCATCCCGGGGTGGCCGGTTCCGCCAAGGCGCGCGGGGAGTCAGGCTCGGTCGCCCTGCTCGACGCACCGACGCCGCCGCACTCAGTGGAAGCTGAGCAGGCGGTGCTCGGCGGACTGCTCCTTGATCCGCAGGCCTGGGACAGCGTCGCCGACGCAGTCGTCGCAGATGACTTCTATCGCCCCGATCACCGCCTGATCTTTACGGCCATCGGTGAGCTGGTCGGCGAGGGCAAGCCCTGCGACGTCGTCACCGTTTCCCAGCAGCTCGAGCGCACGGGCAAGCTCGAAGCGGCGGGGGGGCTTGCCTACCTCAGCTCAATCGCGCGGGACACACCCACGGCCGCCAACGTGCGCGCTTACGGCGACATCGTGCGCGAGCGCTCGCTGCTGCGGCAGCTGATCCGTGCCGGTACCGACATTGTCTCCGCGGTTTTCAACAACGACGGCGAGACGGCGCGCGCGCTCGTCGATCGCGCGGAGCAGAAGGTCTTCGAGATCGCCGAAGGAACCTTTCGTAAGCGCGACGGGGCGGTGGCGGTGCGTACGCTCCTGCCGGGCGTCATCGACCAGATCGATGAATGGCACAACAATCCCGACAAGCTGCGGGGCCTGCCCACCGGGTTCACCGAGTTCGACAAGCTGACCGGCGGCCTGCGCCCCGGGGACCTCGTCATCGTGGCGGGCCGTCCCTCGATGGGTAAGACCACGCTGGCCGTCAACATGGCCGAGTACGCTGCCGTGAATCCCAACACGCGCGCGGCCGTGGCCATCTTCAGCATGGAAATGCCCTCCGAGCAGGTCATCACGCGCATGCTCGCCTCCATCGGTGGCGTGCCGCTCAACAGCCTGCGCAGCGGGCGCATCACGGATGAGGACTGGGTGCGCATCACCGGTGCCACGAGCCAGCTCTCCGAGGCGAAGATCTTCGTCGATGAGACTCCGGCGCTGAATCCTACCGAGCTGCGAGCGCGCGCCCGGCGCGTGAAGCGCGAGCATGGCCTCAGTCTCATCGTGGTCGACTACCTGCAGCTGATGCAGGTGCCGGGCACGCAGGAGAATCGCGCCACCGAGATCGCAGAGGTGTCCCGCTCGCTCAAAGCTCTTGCAAAGGAACTCCAGGTTCCGGTTATCGCACTGTCGCAGCTGAACCGCGGCGTCGAGCAACGCGAGCATAAGAGACCGGTGATGTCGGACCTGCGCGAATGCGTGACGGGCGATACGCTGGTATGTCTTACGAACGGGACCCGCGTGCCGATCGCCGATCTTGTGGGCACAGAACCTGAGGTGTGGGCACTCGATGAGCACCAGCGCCTAAGGAAATCTCGGTCGGATAAGGTCTGGAAGGTCGGGAAGCGGCCGGTATTCAGAATGCAACTGGCAAGCGGTCGTTCACTGCGAGCCACCTTCAAGCATCGAGTGTTCACAGGATCCGGGTGGAAAACGGTAGGCACGCTGCAGATAGGCGACCGACTGGCTCTGGCGCGGCGAATACCGGAACCCGCAAAGCCGCGCGAGTGGCCGGATCATTGGCTTGTGCTGCTCGGGCACCTGGTGGGTGACGGAAGCTACCCCGTCCACCAGCCGCTGCGGTACACCACCGCCTCACAAGAGAACAGTGATGCCGTGCGTGCGGCGGCGGAGGCATTTGGATCGACCGTCACGCGACATGAAGGCTTAGGCGCGTGGCATCAGCTCGTGATCAGCGGAAATGGCAACCGCTGGCATCCTGCTGGCGTCGGCAAATGGCTTAAGGACCTCGGAATCTTCGGCCAGCGGTCGCACCAAAAGCGGTTACCGGCAGAGATCTTTACCCTAGCTGATCGCCAGATTGCGCTTCTGCTTCGGCATTTATGGACCACCGACGGGACGATATCGACCCGCCCCGCTGGGCAACGTGGCAGTCATAGTGTGAATTTTTCAACGTGCAGCCGCGGGCTTGCGGATGACGTATCCGCGTTGTTACTCAGACTCGGGATCGTGGCTCGGATTCGGACCACACACAGTGGCTACAATCGACCGATGTATTGCGTCGACGTGAGCGGTTCGTCGTCGCAGGGAATTTTCTTGAGTGCGGTAGGGGGATTCGGACCGCGAGCCGTTCCAGCAGGCAAACTCGCCGCACGCATCGAGATGATAGACGCTGAGACCAACGTGGACACGTTGCCCATTGAAGTGTTTGAAACAGTTCGTGTGGAAATGGGCGCGCGCGGCATCACTCACAAAGCGATGGCGCTGATGCGCGGCACTGCGCCGGGCTCGCCGCAATTCAAGTATTGCCCGAGCCGTAAGAGGCTGGCTAGCTACGCGGAGTTACTCGAGTCACAGGAGCTAACAAGTTGGGCTTCGTCAGATTTGTTTTGGGATCGAGTCGTCGCGTGTGACGCCGATGGCATGGAAGAGGTGTATGACCTGACGGTTCCTGGCCCTGCAAATTGGTTGGCGGATGGGATTGTGTCGCACAATTCGGGCGCCCTGGAACAGGATGCAGATATGATCCTGTTGATCTACCGCGAAGAGGTCTACGACAAAAACACTACAAAGAAAGGCATTGCGGAGATCGATCTCGTCAAGCACCGCAACGGCGAGATCGGCACGTTCCTCCTGACCTTCCAGGGCCAGTACACGCGTTTTGCCAACTACGCACCCGACTCGTACGCGGAAGGTGTCTTGCGGTGAGTCGGCTGATCCGGGCCGTCATCGACACTCAAGCCCTGCGTCACAACCTGAATGTCATCCGCGAGCGCGCCGGGCGCGCGAACGTTATCGCGGTTGTGAAGGCGAACGCCTACGGGCACGGACTCGTGAGCGCAGCGCTTGCGATCCAGGATGCGGGCGCCTTCGCCGTGGCGCGCCTGGAGGAGGGCATGACGCTGCGCGCCGCCGGCATCACCTCGCGCATCGTGCTGCTCGAGGGCGTGTTCAGTCCCTCGCAACTGGATGATGCTGCCCACGACCGCCTCGACCTTGTCGTGCATGACCCGCGCCAGATCGAGCTGCTGGAACGACGTGGCGGCGCGGCGCAGTTCGCCGTGTGGATCAAGGTCGACACGGGCATGAACCGACTGGGCTTTGCGCCGCGGGACTTTCCCGCAGCGCTCGAGCGCATCCGTGCGCTGCCCACGCCGGCACGCGAGCTGCGCCTGATGACGCATCTCGCATGTGCGGATGAGCGCGACGGGCAGGTCACCGGTGAGCAGCTGCGCCGCTTCACGGACTGCACGCACGGTCTTTCCTACGAGACCAGCATCGTCAATTCCGCAGGTCTCCTCTGCGATGCCGCGCCGGTCAGCCACTGGGTGCGCCCCGGGCTGGCGCTCTATGGCGCCTCCCCCTTCGAGGATGCGACCGCGGCGGACTTCGGCCTGAAGCCCGTCATGACACTCATCAGCACCGTCCTCACGGTGCGCCAGGTCGGCCGTGGCGAGCGGGTGGGGTACGGTGGCGCCTGGAGTGCGCCGCGCGATTCGCGCATCGCGATCATCGCGGCCGGCTACGGTGATGGCGTGCCGCGCAGCTTCGAGACCGGTACCCCGGTGCTCATCCAGGGACGCCGCGCCCCGCTCGTCGGGCGGGTGTCGATGGATATGATCGCGGTGGATGTGACGGCAGTCCCCGGGGTAGAGATCGGTACCTCTGCGGTGCTGTGGGGTCAGGACCTGCCGGTCGAGGAAGTCGCCCGGCACGCCGGCACGATCGCCTACGAACTGCTCTGCAGCGTCAGCCAGCGCGTGCCGCTCGAGCCGCGCTGAAGGAATTCCTGCGGGAGTGATCCGGCGGCGACGCGACCTTCAGGCCGCGCCGCCGCCTTTGGGATCAGTTGACAAAGAAGCCCATCTTGACGCCCGCCAGCTGGATGACGTCGTTGTCATTGAGCTTGGTGGCGTTGGAGCCGATCGGCGTGCCATTCAGCAGCGGGAAGTCATCCGCCTTGCCGCTCTCGACGTGCACGATGTAGTAGGACTCGGCGCGGCGCGTGATGGCCGCCACTTGGATGCCCGGACGCCCGAGCGTGGTGAGCGCCTTGCTCAGCTCCAACTCGCGGCCCGCGAAGGCACCCGACAGCACCTGCAGCTTGGCCTTCTTCACCGCGGATGCGCCATCGAGCGCGCGGGCCTTGCCGGTCGCGCTCAGGGAGGCGCCGGGCTTCTCGGATGCCTCGGCCGCGGCGCGCAGCTTCTCCACCGGGCGGGCGGAGGGCTGGATCACCATGGTCTTCTCGAACTCATCCTGCTGCTCGTCATCCTCGACGAAGCGCAGCTGGTGGTGCCCCACCGTGATCACATCGCCGTGCTGCAGGGCGTGCTTCTTGATCAGCTTGCCGTTGACGTAGGTGCCGTTGGTGCTGTTCAGATCCTCGAGGAACGAGTCGTTGAGGATGTTGATGATCAGCGAGTGGTGACCGCTGACGGCTGCGTTGTCGATGCGGATGTCATTATCAGGGAGGCGCCCGATGGTGTAGCGCTCCTTGTTCATGTTGTATTCCGCCATTACCTGGCCGTCCAGGCTCAAGACCAACCTTGCCATGTGTTCCTGCCCCTATCGCGTGTCAGCCAAACCAACCCAGGATCTTGTCGAAAATCTTCGTCCGAGCCGGGAAAGCATCCATGATGTGCGCCATGACTACCGAGACGTTGTCGCGGCCTCCATTGTCATTGGCCAGTTGAATCAACTGCTTGGCGACCGTATCCAGATTAGCACTAAAGGTGTTTATGGTTAAATGAATATCTTCGTCCTCGACCATATCCGAGAGCCCGTCGGAGCACAGGATGAAGAACTCGCCCTTGGTCGCCGGAACTTCCTGAATTTCCACGTCCACGCTCGCCTCGACGCCCAGGGCCCGGGTCACGTAGTTCTTGTTCGCGGCCCGCTGCGCCTCCTCGGCTGAATAGAACCCCCGGTCGACCAGTTCCTGCAGCAGGGAGTGATCCATGGTCACCTGCTCGAGCTTGTCGCCGCGCTGGCGGTAAAGGCGCGAGTCGCCCACGTGCGCGATGGTCACCTTGTTGTCGAAAAACAGCGCCGCGACCACCGTCGTTCCCATGCCCTCGCACTGCGGCTGCGTGCGCGCCGTCTGGTAGATGATCTTGTTTGCGCGGCTGATGGCATCACGCAGAATGATGTTGGGTCGGGAGAGGCCGGATTCACGATCGGGCACCGCCAGGTCCTCGCGCTGCACGTGCTCGCGCACCAGGTTCACGATGGTCTTGACCGCGATGCCGCTGGCGACCTCGCCGGCGTTGTAGCCACCCATGCCATCGGCCAGCACCAGAAGGCCGATGTCCGGATCGACGGCAATCGTGTCCTCGTTGTGCTCGCGCACCTTACCGGTATCGGACAACCCGACGAAGCGGAGCTTGTTCCGCAAGCTCATGCCTCGACCTGGTCCGCCAATGGCTTACCGAATGTGATGCGCGTCACTTTCCCGTCCCCGAATGGAGCCGGCATAAGCTAGCATCGCCGGCAGAGGGTCCGAGTGGCTTTGGTCACAAAAGACGCCTTTCGACCCGTCCCGGCGCGAATCCTAGCTGAAAGTGGAGCGGTGGCGCATACATGGCCCGCCTGAATCCGGTGTTCGTCTGCAGCGCCTGCGGGGGCGAGACCCTGAAGTGGCAGGGCCAGTGCCCGCTGTGCAGCGAGTGGAATTCGCTCGAGCAGCGCAGCGCCCCGCGCGCGCGCGGCGCGCCCGCGGCCGCCCCGGCGGCTGCCGTCGCCCTGGGACCCCCGTCGCAGGCGATGGGCGGCAGCGGGCGGCTGACGAGCGGCGCGGGGGAGCTCGATCGGGTCTTGGGCGGGGGCCTGGTGAGCGGCTCGGTGATCCTCTTGGGCGGGGAGCCGGGGATCGGCAAGTCGACGCTCCTCCTGCAGGTGGCCGCGCACGTCGCCCAGGGGCGCCCGGTCATCTATGCCAGCGGCGAGGAGTCCGTGGCGCAGGTGAGCCTGCGTGCCGCACGCCTGGGACTGGGCGCTCAGGCGCTGAGCTTGGTCTGCGAGACCGACCTGCCGGCGATCCTGGCGCTCGCGGGCGAGCAGCGGGCGGCACTGCTGGTCGTGGATTCCATCCAGACGGTGCAGTCCGGCAGCGCCGGTACCCTCGCCGGCGCCGTCTCGCAGCTGCGCGAATGCACCGCAGAACTGGTGCGCTTCGCCAAGTCCAGCGGCTGCACCGTGGTGATCGTCGGACATGTGACCAAGGAGGGCACGATCGCAGGCCCGCGGCTGCTCGAGCACCTGGTGGACACGGTGCTGTATTTCCAGAGCGAGGCGGGCAGTCGTTACCGCATCGTGCGCGCCACCAAGAACCGCTTCGGCGCGGCGAACGAGCTCGGCTTCTTCGCGATGACCGCGACGGGACTGAAGGAAGTGAAGAATCCCTCGGCGATCTTCCTCGCCCGCGCGCCCGAGGCCGCCCCCGGCAGCATCGTCACGGTGACGCGCGAGGGGGGGCGACCGCTGCTGATCGAGCTGCAGGGGCTGGTGGACCGGATGCGCTTTGGTGCGCCGCGACGCGTGGCGCAGGGCTTGGACGCCAATCGCCTGGCGATGCTGCTCGCGGCCGCCAACCGGCACGCGCAGGTCTCCCTCCAGGAGCACGACGTGTTCGTCAACGTCGTCGGCGGCATCGAGATCACCGAGACCGCCTGGGACCTGCCGGTGCTCCTGGCGCTGGCGTCGAGCCTGGAGGATCGTCCCATCCCCGCGCACCTCGTCGCCTTCGGCGAGATGGGCCTCACCGGGGAGGTGCGCCCCGTCGCCTACGGCGATGAGCGGCTGCGGGAGGCGCAGGCGCAGGGTTTCCGCAGCGCCATCGTCCCCCGGGACAACGCGCCGCGCAAGGCGCAGCCGGGCCTGAAGGTGATCGGTGTCACCCGCATCAGCGAGGCGCTCGCGGCCGTGCGCGCCGCGCTCTAGAGGCCCTTCACGGCCGTAGGCGGGCGCACCCGCACGGTGCGGATCGCGTTGTCCGCGATCTGCAGCACCTCGAACTCGTAGTTGCCGACCCGCACCATCGTGCCGCTGTCGGGGATCGTCTCCAGGTGCTCAAGCAGCAGCCCGTTCACGGTCTTGGGGCCCCCGGTCGGCAGCTGCCAGCCGAGCGCACGGTTGAGCGCGCGGATCGTGGCGCTGGCGTTGACGATGTAGACGCCGGGCCGCTCCAGGTGCACGTCCTTGTGCGTGATGGTCGCAGGATCGGTGGTGAACTCGCCCACGATCTCCTCGAGGATGTCCTCGAGCGTCACGAGTCCCTCGATGTCCCCGTACTCGTTCACCACGAAGGCGAAGCGGCGCCGGTTGCGCTGGAAGTGCCCGAGCTGCACGTTGAGCGCGGTGCCCTCGGGCACGAAATAGGCCTCGCGGCCGCGGGCGACCTCGATCAGGCGCTCGCGCGTGAAGGTGCCGCCCACCAGCTCCTGCGCGACGCGCCTCATGTGCAGCAGGCCGACCAGGTTGTCCAG
>DATIXW010000134.1:0-18468 GCA_035518135.1 Steroidobacteraceae bacterium
ATGACGGCGTACACCAGCACCGACACCAGTGCGAGCGGCAGCACCACCAGGAGGGTGCCGATGAGGGAGCGGAACGTCACCAGGCACATGACGCTGACCGCGGCGAACACCCCGACCAGGATCAGCATCTGCTTGGCGGCCACGGTCTCGTTGGTGGCCGCCATCACCCCGACGTTGCCGGTCGCCAGCCGCACGCGCGCCTGCGGCAGGGGATTGTCGGCGCGCCACTGCTTCACCGCCGCCACGACGCGCGCAATGGTCTCCGCGCGGTGATCGGTAAGGAACACCAGCACCGGCACCACGTCGCAGTTCTCGTTGAGCAGCCCGGTACTGGTCTCGATGTAGCGCGTCGACTGCGTCAGCTGCGTCTGCTCGCGCGGGATGCTGCGCCACTTGAGGCTGCCCTCGTTCCAGCCGGCGGTGGCGACCTTGGCGATGAACGGCAGCGTGATCACATCCTGCACCCCGGGCACGTTGCTCATGTGCCAGGCGAAGCGCTCGATCGAGCTCATCAGCTCATGACTGACGCAGACCGGCTGCTGCGACTCGACGATGGCCGTGAGCACGTCCACGCCGATGCTGAACTTCGAGGTGATCACGTCGTTGTCGCGGTTGTAGCGGGATTGCGCGCGCAGCTCCGGTACCCCGGCCTGGGTATCGCCGATCGGCGTCTCGCGGCCCTTCCACAGGCCGAGCGCACCGAGCAGCGATGCGCCGAGGATGATGATGAGCGCCGGCCCGCGCGCCGTGACCCCGGAAAGCCACAGCCACAGGGCCTGCAGCTGGCGGTGCCGGCGCTCGACGCGCGCGCGATAGCCCGCGTCGAAGTGCACGTAGGACACCAGCACCGGCAGCAGCACCAGGTCGGTCAGGATGACGATGGCGACGCCGATGCTGGCGGTGACGGCCATCTCGCGGATCACCGGCACGGGGATTAGCAGGATGGTGACAAAGCCGACCAGATCGGCCAGCAACGCCACGATGGCCGGCACCAGCAGCTGGCGGAACGTGCGGCGCGCGGCGTCCATGCTGCTCACGCCCGCAAAGGCCGCAGCGCCGACCGCGCTGATCTTCTGCACGCCGTGGCTGACGCCGATCGCGAAGATGAGGAACGGCACCAGGAGCCCGATGGGATCTACGCCGTAGTGCAGCAGCACGAGCGCGCCCAGCTGCCACACGACGGCGAGGAGCGAGCACAGCACCGGCACGAAGGCGACGCTCCAGGACTGGCAGTAGAAGCGCACCGCGAGCAGCGTCAGAACGATGGTGATGGCTGCGAATAGCAGCACCGCGCTCGCCCCGTCGGCGATGTTACCCATCACCTCGGCGAAGCCGATGATGCGCACGTCGATACCCGAGCGGTCAGAGGCAGGCACGCTCTCGATGGCCCGGCGCACGCGGCTCTCGAGCTGGTGTGCCACCTGGATGGGGTCCACGGCGCGGCCCTGCGCATCCTGGTCGAGGACGATCGCACTCACCAGCGCGCCGGAGAAGTCGTTGGCGACCAGGCGACCGAGGATCCCCGCCTTGCGGATGTTGTCGCGCACCCGCGCCATGTTCTGGGGGGTGGGCGTGAAGTCTGCCGGGATCACGTTACCGGCCTCGATGCCGTCCTCGACGACCTCGAGGTAGCGCACGTTGGGGGTGAAGATCGACTGCACGCGCGCGCGGTCGATGCCGTCCATGACCATGACTTCGTCGGTTGCCTTGCGCATGGCGGCGAAGAACTGCGGCGTGAACATGTTCCCGTCGCGTGCCATGAGCGCGACGAGCACGCGGTTGGCACCGCGGAAGTCGGTCACCTTCGGGTCCAGATACGTGCGCATGTACTCATGCTGCAGCGGCAACGTCTTGTTGAAGGAGGTGTCGATGCGCAGCCCATGCCAGGCAAGGCCGCCCAGCAGCAGCGTCCCCAGGGCAAACACTACGAGGATGAGCGTGCGATGCGAGAAGATCGCGTCCTCGAGCCAGTGCACGAGCGCGTTCGGCGGCAGCGGTGCCGGGGTCTGCGGGACGCTCACGGACTCGCCCCCGGCTGCGCCGGCGCGCCGAGCTCGATGCGCCGCGCGCCGCCCTCCCCCACGACCACGAGCGTGTGCGTGCCGAGTGCGAGCACGGCCGCAAGCCCGCGGTAGTCGGCCTGCTGCACGAGCGTGAACGAGTGCCCCGTGTCGCGACTGACGAGCAGCACCCCGGAAAGCCCGACGAGAGCGGCGCCCTCGCTCCCCAGCGGCGCACCGCCATCGAGCATGGCGAGCGTGCCGGTGGCGAGCTTCTGCCAGCTGTCGCCGCCGTCCGCAGAGCGGTAGAGGTTGCCGCGCAGGCCGTAGGCGAGTACGACCTCCCCGTCAAGCGGCAGCACGCCGAAGAATGAGCCCTCGTAGGGGGAGGGCAGTTCGCGCCACTGCGCCCCGCCGTCCGCGGAGCGGTACAGGTGGCCGGCCTCGGCGGCGATATAGAGGTGTCCGGCGCCGGAGGCGACGATGCGGTTCAGGTGAAAGCCCCCGCCACCGCCGTCGGCATCCGCCGGAGGCGTAGCGGACCTCGCCGCGCCGGCGCTGCGCACCGGCGCCGCGGCGGGGTGGAACGGGCGCTCCTGCCAGCTCGCCCCCGCGTCCTCGCTCGTGAGGTAAGTGCTGTAGGCGCCCACGGCAATCGCATGCCCGTCGCTGCCGCACCAGACATCCAGCAGCGGCCCCTGCGCCGCAGGGTCGAAGTGCACGCGCCGCCAGCTGCGGCCCGCATCGGCGCTGGTGAGCACCACGAGGTCATGACCGACCGCGATGCCATGCTGTGCATCGAAGAAGCACACCCCGGTGAGGAGTGCCTGGGTCGGCACGGCGAGTGACTGCGTCCAGCTGGTACCGCGATCGTCGGAGAACACGATGACGCCGCGATCGCCGACGGCCACCAGCCGCTCGCCGGCTCGGGCGAGTGCCAGCAAGAGCCCCTGCGCGGCCAGGCGCGCGGGCTCCGCCGCGCGTGCCGCCTCTGCCACCTGCGCTGCCGCCGGCGCGCTGCCGAGCACGGCCAGAAGCAGCAGCGCACGCAGACTCACGGGCTCAAGGCCTAGCGCACTCCGCGCCGCTCCAGCACGCTCGGTTGATAGTCGGCCGGGGTGCGCTTGATGCTGAAGTCGTACGAGTGCGGCTCCTCGTTCTGCAGGCCGAGGGCGAGGTAACGCCCGTTGGAGAGGTCCATGACCAGCTCGAGCGTCGTCCACAGCGTCGGCAGGTCGTAGTAGTTCATCGCGTGCCCTTCCTGCACCCGGTAGAGCTGGCCGCGGATGTCATAGCAGTCGACGGCGAGGATCTGCCAGGAGTCCTCATCCACGTACAGCGTGCGGCGGCTGTAGATGTGGCTGAAGCCCTTCTTGAGCGTCGCATCCACCACCCAGACGCGGTGCAGCTCGTAGCGCGCGTAGTCCTGGTTGATGTGGTTCTTGTGCAGGAGGTCTGAGTACTTGAGCTTCTCGCTCTGCAGCCGGTAGGCATTGTAGGGGACGTACATCTCCTTCTTGCCGAGCAGCTTCCAGTCGTAGCGCTCCGGGCTGCCGTTGTACATATCGAACTGGTCATCGGTACGCTGGTTGTCCGAATTGGTGCCCGGGTTGTCAAACGCCACCTGCGGCGCACGGCGCACGCGCCGCTGCCCGGGGTTGTAGATCCAGGCGCGGCGTGCATCCTTGGTCTGATCGAGCGTCTCCTGTACGAGCAGCACCTCCCCTGCGAGGCGCGCCGGTGCGGTGGTTTCCTGCAGGAAGTACACCAGCACGTTCTCCAGCCCCGCCTCCGTCATGCCCGCCACGTAGTAGGGGAAATAGAACTCCTCCTTGAAGTTGACCACGGTGTAGCTGCCCCCGGCGGTGGGCGCCACCTGACCGACCTGCAGTCCCGCGGCGACGCCGCGGTAGCGCAGCAGGTGGTTCCAGTACACCTCGAGGCCGGACTTCGGGATCGGGAACGGCGTGCCGCCGATCGCCCCCGTCACGCCGTTGCCGCCGGGCACGAGGCTTGCGGTGGTGGCGTTGCGCTTGGTGGCCTCGGCGACTTGATCCGGGACGGCCGCGCTGCGGTGCGTCGGATAGACGATCATCTTGTAGTCGGGATAGGTCTTGAAGAGCGCCTTATGCCCCTCGGTCAGCTTCGCGGCGTACTGCGCGAGGTTCGCGGAGGTGATCGTGTACAGGGGCTTGTCGCTCGCGTACGGATCGGGGTGATGGTCCCCGGACTTGTAGTTCGGGAAGCCCGCTTCCGCCGCTGAGCGGATGCCGCCCGTCCAGGCGGGGATGCTGCCGTCGGCATTGGCGGCCTTCTCCCCGCCGAGCGGGGTGAGGTCCTCACCGAGGTGTGCCGCCTCCTGGGGACTCACCGCACCGAAGGCGAGCGGCGCGAACAGCAGCCCTGCGGCGGCGGCCATGCGGATCAGCGTCTTCATTGAAGCCCCTCCTAAGGCGCACGCCGGCATGAGCGGTGGCGCGCGCGGTCGCTCTAAAACGAGTACTTGATGCTGGCTCCAACGAAGTCGCGATCGTTGAGCAGGTTGTTCCCGCCGGCGCCGCCGTATTGAGTGTACGACACATCGAAGTCCCATCTCTGGTGCAGATTGGCGCCCACGCCCACGGTGACCGCATGGCGGCCCTCGATGAAATTACCGCCCGGGCCGGGCGAGACGCCGCTCAGATCCTGCGACCAGGTGACGTGCGGCAGGATGTTCACCGACGGGATGAGGTTGGTGTACTCCAGGCGCGCCGCCGCGACGTAGCCGTAGGACCAGGAGGTCGGGAAGCGCGCGCCCGACTCGACCAGCCCGGGGTACTGCGGATAGCTGCCGATGTACGGGTTGCCGCTGAGGTTCGTGCCGGGGCCGTCTAAGCGCAGGCCGAGCCCCACCGGACCGCCCGTGTAGAGGTTCTCGAGCTGGGGAACGTAGTCCACCGCACCCTCAAACACGACGACCAGCTGCGAGGCCTTGAGCACGTTGGCGAAGACCTGCGTGGCCGTGGCCTGCGCCTGCCACATGTTCTTGCGCTCCCAGCCGGTGACCGTCTGGTTGAGGCCGAAGGCCCCCAGCTGGTTGCAGCCCGTGACCGGGGTCGGCCCGCTCGGCTGGCACTGCCCCGGGGCGCTCACCGGCTCATTCAGCAGCTGCGCAACGCCCGATTCGAAGGGGGTGAGTGCGGCGTACAGCAGCTCGGTGTCGTCGTACTGGAAAGGAATGCCGTGGCGGTAGGTGATCTCCCCCTGCAGCGCGGTGCCGGTCGGCTGGATCTGCGTATTGAAGGACACGCCGAACATCTTGATGTCCTGCGGAAACTCCTCGAAGTAGCCGGCGGTCTGGCCGTACTCGTTGGTGCCCAGGCTCTGCGCCTGCGCGGCGACGTTCCCGCCGGCCAGGAGCGTGTTCGCGCCGATGGTCGCGTACTGCGTGGCGGTGGTGGCCGAGAGGTTGCCGCCGAGCTGGGCGGCGCGCTGCTGGCCGGCGGCCGCGCCCACGGCCACCGCCTCGTTGAAGGGCAGCCCCGCGGCGAGCGCCTGGGCGGCACCGCCGACTGCACTGACCGCGCCAAAGCCATTGGCGAGGCCCGCCTGGCTGCCCGTCTGCGCGGAAACCACCGGCACCTTGCTGGTGTAGTTGAGGAAATAGAAGCCGATCTGCGTGCCGTGGTTGAGTGAAGGAAAGTTGACCTTGAAGTTGACGCCGTACTGGCCGGCATTGCTCGGGTTATGGTCCGGCAGGCGGTTGATGGCCTGGAAATTGCTGATGAACGGGCCACCGAGCGGGGCAAAGTTCACCCCGAGATCGGAGATCTGCCCAAAGCCGAGGAAGACCTTGTTGCCCCCGGGGGTGCCGCCGTCGTTGGTGCTGAAGTACGAGCCGTTCGGCTCGACGATCGTCTCGTTCCAGTCAAAGAGATACAGCAGCTGCGTGCTGACGTTCTTCGTCAGCTGCGAGTTGAACACGATCATGTCATCGGGCAGCAGCGCCGTCTTGAGCTCGGAACCGGGCGTACGCAGGTTGGCCACGTCGAAGTGGTTGACCTGGTTCAGGCCGTTGGGGATGAAGGTGCTCTCGCCCCAGTCCTGCACCTGGCGCCCCAGGCGCAGCTCCGAGGGCAGCGTGCCGAGGTCAAAGCGCCAGTAGCCGAAGGCATCGAGCAGCCGCACGTAGCTGCCCACGTAGTCCCTCGCGAAGTGGTCCAGCGGGATGCGGCGATCGGCGTTGTTGTCCATGACCTCGAAGTCATAGAGCCCCGAGGCGCGCACGAACACGCCGGCCTTGTCCTTGTAGTTGAGCGCAAGCTCGGTGACGCCGGTGGCGGCCTGGCTGAAAGTGGCCTTCGCCAGAAAGTTCAGATCCCCGTTGTCGATGTTCGGGGAGTAGCCACAACCGCCGTTGGCGGTGGCGATCAGCCGGCAGTCCGGGGAGGAGACGCGCCAGCCCTGCGCATAGCCCACGGTGGTGTCCCAGTTGAACGACCAGTCCCCCGAGCGGTCCTGCCAGCTCGCCGCCCTCGCGCCCGGGGCGATCCCGGCGAGGAAAAGAGCCGCCGCCGCCCAAGCGGCGACCGACGGACCACGCCCGGCAAGTACTTTCCGCATGTAACCCCCTGCTTCCCTCGCGCCGCACGGCGGAGCACGCGTGCACCGCCTGCCGGCTCGAGTCTCGATCGGCCTGAACGTCACTGCTCGCAGCGCTGTCGCGGGCCCGCCACGAAATCGTTATTGATGCCGCATGACGCACCGAGTCTATTACTCGCGCCTGCGGCGCGGCAAGGTGTCAGTCGTGCATGATCTGCAGGATGCTATGGCGCAACTGCTCACTGAGCACAAACTGTGCATCCTGCGCCACACGTACCAGGACCTCATCAAATTCGAGCCTGCCGCCCTCACCGCTGCGCACCACGCCGCGCTCGCGCAGCAGACCGATGAAGTTCCCGAACAGGGTGCGGTCGAAGAATTCCGGCGAATTAAGTCCATAAAGGCGCGTCATGCGCTGCGCGGTGAGCTGGCAGCGCTCCTCGAGCGTTGCCTGATCCACGGTGCCGCTGCCGGCCTGCACCAGCTGCGCCACGACCATGTAATAGCGCTCGATGGTCTGCACCGTGGCCTGCGCCAGGAGCGACAGCTGGGTGGCCGCGGCCGAGGCGGGCGCTGCGCGTGACCAGCCCTCCACGGCCGGCTGCGCCTCGATCAGCCCATGGGCGGCCAGAACTGCGAGCACGCCCTCGATCACCCGCGGCAGTTCCGCCTCCTCCCAGCGCAGAAACAGCTCCTGGGCGATGTAGGGGTAGATGCGCGCCGCCAGGCGCTGCAGGTCCTTGTTGGAGACCTGCGCATTGCTGAGGAATACGCAGGCGATCAGCGAGGGCAGCGCGAACAGGTGCAGGATGTTGTTGCGGAAATAGGTCGCGAGCACCGCGGCGGACTCGCTCATGCGCACGATGTCACCGAGCGCGTGCGCCTCGCGGTAGACCTGCTTGAGGGCGATACCGTAGGCGATCATCTCCGCGCCGCTCGCGGCGGTCACCGTGACGCGCTCGCTGTAGGGGGCCCCGCTCAGCAGCAGGCGGTAGAGATCGAGCTGGCGTGCGAGCGCGGCCTCCGGGAGCGCCTGGCGCGGCATCGCCAGGAGCGTCAGCGCGAGCAGGTTGATCGGTGACACCGCGGCTGCGGAGTTGATGTTGCGCATGATGGCAAGCGCCAGAGCATCCACCGCCCGGGCCACCCACGGACTGCGCACGTCCTCCTCGAAGCGCTCGGCGCGCCAGTGCTGGTGGTGCCGATCCAGTATGCCGTCGAGGGCGATCGGCTCGCCGAGGTTCACGTACACCTTACCGAAGCGCTCGCGCAGCACGCGCCAGGACTTCAGAAGCCCGAGTACGCTCTCCTTCTCCTTGGGCTGCCCGGAGAGCTCGCCGAGATACGTGCGGCCCTCCACCAGGCGCTCGTAGCCGAAGTAGACGGGGATGAACACCACCGGCCGCACCGGCGCGTGCAGGAAACCGCGCACCGTCATCGAGAGCATCCCGGTCTTGGGCTGCAGCAGCCGTCCGGTACGGCTGCGGCCACCCTCGATGAAGTACTCGATCGGGTGCCCGCGCGCCATGATGGTGGCGAGATACTTCATGAGCACGCTCGCATAGAGCGTATCGCCGCGCAGCGTGCGGCGGATGAAGAACGCGCCGCCCTTGCGCAGGAAGCGCCCGATCACGGGCAGGTTGAGATTCACCCCGCCGGCGACGTGCGGCACGGCGAAGCCCTGCACGTAGATGGCGTAGCTGAGCAGCAGGTAGTCCATGTGGCTGCGGTGGCAGGGCACGTAGATGAGCTCGTGCCCCTCGGCGGCCCGCTCCAGGGTGGCGGCGTGCCCGAACTCGACGCCGTCGTACAGGCGGTTCCACAGCCAGGCGAGCAGGTGCTCCATGAAGCGCACGAACACGTGCGAGTAGTTGGCGGCGATCTCGAGCGCATCGGCGCGGGCGCGCAGCATGACCTTGCGGCGCGTCAGGTGCCTGGCGCGCATCTCCTGCCTCACCGCGGCGCGCACCGTGCGCGTGCGCAGCACCGCGTTCACGATGGTGCGCCGATGCGAGAGGTCCGGCCCGATGCGCACCGCGCGGCGGCGCGCGTACAGCGCATGCAGGCCGCGTGCCACGCGCCATCCGCGGGTCGCGGCGGCGAGCTCGGCGCCGAGCAGCTCGCGCAGCGACAGCGGCGCGTCGAACTCCACCAGCGTGTCGCGGCCGTTGAAGAGCACCTGCAGGAACTTGCGCAGGCGAGTCGTGAGCACCCAGTCCTCCGCCAGAAGCAGCCGCCACCAGGACGCCTCGTGCTGCGGCGCCCGGCCCCAGTACACCGACACCGGCACCAGGCAGAAATCGGCGGCCGGGTCGGCACGCAGTGCGCGGATCATCTGCTTCAGCTGCGGCGGGGGCCGGCGGTCCGGGCGCATGCTCCAGAAGCTGCGCGGGCGGGTGAGATAGAAGTAAGCGAGCGCCCTTGCCCCGGCGCGTGAGCGCGCCGGGCGCGGCAGCTGCAGCCGCTCGCACGCGGCCTGCAGCACGGCGAGGTCGCTGATGCTGCGCCACTCGAGCACGTAGCACAGCGGGTGGGCGCAGCCGCGCACCAGCTCCGCCGCGTTCTCCGGACGGATCTTGAAACGCACCCACAGCGTGAGCAGCCGCCGCAACAAGCCGTTCATCATCGTTCTATGATGGGTCCCTCGCCGCCGGCGGCGGCTCGAAGGCGGCATCGTTGCAAATGCACACATTCGCGGGCAAGACGTTATTGATCACCGGAGCCTCCGAGGGCATCGGCAGAGCGCTCGCCCTGCAGCTCGCGGCCGAGGGCGCGAACCTGGTGCTGCTGGCGCGCAACGCCGCGCGCCTCGAGGAGTGCGTGCGCGAGTGCCGCGCACGCGGTGCGCAGGCCGAGGCGCTCGCCGGCGACGTCACGAGGCGCGAGGACTGCGAGCGCTGCGTCGCGCGCGCGCTGCAGCGCTTCGGCGCCCTCGATGCACTCATCAACAACGCGGGCGTGACCATGTGGGCGCGCTTCGACGCGGTGCGCGACTTCTCGGTCTACGAGCGGCTGCTGGCCGTCAACTATCTCGGCGCGCTGTACATGACTGCGGCGGCGCTTGCGCACCTGAAGGCCACGCGCGGGCTGATCGTGGCGGTCGCCAGCATGGCGGGCCTCACCGGGGTTCCGGAGCGCACCGGCTACGCGGCCAGCAAGCACGCGATGGTCGGCTTCTTTGAGTCGCTGCGCATCGAGCTCGCCGGCAGCGGCGTCGACGTGTGCATCGTCGCGCCCGATTTCGTGGTGAGCCAGATTCACCGCCGTGCCACCGGCGCCGACGGCCGGCCGCTCGGGCACACCCCGATGCAGGAGCCGCACATCATGACCGCCGAGGCGTGCGCGCGGCTGATCGTGCGCGCCATGCACCGCCGCCAGCGCCTGCTGCTCACCTCGGCACGCGGCCGCATGGCACGCTGGGGGCGGCTGCTCGTGCCGCGCTTGGTAGACCGCATGGCCGCCCGCGCGATCCGCGAACGCCGCTGAGGCTCACTCGTAGGCGATCGCTGGCAGGTCGAGGGCGATGAGAAAGTACTCGAACAGGTACTGGATGACGCGCAGGCGGTTGTGCAGCCGATGATCGCTCTCGAGCAGGTGCAGGGAGGCCTTGTAGGTGTTGGCGAAGCGCACGCTGTGCTCGTACGGCACGACGTCGTCGCGCCAGCCGTGCACGATGGAGGCCGGGCAATCGAGCACCCCGGCACGCAGCTCCGGCAGTCCCTCCATGTAGAGCGCCGGCGCCATGAGGAAAACGCCGCGCGCGTGCAGGAGCGAGGCGGAAGCCACGGCGATATAGCCACCGAGACTGGAGCCGACCAGCACCAGATCACCGCTGAGCTCCTTGCAGAAGTCCACCAGCTTGGCGATCCGCGCGCGCGGTTCATCAAGACCGCGGTAATCGACCGAGTGCGCGTCATAGCCTTCCGAGCGCGCCACCTCCGCCAGCGCGGAGATCTTGCGGCCCCAGGGGCCGCTTTCCTTGCCGTGGGAGAACACCACGTGTCGGGCCACCACCACTTCTTGCATCATCGCACCGCCGTCGCTGGGACCTGCGCACGCATGCGCGAATAATGCAGGCAATGGAAACGTTAAGCCAATCAGCGTGTGTGCCGGCCTCGCCCGGCTGGCAGTTCTGGATCGATCGCGGGGGCACCTTCACCGACGTCATCGGAGTGTCGCCCGCGGGCGTGCTGCACGTGCGCAAGGTGCCTTCGGCGGCAGCCGCCGCGGCGGGTGCTGACCCGGGCCTGCAGGCCGCCGCGCACATCCTGCAAGCCTGCGGCGCCGTCGCGGCGCGCGTGACGCTCGTGAAGGTGGGCACCACGGTGGCGACCAACGCGCTGCTCACCCGCAGCGGTGAACCGGTGCTGCTCGTGACGACCCAGGGGTTCGCCGATGCGCTGCGCATCGGCTACCAGAACCGCCCCGACATCTTCGCCCGCAACATCGTGCTGCCGCAGAGCCTGTACACGCAGGTCATCGAGGCCCAGGAGCGCATCGATCACCACGGCACGGTGCTCGTGCCGCTCGACCTCGCGCGGCTGCGCGCGCAGCTGCAGGAAGCGCGGGCCGGCGGCTGCCGCGCGGTAGCGATCATCTTCCTGCACGGCTGGCAGCACCCGGAGCACGAGCGCGCCGCCGCAGGGCTTGCGCGCGCGCTGGGTTTCGAGGAGGTGTCGGTCTCGCACGAGCTCTCCCCCCTGGTGCGCTACGTCATGCGCGGCGACACCACGGTCCTCAACGCCTACCTGGCCGCGCCGCTGCGCGCCTATGTCGAGGCCCTGCAGGCACAGCTGCGCACGCTCGACCCCGAGGCCGAGCTCGCCCTGATGCAAAGCAACGGCGGCCTGGCGGCCGCGGCGCGCTTCCACGCGATGGCGAGCGTGCTGTCGGGGCCGGCCGGTGGGCTGATCGGCATGCGCTGGGTCGGTGAGCGGCTCAAGCACCCGCGGCTCATCGGCTTTGACATGGGCGGCACGTCCACCGACGTCTCCCTGATCGACGGGGAGCTGCCGCAGCGCTTCGAGCACCACCTGGCGGGCGTGCGGCTCATGCAGCCGATGCTCGACGTGCACAGTATCGCCGCCGGCGGGGGATCGGTGCTGGCTTTGCGCGACGCGCGCTTCGCGGTGGGCCCCGAGTCCGCGGGCGCCGACCCGGGACCTGCCTGCTACGGGCGCGGCGGCCCGCTGACACTCACCGACGCGCAGGTACTGCTCGGTCGGCTGCGCCCCGACACCCTGCCGCAGGTGTTCGGACCTGCGGCAGACGCCCCCATCGACACCGCGGCCGTAGAGACGCACTTCGCCGCCCTGACGGTGCAGGCCGGCGGCGGCACGCCCGAGGCGCTCGCCGAATCCTTTCTCGAGGTCGCGGTGGAGTCGATGGCCAACGCAATCCGCCAGGTGTCCACGCGCCAGGGACGCGACGCGGCGGACTTCACGCTGTTCTGTTTCGGCGGCGCCGCCGGCCAGTATGCGTGCCGCGTGGCGCGCGCCGCGGGCTTAAGCCGCATCCTCGTGCACCCGCTCGCCAGCGTCCTGTCCGCCTTCGGCATCGGCGTTGCCGACCGCCTCGCGGTGCGCCGGGTGAGCTGGCGCCGCGAGCTGAACGCGGAACATCTCGGGCAGGCCCTCGGGGGCTTCGCGGATCTGGAGGCTCAGGCGCTGGGTGAGCTCGCAGCCGCGGCCGGCGCTGCGCACGTGACACGGCTGCTCGAGCTGCGCGCGGGGGACAGCGATGTGTGCCTGTCCGTGCCGCTCGGCTCGCTTGCCGAGGTGCACGAGCGCTTCCAGGATGAGCACCGCCGCCGCTTCGGCTTCGCCCTGGGCGCACTGCAGGTGATCGTGGAGGCGCTGCGGGTCGAGGCGCGCTGCGCGTCGGTCGACGCGGCCTCACTGAGGCTGCCCGCCGCTGAGGCCGCGGCGGCCCTGCCGCCCACGGCGCGCGCCTGGTTCGGCGCGTGGTGCGAGGTGCCGCTGGTGGATGCGGGCGCCCTTACCAGCACCCTGAGCGGCCCGGGGCTGATCGTGGATCGGCACACGACGGTGGTGCTGGAGAGCGGCTGGCGGGTGCGCGCGCTGGCGGACGGGGTGCTGCTGCTCGAGGCTGAGGTCGCGGCGGCGCCGCAGACGCGCGTGACTGCGACCGCGGGCGCCGCGCGGCTGGAGATCTTCAACAACCTCTTCATGCACATCGCCGAACAGATGGGCGAGGTGCTCAAGTCGACCGCGCAGTCGGTCAACATCCGCGAGCGGCTCGATTACTCGTGCGCGCTGTTCGACGCGCGCGGAGCCCTGGTGGCGAACGCCCCGCACATGCCGGTGCACCTGGGGTCCATGGGTACGAGCGTGCGCGCGGTGATGCGCGCGCAGCCTCAGATGGGCCGCGGGGATGCCTGGTTGCTTAACAGCCCCTATCACGGCGGCACGCACCTGCCGGACATGACCGTGGTCACGCCGGTGTTCATCGCCGGCACCGCCCGGCCGGACTTCTACGTCGCCGCGCGCGCCCACCACGCCGACGTCGGCGGCAGCACCCCCGGCTCCATGCCACCCTTCAGCCGCCGCATCGAGGAGGAAGGCATCCTCTTTGAGTGCTGCGCACTGGTAGCCGGCGGCACGCTGCGCGAGCGCGAAGTGCTCAGCGCCCTCACCTGCGGGCCCTTTCCGGCCCGGCGCCCGCAGCAGAACCTCGCCGACCTGCGCGCGCAGCTCGCGGCCAACGCGCGCGGGATCCTGGAACTCGAGCGCGCCGCACAGCGTCACGGGCTCGATGTGCTGCATGCCTTCATGGCGGCGGTGCAGGACAACGCCGCCGCCTGCGTGCGGCGCGCACTCGCCACGCTCAGCAGCGGCAGCTTCAGCTACGAGATGGACAACGGCGAGCGCATCAGCGTGCGCATCGACGTCGACCGCGCCGCGCGGCGCGCCTGTGTCGACTTTGCAGGCACCTCGGCGCAGGGCCCGCACAACTTCAACGCCCCGCGCGCGGTGTGCACCGCCGCGGTGCTGTACGTGTTCCGCACGCTCATCGCCGAGGCGATCCCGCTGAACGAGGGGTGCCTCGCGCCGCTTGAGATCCGCATCCCGGAAGGCTCGATGCTCGACCCGCAACCGCCCGCCGCGGTCGCCGCCGGCAACGTCGAGACCTCACAGTGCCTCGTCGATGCGCTCTACGGGGCGCTCGGGGTGCTGGCGGCCTCCCAGGGCACGATGAACAATCTCACCTTCGGCGATGCGCGGCTGCAGTACTACGAGACCATCTGCGGGGGTGCGGGGGCGGGGCCGGACTTCGACGGCTGCGCCGCGGTGCAGACGCACATGACGAACTCGCGCCTGACGGATCCTGAGATCCTGGAGGCGGAGTATCCGGTGCTGGTACGCGAGTTTGCGATCCGCCGCGGCTCCGGTGGCGCGGGCCGCCAGCACGGTGGCGACGGCAGCGTGCGGCGCCTGGAGTTCCGCGCGCCCTACACCGGGGCGCTGCTCGCGAATCACCGGCGCATCGCGCCCTTCGGGCTCGCCGGCGGCGCCCCCGGCGCCCCCGGTGCCGCGTTCATCCGCCGTGCCGGTGGGGCGGTGGAAACCCTGGGGGCGACGGCACGCTTTGAGGTATTCCCCGGGGATGAACTGACGATCCTCACCCCGGGGGGCGGGGGCTACGGCGTGAAGCCCTAGAGCGTTCCCCTACCCGCGCAGGATCGCGGTCTCGATCTCCCACTCGACGCGGTTCTTCGAGGTCGCCGAGCGGTTCACCGACACCGGCCGTACGCGGCTCGCCCCGGCACGATGAGTGACGAGCCAGGTGTCAAAGGCGCCGGGCTTGCTGGTGGCGAAACCGAACAGCAGGTTGAACTTGCCCTCCGCCAGTGTCGCCGGGCGGTTGACGCGCTCGTCGGTGATGACGAAGTGGCTCTCCTCGGCGGCCGCCCCGGCGAACGCCCCGCCCGCGGCCAGCTGCTCGAGAAACGCCTCCACCTGGGCGCGGGCACGCTCCCAGGTCGCAGGCCCGTTGTGCTCGAGCGTGACCCAGCGCGTGCCCTGCTCGATGCTCGCCGCCACGAACAGCGCCAGGCGCCGCGCCGAGAGGTACTTCCAGTCGGAAGCCCCGCTGCCGCCGGCGGCCAGCGTACGCGGGCTAAGGGCGGTGCGCGCGCCGCCGCGCACCGACACCAGCGTGTTGATCCCGGCCTGCATCAGACGCACCCGCTCGGCCTCGTTCACGACCGTCGCCGGCCGCAGCCCGGGGCGCAGCACCGCCTCCTCGCTCTCGGCGGCCGCCCACACCGGCCAGGTCTCATCCGCACGCGCGATCATGCCGGCGGCCGCGCCGCAGGAGCCGAACACCTCGACCCGCCCGCGCAGGCGGTCAAAGGCGTGCACCCGCGGGTAGTACATGACCGCGCTGTCGCTGCGGAACGGCCACAGCCGCAGGGCATCGAGCGCGACACGCGCGCTCGTCCAGGCGGCGGGCGGGTCGACGATGAGCAGCGCATGGCGGTCGCGGCAGAAGCGCGCCGCGACCAGCAGCGTCGAGAGACCCACGTCGCGCTCGCGCGTCAGCGGCGGGATGCACAGCATGTTGAAGTGCGTCGTGCCCTCGAGCGCGAACAGCCCGGTGCGCGCGGGGGCGGAGCCGATGATGTCGTAGTCGCTCAGCGGCGCCCCATCATCGCCATCGGGGTTGGAGAGCGTGTAGCCGACGGCGACGCCGCCGGGACCGCCGGCGGAGCGCTCCGGACGCTGCACGGGGACGGTGCCGGTGACGCGCACCAGGCGCGACTCGAGCAGCACGTCGTTGACGTAGCGGGAGGCACCCGGTGCCACCGAGACGCGGCGGTAGATCTCCTGGTCCTCGACCAGCTCGGAGCCCGCGCTGCGCACGCGCTGCACCACCAGGTTGAAGCGCTCGTGGTCGCCCGGACCTAAGCCGTCGTAGTCGACCGAGGCGCGCAGGTACTCTCGCGAGCCGGGATTGAGTGCGATGAGGCGCAAGACGCCCGCGCCGGCCGGCAGAGTGAGCGTCGGGGGCCGGGCGCCGTTGGTGACGCGCACGATGCGCGCCTCGCGGCCGCCATTTTCGAAGAACTGCTCGACCGCATAGGACAGCGTGGAGGGCTGCCACAGGCCGCCGAACTGCTGCTGGAACTCGACGAAGCTCGTGACCGCGAGGGGCTGATTGACCGGCCCCTTGAGCGTGCGGCCGATGAACGCGACGACCCCGGTCGGCACGCGCTCAATCGCGTGACCCGTGCGGCTTTCTTGTGCGAGTTGTGCGCCGGACGCGGGGCTGTTGGCCACTCATGCGCCTCTTGGATTTGCCGGCGCGACTCTAACACACGCTGTCAGCGCGTTGTCAGGTTATCCTGAATGGAAGTGGAAAATTTTTCGACACCAGTCGCGCTGCCGAGCGGCGCGCCGCCGGGTGTCGCGTGTTGCTCCGCTGCCCGCCGTGCCTCCTCGGCGCGCGCACGCTCGCTGTCGTCCTGCTTGCGCGCGATCTCAGCCAGCATCAGCTGCAGCCACTCCGACAGCGCACTCATCGGCGGGTGCTTGCGTCAGCTGCCGTGCTTCGGCGGCGGTGCGGCAGGTGCTGCCGTGCGGGCGGCCGGCGTGACGTGCGCATCGGTATCGCCCGGCTGGACCTCCGAAACCATCCTGTTGAAGGTCGCCTCGTCCATCGGCAGATCCGAGCGGCCATCCCAGGTCGAGCCCTGCGGCAGCACGTTCTGCACGTGCGCAGAGTTGGCCACGATCTCATCGACGCTGGCATCAGGGAGCGTGATCGGCACGGGGATGCCGCGCGGGCTGCGTGCCAGCGAGGACACCAGTTCCCAGTTGACCTGCTCGTGGTGCTGCTGCACCTGCTGCTGCAGGCGCGCCGCGAGCGATTTGGTCAGGAGCTTCTTCTGCGCCTTGCCGTTCCAGTCACGCGTGTCGTCCTCGAGCACGTCGTAGGGCTGCATGTAGAGCTCGTCCTCACGCCAGCCGAAAACGAAGGGCTGGTCCACGACCCGTACCTGCGTGCCGATGGGCACCATGTTGAAGAACTGCTGGATGTCCTCCGGATACAGGCGGATGCAGCCATGGCTCGAGCGCAGCCCCACCCCGGCGGGCTTGTTGGTGCCGTGGATCAGGTAGCTCGGCCACTGCAGATAGAAGGCGTACTTGCCGAGCGGGTTGTCCGGACCGGGGCCGATCACCGCCTCGAGCTCCTCGCCATTCTCATGGTGCTCCTTGCGCACCGACACCGGCACCCGCCAGGTGGGGTCCTTCTGGCGCCGGATGATCTTCGTCACCCCTTCCGGGGTGCGCCAGCCGACCTTGCCGATGCCGATCGGGTGGGTGAACACCACCTGCGGCTCGCCCTTCTTCGGTGGCGGGAAATAGTAGATGCGCATGGCCGGGATATTGATGACGAGCCCCGTGCGCGGCGCATCCGGCAGGATGAACTGCGAGGGAACCACGATGGAGGTGCCCTCACCGGGCAGCCACGGATCGACCTTGGGATTGGCGCGCACGATCTCTTCGTAGCCGACGTTGAAGCGCCGTGCGATGTCGGTAAGCGTGTCGTCCTTGTCGGCCTTGACCACCTGCACCGTGCCGACCACGTCCTGGTTGGGCGCGAGCTCGAAGCGCTCGTTGGCCACCGGCAGCGGCTCCTCCGCCGGCGCCGGCGGCGGCGGGGGTGGCGGGGGCGGGGGTTGCTTGTGGTGCAAGCCAAAGAGCGAGCAGCCGGCCACTGTGATGCACAGGAGCGCGCAGGCGGCGGCGCGGGACGTGGAAAGCCTCATGGCTGCCGATTATGACCGATGTACGGGCGGGCTCTATTGTCGCCGAAGCGCTACAACAGCACCGGCTGGTTGGGCAGCTCGTTGTCGCTCGGGCGCCGGCCCGGGAAGTGCCTGCCGAGCAGCGTCCCCACCCCGAGGATCCCGAGCACGGCCCCCTCGCGGAACCGCCCTTCGCGGAAATGGCCCTCCATCTGGTGGCACACCGCCTGCCACTCGGCCTGGGAGACGTGCTGGGCGATGCCGCGGTCGGCGACGATCTCCACGTCGCGATCGGCCATCAGCACGTACACCAGCACGCCGTTGTTGTGCGCCGTGTCCCACACACCGAACTGTCCGAACAGCTGCAGCGCGCGCTGCCGCGGCGGCAGATCGCGCCACAGCTCCGGCAGATCAAGCGCGGTCTCGACGATGAAGCGGATCTCCCCGCCGTGGCGGTGCTCGCACTCGCCGATGGCCTGCTCGATGGCATCGAGCACCGGGCGCGAGAAGCGGGCGCGCGTGCTCCAGCGCGTCGTACACAGGTGCCGGATCAGACGGCCGAGTTTCATCGTGGCGCCCCCCTTACCAGCCACCGGAGGCCCCGCCGCCGCCAAAGCCGCCGCCACCGCCGCTGAAGCCCCCGCCGCCGAAGCCTCCGCCCCCGAAGCCACCGCCCACCCCGCCCCAGCCCCCGCCCAGCCCGCCGCGTGTGCCGCTCGACCAGCCGCTGCCCGTGCCCGCGACGCCCATCAGCAGGGTGATCAGGAATGCGCCGAGCGCGGCCAGGCCCGCCAGCGTGAGCGCGTAGCCGGCCAGGTACACGAGGAAGCCCGCGCCGACGCCGGTGAAGGCCGAGCCAAGCGTGCGGCCGAAGATCGCGCGCAGCACCACTGACCCGATGAGCACGGCGAACAGCAGCTGCGGGAGCAACCCCAGAGCATTGCCCTGGCGGCCCCCCTGCCACTGGTGCTCCGGCGGCGGCAGCGCCTCGCCCTCGATGAGTTTCATCATCTGGTCGAGGCCGCCGTCGATGCCGCCATAGAAGTTGCCCTGGCGGAATGCCGGGCTGATGGTCTCGGAAATGATGCGGTTGGACATCGCATCGGTCAGTAC
>DATIXW010000135.1:0-9754 GCA_035518135.1 Steroidobacteraceae bacterium
CAGAACGTCGAGGAGCTGGACAAGGCCAAGGACACGACCGACGTCGTGCTCGACCAGGCGACTCAGGTCATGGCGGACGTGCTGAGCGGTGCGCGCAGCCCGGTGGGCACGCCGCAGAAGACCGCGCGCAGCGGCTGACCAACCGCGCAGGGCTCCCCGCGCCCGCCTTCAGCGCAGCAGCACCCGAAACAGGTCCCAGGTGTCCTCGGCGAGCACGTTGGGCAGGCGCTTGGCGTCCGCGCCGAGGGGCGCGAGCTCCATGATGTCGCCCTCGGAGAGCGCGATCGAATCGCTGAGCGGGGAGCCGTCGTTGGCGGCGCGATAGCGCGCGACGCGCTGCAGCCGCTCGCCACGCACGCGGATCCCCTCGGCGAGGCCGGTGCGCTCGGCGATGAGTTTCTGCGCGCGCGCGATCTGCCCCATCAGCAGCACGCACTCCTGGGGCGAGCCGTAGGTGTCGCCCGCCTCGCGCTGCGCGGTCGCCTCGCGGGCGAGTTCCACGAGCGGGGGCTTCAGGGTCGCCACGCGCAGACACAGCACCTCGGCGTAGGCGATCGCCGCGAGGTTGATCGAACGGCGCGCCGCCAGCGACAACCCCGGAAACGCCGGCGCGGACTCGCGGCCCACCTCCTCGAGCGTCACCTGCGCCTGCCCGAGCGTGAGGCTGCGTTCATTCAGCTGCGCCTGCGTGGCATGCATGAGCCGCTCGAGGGCGCGGCGGCGGAAGTAATGCCAGAAGCGCGTGAGGCGCGCGCGCTCGGCCTCGAGCTGCGCGACCTGCGCGGCGGCTTCCTGGTGCGCCGCCTGGGCGCTGGCGAGCTGCTGCTCGGCCTGCCGGCGGCGTGCGAACTGCTGGCGGTTGTGCTGCGCGAGGTGCACGCGCCGCTCGCGCTCCTCCTGCTGCCGCGCCAGGTCCGCGACGAACTGGGTGAGCAGCTCGCGCCCGGATTGCCACAGGGCGCGCAGCTGGTAGAACACCAGCGCACCATACGCGGTCTCCGGGTTGCTGAGGCGCCCCTCGAGCGTGCTCAGCATCTCCTGCACGCGCTGCGTGGCGCCTTCCTGCTGCTTGACGAGGTCCTTGAGACGGAAGGTCTCATCCTGCAGCCCGCCGTAGGCTTTCTTCAGCTCCGCACGGTTGCGGAACAGCTCGAGCACGCGGTGATCCTCGTCCGCAGGAGCGCGCTCCGGGCGTAGGCTGAGCTTGAGAAATCCGAGTTGTCGCAGCGCCTTCATGAGAAACGCGGCGGCTGACCGCCTCTCCTCAAGCGCCGGCTTTTGACCCCGTGCGGACTGAGAAGCGATGACCCCGCTCCACGCAGTATTCCAGCCACTTATTTAACATCATGTTACGCGCCCAGCGCTGATCCAGTTCACGCTCCGCACGGCTGCGCAGTGCCTGCAGCAGCGGCTGAGTGTGAACGTCCGCCCATTGCTGGGCCTCGACCAGGTGAGCGTCGTGATAGATGCGTACCCGCATGTCGGGGTACCGGGTGGCGCCGCGGGCATCGGCAAGCAGGTAGGTGAGGCTCATCGTGCTCGTGTACGGGGAGCGCTCGGTGACCTTGAGAACGAGGTCACAGTCCCCCGGCACCTGCGAGCAGTACTGCCCGGTGAGTGCGGGCAGCTCACCGGCAAGCCAGCCGAGGCGGATGTAGTTGCTTTCGTAAAGTCCCATGAGCGCGACGAAGCTGCGTGGTCGCGCACGCCAGGAGACGAGGGTTCGTGTATCGCTTACGAGCACGCCCCGACTATAACGCACGAAGCCTGCGCTGCAAGCCGATCAGCGCGCGAAAAAGCGTGAGATTGCGAAGCGTGCCGCTTGCAAAATCCGTGCGACCCCGCGGACTTCGTGCACACTGCGCGTGCGCCGTGCCACAATATGCAACTCGCGCACTGCGGCGCGCTCTAAGGCCGCAGCCGCCGCTCGATGCCTGTGGTGCTCAGAATGCGGCTGGCGATCTCCTCGATCGAGGACTCCGAGGTATCCAGCGACGGGATCGCATAGCGCGCAAACAGCGCCTCCGCCGCGCGCAGTTCGTACGTCACCTGGGCGTGCGAGGCATAGCGGCTGTCGGGGCGGCGCTCGTGCCGGATCTGCTGCAGCCGCTCGGGCTTGATGGTGAGCGCGTAGAGCTTGCGCCGGAAGGACTCCACCCTCACCGGCAGCCGGCCGCTCTCCAGGTCCTCCTCGGTGAGCGGATAGTTGGCGGCAAACACCCCGTACTGCAGCGCCAGGTACACGCAGGTCGGGGTCTTGCCGACGCGTGACACGCCCATCAGGATCACGTCCGCGTGCGCATAGTCCCCGCCGGTGCCGTCATCGTTGGCGAGCGCAAAGTTGGTCGCGTTGATGCGCGTGGTGTAGGCGGCGAGGTCGGCGATGCCATGGGCGCGCCCGGCGCGGTGCGTGGAGCGCGTGTTGAGTTCACGCTCAAGCGGCCCGACGAAGGAGAACAGATCAAGGAACAGCGCGTTGGCGCTCATCACCACGTCGCGCAGGTCATCCTGCACCAGCGTACTGAAGATGATCGGCCGCAGGCCGCTCTCCTCGCCCGCACGGTTGATGCGCCGGACGGCCGCCTGCGCCTTGTCAAGGTCGGACACAAATGGCAAAGTCACGGGCCGAAATTCCAGCCCCTCGAACTGCGTCATCAGGCTGTGGCCGAGCGTTTCCGCCGTCACCCCGGTCTGGTCTGAGACAAAAAAGACGGTTCGACGGCTCACGGCTTGGGCATACTCTCGCGTCTTGAGGCGCTTAAGCCCGCAGTGTTCACCGCGCGAGCGCCTAAGGCAAGCGTCCGCGCCGGGACTTCAGGAGCATCCTTGAACGCATTCGTCATCCCGTTCGAGCAGCTGGGCATGCACGACGTCGAGAGCGTCGGCGGCAAGAACGCCTCTCTCGGGGAGATGATCGCTGCCCTCACGCGCCTCGGCGTGCAGGTACCGGGCGGCTTCGCCACCACCGCGAGCGCCTACCGCGAGTTCCTCAAGCAGGGCGGCCTCGATGAGCGCATTCGCGCGGAGCTCGCGAGCCTCGACGTCGATGACGTTACCCGGCTCGCCGCCAGCGGCGCGCGCATCCGCCAGTGGATACTGGCGACCCCCTTCCCGCCGCAGTTCGAGCAGGCGGTGCTGGCGCAGCTGCGCATCATGTCAGGCGGTGCGGAGATCGCCGTGGCGGTGCGCTCCTCAGCGACGGCCGAGGACCTGCCGGAGGCCTCCTTCGCCGGGCAGCAGGAGAGCTTCCTCAACGTACGCGGCGAGGCAGGCGTGCTGCGCGCGATGCACGAGGTGTTTGCCTCGCTCTTCAACGACCGCGCCATCTCCTACCGCGTGCACCAGGGGTTCGATCACGGCGCCGTCGCGCTCTCGGCGGGCGTGCAGCACATGGTGCGCAGCGACCTCGGCGCGAGCGGTGTCATGTTCACGCTCGACACCGACTCGGGCTTTCGCGACGTGGTGTTCATCACCGCATCGTGGGGGCTGGGTGAGACCGTGGTGCAGGGGGCGGTCAATCCCGATGAGTTCTATCTCTACAAGCCAGCCCTGCGCGCCGGCAAGCACCCCGTCCTGCGCCGCAACCTCGGTGGCAAGGCGATCAAGATGGTGTTTGCGCCCGAGGGATCGGCGGCGCGCGTGCAGACGGTGGAGGTGCCGGCGGCCGAGCGGCGCCGCTTCTGTCTCAGCGACGCCGACCTCATCGTGCTCGCCCGCCAGGCGCTGCTCATCGAGGAGCACTACCAGCGGCCCATGGACATCGAGTGGGGGCGCGACGGCTCCTCGGGTGCGCTCTACATCCTGCAGGCACGCCCGGAGACGGTCCAGAGCCGCGCCGGTCGCACCATCCAGCGCTATGCGCTCAAGCGCACCTCCAAGGTGCTCGCGACCGGGCGCAGCATCGGGCAGCGCATCGGCGCCGGCACGGCGCGCGTGGTGCGCGACGCCTCGGAGATGGCGCGCGTGCAAAGCGGCGACGTGCTGGTGGCGGACATGACCGACCCGGACTGGGAGCCGGTCATGAAGCGCGCGGCGGCCATCGTCACCAACCGCGGCGGACGCACCTGCCACGCCGCCATCATCGCCCGCGAGCTGGGCATTCCTGCCGTGGTGGGCTGCGGGGACGCGACGCAGAAGATCCGCGAGGCAGCCGAGGTCACCGTGTCGTGCGCGGAGGGCGACACCGGGTTCGTGTACGAGGGGCTGCTCGAGTTCGAGAAGAAGCAGATCGAGCTCGACTCGCTGCCGAAGATCCCCGTCAAGATCATGATGAACGTCGGCAACCCCGACCGCGCCTTCGACTTTGCCGCCATCCCGCACAACGGGGTGGGACTTGCGCGCCTGGAGTTCATCATCAACCGCATGATCGGTGTGCACCCGCGGGCGCTGCTCGAGTTCGACCGCCTGGACGATGAACTGCAGCAGCAGATCCGCGCGCAGATCGCCGGGTACGCGGACCCGGTGGCCTTCTACGTGGAGAAGCTCTCCGAGGGCATCGCCCAGATCGCCGCCGCCTTTGCCCCCGAGCCGGTGATCGTGCGGCTCTCGGACTTCAAGTCCAACGAGTACGCGAACCTCATCGGCGGGGCGCGCTACGAGCCGCACGAGGAAAATCCCATGCTCGGCTTTCGCGGCGCCTCGCGCTTCACCGACGAGTCCTTCCAGCCCTGCTTTGAACTGGAGTGCCGCGCGCTGAAGCGCGTGCGCGAGGAGATGGGGCTCACCAACGTGCAGGTAATGGTGCCGTTCGTGCGCACCGTGGCGGAAGCGCGCGAAGTGACACGCCTGCTCTCGCAGCACGGCCTCAAGCGCGGCGCCGGGGGCCTGAAGATCATCATGATGTGCGAGCTGCCCACCAACGCGCTGCTCGCCGAGGAGTACCTGGAGTTCTTCGACGGCATGTCGATCGGCTCGAACGACATGACGCAGCTGACCCTCGGGGTCGATCGTGACTCGGCGATCATCGCGCGCCTGTTCGATGAGCGGGACGAGGCGGTGCGCAAGCTCCTGGCGATGGCGATCAGCGCCTGCCGCAAGCAGGGCAAGTACATCGGCATCTGCGGCCAGGGACCCTCCGATCACCCCGATCTCGCGCGCTGGCTGGTCGAGCAGGGGATCGAGAGCCTCTCGCTCAACCCGGATACGGTGGTCGAGACGTGGCTGTTCCTCGGGCAGCCGCCGGCTACGGCCCCGCGCAGCTGAGGGCGCGTTCCCCTTCAGGGAGCGCCGGCAAAGGCCGGCGCAAACAGCCGCGTGCGGTAGTAACGCAGCTCGCGGATCGACTCGTGGATGTCGGCGTTGGCCAGGTGCGCGCCCTGCTTCACGAAGCCCTCACACACCCCCGGCGCCCAGCGGCGCGCCAGCTCCTTGAGCGTGGAGACATCGAGGTTGCGGTAGTGGAAGAAGCGCTCGAGCTCGGGCATCCAGCGTGCGAGGAAGCGCCGGTCCTGGCAGATACTGTTGCCGCACATGGGTGAGGCGCCGGGACTGACCAGCGGCGCGAGGAACTCGAGGGTGCGGCGCTGCGCCTCGGCGACGGTGACCTGGCTGGCGCGTACGCGTGCGAGCAGCCCCGAAGAGCCGTGCTGGCGCTGGTTCCACGAGTCCATGCGCGCGAGGACCTCCTCGCTCTGGTGGATCGCCATGACCGGGCCGTCGGCGATGATGGCGAGTTCCTTGTCGGTGACGACGGTGGCGATCTCGATGATCGAGTCGCTGTCGGGCTTCAACCCGGTCATCTCCAGATCGATCCAGATGAGGTTCTCGGCGCTCGGCATGGAAGCTCGGGAGGTGATAGCGTGCGAGGGAAAGTGAAGCCTAGTGCCCAGCCAGTGTAGCAGAGCCATCCGCGCGCGCCGCCCATGCCGGAAACGGTAACCGGCCGCGTCATCGCCGCCTTCGGCCGTCAGGTGCTGGTGCGCACCACGAGCGGAGAGGAGCTGCGCGCGCGCCCCTTCGGACGGGCGCTCGTCATCGTGTGCGGCGATCAGGTGCGCTGCCGCCTCGATTCACGCCACGAGGAAGTGCACGTGATCGAGGTGCTGCCGCGACGCACGGCCCTGTACCGCGCCAGCGCCCGCGGGGCGACCGAGCCGGTGGTGGCCAACCTCACGCAGCTGCTCGTGGTGCTCGCCCCCGTGCCGGTCCCGGACTTCTACGTGGTGGACCGCTACCTCGCCGCCGCCACCGACGCCGGCGTCGCGGCGACGGTGGTGGTGAACAAGAGCGACCTCGGACTCGATGAGGGGCTCACCGCCGAGCTCGCCGTCTATGCGCAGGCGGGCTACGCGAGCGTGCTGAGCTCGGCTGACAGCGGCGCCGGCCTCGACGCGCTGCGCGCGGCGATCGCCCCGGGCGCCACCGCCGCGCTCGTCGGGCAGTCCGGTGTGGGCAAGTCTTCGCTGGTGCGGGTGCTCGTGCCGCAAGCCGCGGTGGCGATCGGGGAGCTGGTGCGCGAGGAGGACGGGCGGCACACCACCACGGCGGCGCGCCTGTACGACCTCCCCCACGGCGCCGCGCTGATCGACTCCCCCGGCGTGCGCGACTTCGCCCCCGCCGTCACCGCCCTCGATGAGCGCTCGCTCGGCTTCACCGAGGTGCGCCACCTTGCAAGCGGCTGCCGCTTCGCCGACTGCCGCCACCTGCGCGAGCCCGGCTGCGCGGTGCGCGCGGCGGCCGAGGGCGGCGCGCTGTCCGCGCGCCGCTACGAGAGCTACCGGCGCCTGAGGCGCCTGTACGAGGATCTCACGGCCGCGCGCGGGCCGGGCCGCTAGGTGCGCGCGGCGCGCTAGCCCAGCGGGCGACTCGGCGGCTGCACGTCCGCGAGCGCAAGCGCGTCGCCGCCCGTGGCGGCGGCGCCGGCGTGATGCTGGCTGATCGCGCTGCCATCGCCGGCGCGCAGCGTGCGAAAGACCACGGCCGAGAGAATGGTCGCCGCGCCGAGCACCAGAAACGCCTCGTGCACACCGCGGATCATCTGCGGCGCGCTGGTGTGAAAGCGATCCGGCACGAACAGCGCCGCCACGAGCGAGGCGATGGCGACGCCGAAGCTCATCGACAGCTGCTGCGCGGTGCTCGCGATGGTGCTGGCACTGCTCGCCTCGCCCGCCTCGACGTCCGCATACACGAGCGTGTTCATGCTGGTGAACTGCAGCGACTGGAAGAACCCGTAGGCGAAGGCCTGCAGCGCGATCAGCCACACCGGGGTCGCCGCGCCGATGCTCGCGAACAGGCCGATCAGCAGTCCCAGCATCACCGTGTTCGTGACCAGCACGGTGCGGTAGCCGAGCCGCGCAAGGATCCGCGGCGTCAGCACCTTCAGCCCGATGGCGGCGAGCGCCTGCGGCATCAGCAGCAGCCCCGACTGCACCGGAGTGTAGTCCAGGCCCACCTGGTACAGCAGCGGAAACACGAACGGCACCCCGCCGATGGCGACGCGCGTGAAGAAGCTGCCGCTCACCGCGGCGCGGAAGGTGCGCACCGCGAACAGGCGCAGGCGCAGCAGCGGATAGGGGGTGCGCGGCGCACGCAGGCCGTAGGCGGCGAGCAGCAGCAGCGAGAGCACGAGCAGCACCAGCACGGCGCGCGCCCCGAGGCGGTGCTCGCCGAAGACCTCGAGCACGTAGGACAGCAGCGCGATGCCGGAGCTGAAGAGCACGAGCCCCGCGACGTCAAGCGGCGGGGAGCTGCATTCGCGGTAATCCGGCAGGAAGCGATACACGAGCACGAGCCCGGCGAGCCCGATGGGCACGTTGAGGAAGAAGATGACGCTCCAGTGCAGATAGCCGGTGATGAGGCCGCCGGCGAGCGGCCCGAGCATCGGCCCCACCAGCGCCGGCACCGCGACGAAGCTCATGGCGCGCACCAGCTGCGATTTCGGGAACGCCCGTACCAGCGTGAGCCGCCCGACCGGGACCATCATCGCGCCCCCGCACCCCTGCAGGATGCGAAAGGCCACCAGCCAGTGGATGTTGCGTGCAAGGCCGCACAGCAGCGACCCCAGGGCAAACAGCCCGATGGCGCCGGCGAACACGCGGCGCGTGCCGAAGCGGTTGGCCATCCAGCCGCTCACGGGGATGAACACCGCAAGGCTCAGGGAATAGCTCGAGAGCACTGACTTCATGCTCAGCGGCGCGACCGCCAGGGCGCGCGCGATGCTCGGCACCGCCGTGTTGAGGATAGTGGTATCGAGCGACTGCATGAAGAACGCCACCGCGACCAGCCACGGCAACAGGCCGTGGCTCGCGGCAGCTTCGGTCGCGGGTTGCTCGGCGGAGCTCACGCGAGGATCCCTCGTTCCCTGAAAGGGTCTCAAGCCTAGCGCGCCACGGCGCGGGAACGAGCGCGGCGGTACAGCCTCAGCGGCGCTGCGGCGCTAGAGCGACTGGCGGCCGGCGAGCGCGTGCGCCAGCGTCCCGCCATCGACGTACTCGAGCTCACCGCCCACCGGCACACCGTGCGCGATGCGGCTCGCGCGAATGCCGCGGCGCGCGGCCAGCTCGCTCAGGTAGTGCGCCGTCGCCTCCCCTTCCACGGTGGAGTTGGTCGCGAGGATCAGCTCACGCACGCTGCCCTCGGCGAGGATGGCCTCGAGCTCGCGGATCCCGAGCTGCTCGGGGCCGATGCCATCGAGCGGGGAGAGATGGCCCATGAGCACGAAATAGCGCCCGCGGTAGCTGCCGGAGGACTCGATGGCGACGACGTCCGCCGGAGACTCCACCACGCACAGCAGTGCCGTGTCGCGCTGGGTCGCTTCGCAGATGACGCACAGCGGGCCTTCCGTGAGCATGCGGCAGCGCTGGCAGCGCGTCACCGTCTCGAGCGCCTCCCCGAGCGCCTGCGCCAGCGCCCGCGCACCGGGGCGACCCTCCTGCAGCAGGTGGAACGCCATGCGCTGCGCGCTCTTGGGGCCCACCCCCGGGAGGGTGCGCAGCGCCTCGATGAGGCGCGCGAGGTGCGGGGAGTGCTTCATCCGCTAGAAGGGCAGCTTCATTCCCGGGGGCAGCTGCAGGCCCGAGGTGAGGCTCGCCATCTTCTCCTGCACGCGCACCTCGACCTTGTGCACGGCATCGTTGGCAGCCGCGGCGATCAGGTCCTCGAGCATCTCGCGATCCTCGCCCGCCACCGCCGCCTCGATCTGCACGCGCTTCACTTCGTGCCGGCCGCTCATGGTGATTTTCACCATGCCGCCGCCGGCCTCCCCGACCACCTCGAGGCTGGCGATCTCGGCCTGGGCCTTCTGCATGTTGGCCTGCATCGCCTGAACCTGCTTCATCATGTTGTTGAAGTTGGGCATGAGCTTGAGTCCGTCAGGCGCTGCGCGCCGGCTGAGGAGACTGGATCATTTTACCGGCCGCACGGTATCCGGGAGCACGGTCGCGCCGAAGCGCTCGCGCAGCCCCTGCACGTTCGGATCCGACTCGAAGGCGCGCCGCGCCTGGCTGAGCTCCTGCTGCGAGGCACGCTGCGCCAGATGCGCCGGCGAGTCGCCCGCCGCGCCGGTCACCTGGAACTCGAGGCGCACCGGCGCGCCGAAGTGGCGCGCGAGCGCCTGGGCGAGCTTCTCTTCCTGCGCCGGGGTGCGCAGCTGCTGGTTGTGCGGATCGAGCGCGAGGCGCACCACGGCGCCGTTGCGGCTGACGAGGCTCGAGTTGCTTGCGAGCTGCCGGGCGGCGCCCGTGAGCTCGAGCGCATTGACGATCGCCGCCCAGGAATCGGGCGCCGCGGCGGGTGCGGCCTCCCCCGGCCGCGCGTC
>DATIXW010000136.1:0-7002 GCA_035518135.1 Steroidobacteraceae bacterium
GCGCGCGCTTGGCCTCGCTGGTGAAGCCCATCTTGACCCCGACCAGGCGCTCCCCGCGTGCCTCGCGCCGCCGCAGCAGGCCCGACTGCACGCCGTAGGCCTGCGCGAGCGTGAGCTCCTCGCCCTGCGCGCCGAGCTGCGGCACGGGGGTGCGTGCGCGGGCGGCCTCATCCAAAACTTCCGCGATGCGATCGAGTCGTTCCATGGCGTGCAGTACCGTCTCCCTAGAGCTTCACGCAGATGTTCATGTTCTCGGAGAAGAAGGCGAGCGAGTGCATGCCGCCTTCGCTGCCGATGCCTGAGAGCTTCACGCCGCCGAAGGGTACGCGCAGGTCGCGCAGGTACCAGTCATTCACCCAGGCGGTGCCGACCTCCATCTGGCGCGCGACGCGGTGCGCGCGCGCGAGGTTCTGCGTCCACACGGCCGCGGCAAGCCCGTAGCGGGTGTCGTTCGCCAGCCGCACCGCCTCCTCCTCGGCGTCAAACGGCGCCACGTGGCACACGGGACCGAAGATCTCCTCCTTCACGCAGCGCGCGCTCTCGGGAAGCCCGGTGAGCACGGTCGGCTCGATGAAGGCGCCGCCCTCGCGCGCGTCGCCGAACCGCGGGACGCCCCCGCCACACACCACCCGCGCGCCCTCCTCGCGCGCGAGGCGGTAGTAGCTGAGCACCTTGTCGCGATGAGCGCGGGAGATGAGGGGGCCTAGGTCGGCATCCTCGTAGGGACCGCCGATCTTCAGCGCGCGCGCACGAGTCCCGAGTGCCTCGACGAAGCGCGCGAACAGCGGCCGCTCGACGTACACCCGCTCGGAGCACAGGCACACCTGGCCGCAGTTGGAGAACACCGAGCGCACGGTGCCGGCGAGTGCCGCCTCGAAGTCCGCGTCCGCGAACACGAGCGCGGCATTCTTGCCGCCGAGCTCGAAGGACAGCGCCTTCACGCTCGGGGCGGCGCTCTTCATGATCGCAGCCCCGGTCGCGGTCTCACCGGTGAAGGCCACCGCGTTCACATCCGGGTGGCTCACCAGGGCTTCGCCTGCGGACTTCGGCCCGAAGCCGTGCACCACGTTGAACACCCCGGGGGGCATGCCGACCTCGTGCATCACCTGGGCGAGCAGCACCGCCGTCGAGGGCGTCTCCTCGGAGGGCTTCACGATCACGGCGTTGCCGCAGGCGAGTGCCGGGGCCACCTTCCAGGTCATGAGCAGGAACGGCAGGTTCCACGGCACGACGATCGCCACGATCCCGACGGGCTTGTGGACGGAATAGTTGAGCGCACCACGCCCATCCGGGGTGGCCGCCTCGTAGCACTCCGAACCGCGCGCGAGCACCAGGTCCGCATAAGCGCGGAAGTTGGCCGCGCCGCGCGGGATGTCGAGCGTGGAGGCCTGGCGATGCGTCTTGCCCGTATCGGCGATCTCCGCGCTCAGGAACTCGCCGAAGCGCTGCTCGATGCGTTCGGCGACCTTGCGCAGCAGCGCTGCGCGCTCGGCCACCGTCATGCGGCCCCAGGGACCGCGCAGCGCCGCGCGTGCAGCGGCCACCGCGCGTCCGACGAGCTCGGCGCCGGCCTCGGTCACGCTCGAGAGCACCGCCCCGTCCACCGGGCTCACGTTCTCGAACGCCGCCCCTTCGCTCACGAACTCACCGCCGATGAAGCACGGCAGCTTCTGGCCGGCCAGGGGATAGGGAACGGCAGGGGGCATCGTCGGTTTCCGACCTCGGTCAAGCCCTTGGGCGTGGCGGGGGCGCCGGGGGGCAGTTTAGGCGCCCGGCGTACTCAAGGAATAATCGAATTTACGTGTCTGGCTATGCCGTTTGTCTATACCAAAAAAGGCACCCCGAGAGGCCCCCCGGGGCGGGGCCGCGGGTGCGTTTCCGGGCTCTCAGGGACGCCGCGGCGAGCGGTGCTCTTGCACGGTGAAGAAGCGCGTGAAGGCGCGGTCGAAGACGTTCTCCTCGTCCGCCGCGATGCGCGCCGCGTTCACCGGGTCGGTGAAGGCGGCCATGGCGGCGGCGAAGGCGGCCGCGTCCGGGTACCAAAGCTCGGTCACCACGTCGAAGTCCGGCGGTTGCGCGCCGGGGGCGAGGATCGCGCCTTCGGGGAGGAGGAAGTTACGGCGGTAGTCGCAAATCTGCGGGGCGATCGAGAGGATGAGCGGGGCATGCCGGGTCTCGTAGTACTCGATGAACTGCGCCTGCGAGAGCCCCGCCTTGCGCTTGAGGAACGCGATGGTCTTGATCACGGGTGCCCCCTTTTCAGCGCACGCGGTGCAGCACGGCGTCGGCGTAACGCTCGAGCACCGACTTCTTGACCGAAAGCTTCGCGGGGTCATCCCCGGGGGTCAGCCACGCGGCGGTGTCCCAGGGCGAGGGAAGCCACGGGGCGATGACCACGAGGTCATGGACCCCGAGTTCCTGCAGCGCATCCACGCTCGCCTGGGTCACGCTTTCTGCGAGCGGCAGCCCGACCTCGAAGCCGGAAAGCGGCAGCCCTGCCTCGTGGCGCATGAGGCGCAGCGCGCCCAGGGCGGTGTCGGCCTGCGCCACCGTCATCGGCAGCGGCAGCCAGCCATCGTTGCGCGCGGCACGGCGCATGGCAGGCGCCGCGGCGCCGCCGCACCAGATGCGCACCGGTTTTGCGGGCGCCGGCTGCATGATTCCCTCGAACCGAAAGAGTGCTCCCTCGTGCTTGACCACCGCTCCGGTGAGGAGCTTGCGCAGGATCACGAGCGTCTCATCCAGGCGTCGGCCGCGCTCCTCGAAATCCACCCCCGCGGCCTGGTATTCCTCCCTCAGCCACCCCGCCGACACCCCGCACACCACGCGATCCCCGGTGAGCACGGCCGCGGTCGCCACGGACTTGGCGACCGTGAGCGGGTCGCGCAGCGCCGCGAGGTAGATGTTGGAGGCAAAGTGCAGGCGGCGGGTGATCGCGCCCAGGTGCGCGAACAGCACCCAGGGGTCGGGCCAGGGGGTGTCCGGCGGCACGAAGATCTTGCCGTCCGGGGAGTACGGATACGGGGTCTCGATGTGCGCAGGCCATATGAGGTGATCCCCCACCATCAGGCCGTGAAACCCTAAGTCCTCGGCGAAGCGCGCCAGCTCCGGCAGCTGCTCCGTCTCCCGTACCGCAACCAGCGACAACCAGAATTTCATGGCTTAAGCGCGCTCCCGGCGAAAGAAGGACAGGGCGAGGTAGGAGGGATCGGTGTGATCGGTGCGCCCCGGGGGCGCCCCGGCGGCGAACTCGCGGTAGGCGGCCGCATCGAGGGGGGCGCTGCGGCACCAGTCGAGGGCGAGCGAGCGGTGCGCGAACTTCCACACCCCGGCGCGGCGCGCGTAACGGTCGAGGTAGCGCCCGCCGAGGATGATCTCGCGCGATGCGGGCGCGTGCGTGCGGTGGTAGGCCAGGGTGTACAGCTCCCCCTGCGCCTCATCGCCGCGCACCTCGTAGAGCGCGTTCGTGATCGAGTGCACCGTGGCCTCGAAGTTCGCGAGCACGCCGGGGAGCCACGCGAGGTACTCATCCGCGCTGCCGCGGAACATCGCGCCGTGGTCATCGATCGCATCGTCGTGGTAGAGCGAGCGCAGCAGCGCGAACTCGCGGCGATCGCAGGCGCGGCAGTACCTGAGCGCGAGCTCGTGCAGCGCCTGCTTGTCGATGAGCCCCTGCAGAGCTTCCCCCATAGGTGGCATCCCCCGCGCGTTGGCTGCGCCCGCGTGCCGCGCGGCGCCACTGCTAGCCTACCCGGTTTGATCCGGTTAAGGTCATCGCGCATATGGGGTAAGGAGCGCCGGCAGGGCTCACGCATTTGGGCGATGCGCGTCGCGGCGCGTTCGCGCACGGTGCGGCGCGGCATCCGGGGTGGCGGGGGTAACCGATGATCGATGTCTACGGCATGAGTACGCCGAACGCGGTGAAGGTCACCATCATGCTGGAGGAGCTCGGACTGCCCTACCGCCAGCACCACGTGAACGTGTTCGCCGGCGAGCAGCACGCGGGCGAGTTCCTGAGGATCAGCCCGAACAACAAGGTCCCGGTCATCGTCGATGAGGAGGGGCCCGACGGGGCGGCGCTGCCGGTGTTCGAAAGCGGCGCCATCCTCATCTACCTCGCCGAGAAGAGCGGGCGGCTGCTGCCCGCGCGCGGGGCGGCACGCGCCACGGTGCTCGAGTGGCTGATGGTGCAGCTCTCGGGCGTGGGCCCGATGTTCGGACAGCTGGTGCACTTCACCCGCTATGCACCCGCGGGCAATGACTACAGCGTGAACCGCTACACGAGCGAGGTGCGGCGCCTCTTCGGCGTGCTCGAGCGGCGCCTGTGCGCAAGCGCCTTCCTCGGCGGGGCGGAGTACTCGATCGCCGACATCGCCACCTGGCCCTGGATCCGCACCGCCTGCAGCATCTTTCCCTGGCTCACGCAGGCGGCCGAGAAAGGCGATGCGCTCGCGTCCTGGCCGGCGCTCGCGGGGTGGTTCGGCACCCTCGGTGCGCGCCCGGCGGTGGCTCGCGGGGTCGCCCAGGGCGAGCGCTTCCTCGATCGCGACCGCGCCGCCTTCGTCGCGGCCGATGCGGACGCCTTCGATCGCTTCTTCAACCGCGGCAGGTACGCGCGCTGAGGCGCCCCCAGGAGGCTAGCCCCATGAAGTTCTGGCAGATGCTGACGTGGATGGAGCCCGAGCAGATCCTGGACGTGGCGCGCTTTGCCGAGGAGCTCGGGTTCGAGGGCGTGATGCTCGGGGACCACGGGGTGTTCCCGCGCGAGGTGAAGGCGCCCTACCCTTACTCCGCCGACGGCAAGCCCCCGATGGCACCGGACGCCTGGTACCCGGACTGCTGGGCCACGATCGGTGCCATCAGCGCGGTCACGCGCCGCATCCGCTTCTCGGTGGCGGTCTACGTGCTGCCGCTGCGCAACATCTTCGAAGTGGCGCGCGCCACCGGGACGCTGGCGATCCTCAGCAACCACCGCTTCATCCTCGGCGCCGGCACGGGGTGGATGAAGGACGAGTTCGACATCTACGGCGTTGACTTCCACACCCGCGGCAAACGCTTCGATGAGCAGCTCGAGGTGCTGCGCAAGCTCTGGCGCGGCGGCATGGTGGAACACCACGGCGCACTGATCGACTTCCCCGCGCTCGAGATCTCCCCGGCGCCTGCGCGCACCGTGCCGATCTTCACCGGAGGCGTCGCGCCCGTGGCGCTCAAGCGCGCGGCGGAGAAGGCCGACGGCTGGATCGGCGCGGGCAACACGCCCGAGGAGGTGCCGGGGATCCTCGCCGAGTTCCGCCGCCTGCGCCAGGCGGCGCAGCGCGAGCAGGTGCCCTTCGAGACGATCATCGGGCTCTCAACGCCCCCGGACCTCGCGACCTTCCAGCGCCTGCACGCAGCGGGCATGAGCGGGGGCGTGAGCTATCCCTTCAAGTACACCGTCGGTGAGCGCTCGGGTCTTGATGCGAAGAAGCGCGTGATGGAGGACTTTGCACGCCGCTTCATCCGCCCGTTCGGCGGAAGCTGACCTTTAGGAGCTACCTGCCGCCGGGGCTCACCCCGGCGGCAGGCCCTCTTCAGAGGTGAGCCTTCAGTGTGCCGTGCTGCTGCCGGAGAGGCAGGTGCTCATGAAGGCCTTGCGCTCATCGCCCTTGAGCCCCTTGGTGGTGGCCGTGGCGTTGCAGCTCTTCATCTTTTCCTGCTGACTGTTGCCCTTGGCCGCCGGCGCGGGCGCGTCCGACAGGCAGCTCTTCATGTAGGCCTTGCGCTCATCGCCCTTGAGCCCCTTGCTGGTGGCGTCCGCGTTGCACGTGCTCATCTTGTCCTGCTGACTGTTTGTCGCGAGCGCCGGCGGCGCCTGCAGCGCGAGGAACCCGAGCGCCGCCGCGAGCGCCACCCACCCTGTCGAGCCTTTCATAGCCTCTCCTTTACGAAGAACCGTGAGAAACGAGCCTTGTGCCAATGGTAACCCCAACTCACGCGGCTACTCCATGTCCGGGTACGGCCCGCGGCCGCCCTCGGCGATGAAGCGCTCGATGCGGGCCGTCAGGATCGGCAGCGGGACGGAGCCGAGCTCGAGCACCGCGTCGTGGAAGGCGCGCACGTTGAAGCGCTCACCCAGCGCCTTCTCCGCGCGCGCGCGCGCCTCGAGGATGGCGCGCTCACCCAGGTAGTACGAGAGCGCCTGCCCCGGCCAGGCGATGTAGCGGTCGATCTCGGTGCCGATCTCGTGCTCCGGCAGCGCCGTGTACTGACGGAAGTACTCGAGCGCCTGCTCGCGCGTCCAGCCCTGGGAGTGGATGCCGGTGTCCACGACCAGGCGCGCCGCGCGCCAGATCTGGTAGCCGAGCATGCCGAAGCGGTCGTAGGGGGTGTCGTACATCCCCATCTCGGTCCCGAGTTCCTCGCAGTACAGTGCCCAGCCCTCCCCGTAGGCGGAGATGTAGGTGAGCTGGCGGAACGCCGGCTGGTCCTTGTGTTCCATGGCGATCGGGATCTGGAAGGCATGCCCGGGCGCGGACTCGTGCAGCGTGAGCGCCGTGAGGTTAAAGAGCGGGCGGTTGGGCAGATCGTAGGTGTTCAGCAGGTACACGCCGGCCCCGCCGCGACCGGCGGTGTAGAACGGCGCCAGGTCATCGGGCACGGGACGGATGGCGAAGCGCGCGCGCGGCAGGTAGCCGAAGTACTGCGACGCCTTGCCATCGAAGCGCTTGGCGATCCAGGCCGCCCGCATCAGCAGCTCCTCGGGGGTCTTGGCGTAGAAGCGCGGATCGGTCCGCAGAAAGTGCAGGAACTGCGCAAAGTCGCCGGTGAAGCCCGCGGCATGCATCTGCTCGATCATGGCCGCGTGCAGCCGCTCGACCTCCGCCACCCCGAGCTGGTGGATCGCCTCCGGCTCCATGTCGAGAGTCGTGAACTCGCGGATCTTGGCGCGGTAGTAGGCCTTGCCATCGGGCAGCGCCTCGGCGGCGAGCGTGGTGCGCAGGCCCGGCACGTATTCCTCGCGCA
>DATIXW010000137.1:0-15948 GCA_035518135.1 Steroidobacteraceae bacterium
AACTCGCCGTTCTCGAAGCTCCTCGAGCGCCTCAGTGAGCGGATGAAGAAACCGTAGCCGTTCCCTGGAACTCCTCGAGCATCCAGCGCTGGTAGGCATCGAGGTTCATATCGCGCCCGAGGAAGCGGTGCACGAGGGTCGCCGCCGGGCGTGAGCCGCCCGGGGCCAGCACGCGGTTGCGGTAGCGCATGCCGGTCGGCCCGCCGATCAGGTTCTTCGGGTCGAACTGCGCAAAGAAATCCAGCGCGATCACTTTGTCCAGCACGTAGGTGTAGTAGTTGGAGCTGTAGCCGTTCAGGTGGGTGAACGACGCCCAGAAGTGATCCCCGCTCACGTAGGCGCTGGTGTTGTAGCGCTCGAAGTCGTGCTGCCACACCTGATCGAAGTTCATCGTCGCCGGCGGCATGGTGTGGTAATCGAGTGAGGCCGCGGTGTACATCAGCTGGCGCAGCTGATCACTCGCCCGCGCGTAGGTGTCGGCGCGCGTCATGCGTACGTACAGCTCCTGCGGCAGCACGGCGCCGCTTTGGTAGTGGTGCGCGAAGGTGGTGAGCACCCCGTAGTCGTGGAAGAACTCCTCGAGCATCTGCGAGGGGGCCTCGATGAAGTCCCCCTCGATGTTGAAGGCGCCCTCGCCAGCGAAGCGGTTCTGCCCGCCGATGATGTGATGCATGAGGTGGCCGAACTCGTGCAGGAACACCACCACGTCGCCGTACTGCATCAGGCCCGGATCCCCGGCCGTGCCGCCGGGGAAGTTGCACACCAGGGCGCCGTCGGGGAGCTGGCGCCCGTGCACGCCGAGGTTCAGGGGAGAGGTGGAGAACCACTTGTCCTTGCCCTCGCGCGGGTGCATGTCGAGGTAGATGGTGCCGAGCTTGGTCGCCCCGTCGTACACCGCGTAGGTGGTGACGGAGGGGTGCCAGGTCTTTAGTCCCGTCACCGGCTTGATCTGCACGTGGAACAGCCGCGCGGCGGTGTCGATGACGCCGCGCTCGACCGCCGCGTAGGGGAAGTAGGGGCGCACGCTCTGCGAGTCGAAGTTGAACTTGGCGCGCCGGTACTGCTCCTGCCAGTAGCGCATGTCCGCGGCGTTGATCTTCTTCACCGCCGGATCCTTCTGCTGCACGAACGCAAGGAGCGCGGCGTCTTCGCGCGCCGCCGGCCCGCGCGCGGCGTCATCCACCTGCTTCAGGAACTGCGCGAGCTTTGCCGGCGAGCCGATCATCTGGTCCGCCATCGCGAAGTCCGCCCAGGTCGCATAGCCGAGCAGGTGCGCGAGCTCCTGGCGCGCCGCGAGCAGGCTGCGCAGCAGCTCGGTATTGGCCGGGTAGCCGACCTGGTGGTCGACGAGCCACAGCCGGTGGCGCAGGTCCTCGTTGTCGGCGAACTTCAGCGCCGGGTAGGCATCGGGGGGGTCGGTGGTGATCTTCACCTTGCCGCTGGCGTCGGGCTTGTGCGTGGCGAGGTAGTCCGGCGGCAGGCCGGCAAGCTGGGAAGGCTCGACCAGGATGCTGCGCACGTCATCGTGCACCGTGCGCTCGAAGGCGAGCCCGCGCTCGGTGATCTGGTCCTGCAGCGCCTTGATCTTGGCGCGCGTTGCCTCGTCCCGGTCGACGCCGGCCAGGCGGTACTCCAGGAGCGTGCGCTCGAGGTAGTGGCGTACGCCCGCATCGGGCGGGCGCGGCACGGCGCTCAGGGCCTTGTAGACCGCGGGGTTGAGATTGAGCGCGGTCGCAGCGGCGCTCGCCTTCTGCGTCAGCGCCTGCGCCTTGTCGCGCAGTTCCTTCGTGGCGCCGACGCCGTAGAGCACCTGGGCCTGCGCCTGCGTGTCGATGAGCGCGCTGAGCGCCTCGTCGTAGGCCGCGACCGTGTTGTCGACCGTGCGCGCGCCCTTGACCGCGAGCAGCCGCGCCACGGCGGCATCGGCGCGCTTGAGGTGCGCGTTCACCCAGGCCTCGAGTGTTTCCGGGCTGTCGCCCGCCTCCCAGGCGTGTCCGCCGGTGGCCGCAACGGCATCCGCCGCGGCGGTTGCCGCGGGGGCGAGTCCGGCAAGGGCCGGGGCGCCGAGGGTGAAAAGCGCCAGCCAGCGCACGCAAAGTCGGCTCGGTATCCGCATCATGAGGCAGCTCCCACTTGCTCAGGGCGGCCGCGTTCGTGCGTACGCCACCGGGGGTATTATTCCCGCGAGTTTAAGGTGAAAGCTGCGCCGATGCGCCATGCCGGGCGCTGCACGCGGTGAGGCGAGGGCAACGCCTCAGCGCTTGCCGAAGAGCTGGTCGAGCGCGCTCCTGGCGGCCTCGACCTCGGCGGTGTTGGGGGGCGTGTAGGCGGCGGGCCGCGGCTTGAAGTGGTCGCAGAAGTTGGCGTGCGTCTTGTCGCTCACCTCCTCCGCGGTGGGTTCCCGGCAGTGCTTGGCGACCCGGGTGTCGTAATCGACGCACATGCGGCACACGTGCAGCTCCGCGCGGCACTTCGGGCACTCTTCCAGGCGGCGCAGCGGCAGGGTCAGCTCGCTGAGCGAGGCGCCGCACTTCCAGCAGACCAGATCGTGAGCCATGGGCCTAAGCGTACTACTGCCGGGGCGCGCCGCGCTGCAGGCGGTAGCGGGCGAAGGTCGACCAGGCGCCGTCGGCCACCCGGGACTTCAGCAGCAGCGTGCCGCGGAAGGCGCCTTTCGCGTAGGGAAAGCTCAGCAGCAGCGAGTCCGCGTGGCGCCGGCCAGCGCCGGCAGGCGTGCGAGGCCGAGCGGGGCCCGGGGGTGCAGCATGAACCCCCTGAAGGTCGCGCCTTTCAGCCGGCCGCCGCCACCGGCAGCGTGCGCTCGCGCAGGAACGCATCCAGCACGCGCCCGGTGTGCGAGTGACGGCGCCGCGCCGCCACCTGTGCCGGCGTTCCCTGCGCCACGATGCGCCCGCCCGCGGTGCTCGCCTCGGGGCCGAGGTCGATGATCCAGTCCGCCTCCGCCATGACGTCGAGGTTGTGCTCGATCACCACCGCGCTGTTGCCGGCGGCCACCAGGCGGTGCAGCACGTGGGTGAGCTTCTCGACGTCGGCCATGTGCAGGCCCACGGTCGGCTCATCGAGCACGTAGAGCGTGCGGCGGCTCTTCTGGCGCGGATGCGGCGCCACGTCCGCGCGCACCTTCGCAAGCTCGGTGACCAGCTTGATGCGCTGCGCCTCGCCCCCCGAGAGCGTCGGGCTCGGCTGGCCGAGCGTCAGGTAGCCGAGGCCCACGTCCTGCAGCAGCTTCAGGGCGTGATGCACGCGCGGGTGCGCGGCGAAGAAGCCGAGCGCCTCGTCCACGTTCATCGCGAGCACCTCGCCGATGCTCTTCTCGCGCCAGCGTACCGCGAGCGTCTCGGAATTGAAGCGCGCTCCCGCACACACATCGCACAGCACCTTCACGTCCGGCAGGAAGCTCATCTCGATCGTCTTCACCCCCTGGCCCTCGCAGGCCGCGCAGCGCCCGCCGGCGGTGTTGAAGGAGAAGCGGCTGGTGGTGTAGCCGCGGATGCGCGCCTCGGTGGTGCCGGCGTAGATGCGGCGGATCTCGTCCCAGAAGCCGATGTAGGTGGCCGGGCAGGAGCGCGGGGTCTTGCCGATCGGCGTCTGGTCGACCTCGAGCACCCGATCGAGGTGCTCCAGGCCGCGCACCGCCGCGCAGCCGTGCAGCTCGGGGACCGCGGCGCGGCGCCGGCGCGCCTCCCGGGGCGCATTCTCGCCCAGCAGGCGCTTCAGGTTTGCGTACAGCACGTCGCGTGCGACGGTCGACTTACCCGAGCCGGAGACGCCGGTGATCACCACCAGCCGCGCGAGCGGGATGCGCACGTCGATGCCGCGCACGTTGTGCAGCGTGACGCGCTCGAGTGTCAGCACGGGGGTGGCGGCGTGCACGGCGCGCAGCGGCTGCGCCGGATGCAGCAGCGGTGCACGCAGGAAGCGCCCGGTGGTCGAGCGCGGGTTCCTGATCAGGTCCTGCACCGTGCCGCAGCCGACCAGCTCCCCGCCGCGCACGCCCGCGGCGGGACCTAAGTCCAGCACGTGATCGGCGCGGCGGATCGTGTCCTCGTCGTGCTCGACCACCACCAGGGTGTTGCGGTGACCGGCGAGCTCGCTCAGGGAATCGAGCAGGATCGCGTTGTCGCGCGGGTGCAGCCCGATGGTCGGCTCATCGAGCACGTAGCACACGCCCTGCAGGTTCGAGCCGAGCTGCGCGGCGAGGCGGATGCGCTGCGCCTCGCCTCCCGAGAGCGTCGGGGCGGCGCGGTCGAGCTGCAGGTAGCCGAGCCCCACGCGCTCGAGGAACTTCAGCCGCGCACGGATCTCCGCCAGCAGGTCGCGCGCGATGTCGCGCTCGCGCGTTGCGAGGCGCAGCCTGCCGAGGAACTCGGCAGCCGCGTCCACAGGCTCGGCACACAGCGCGGCGATCGAGCGTTCGCGGAAGCGCACGGCGAGGGCGGTGGGGTTCAGGCGCTCGCCGCGGCAGCTGCCGCAGGGGCGCGTCTCGCGCGCGTACCACTCGTTCCACCAGCGCTCCTCGCCGCTTTGTTCCGCGTCGAAGCCGGGCATCTGCACCCCGGTGCCGAAGCAGGCCTCGCACCAGCCGTGCTTGGAGTTGAAGGAGAACAGGCGCGGGTCGAGCTCGCCGAAGCTGCGGCCGCAGTCCGGGCAGGCGCGCTTGGTGGAGAAAACCGTGACGCGGCCGCCCTTCGGTCCCAGAACGTGCACCAGGCCCTTGCCGAAGTCGAGGGCGCGCGTGAGGTTGGTGCGCAGCGCCGCCTCGTTGCGCACGCTGACGTCGACCTCGGCCACCGGCAGCTCGAGCGTGTGCTCGCGAAAGCGCGACAGGCGCGGCCAGGGCGAGGTGGGCAGGAGCTGTCCGTCGACGCGCAGGTGCCGGAAACCCTTCTTGGCCGCCCACTTCGCCAGGTCCGTATAGTAGCCCTTGCGTGCGAGGATCAGGGGGGCGAGGAGGGTGATGCGCCGGCCGCGGTAATCGCGCAGCAGCCGCGCGGCGATGGAGGCCGGACTCTGCGGCTCGATCGCGACGTCGCAGTCGGGGCAGTACTGGGTGCCGAGCTTCACGTACAGCAGGCGCAGGAAGTGATAGATCTCGGTGAGCGTCGCGACGGTGCTCTTGCGCCCGCCGCGGCTGGTGCGCTGCTCGATCGCCACCGTGGGCGGAATGCCGAAGATCGCGTCCACGTCGGGTCGGGCGGCCGGCTGCACGAACTGCCGCGCGTAGGCGTTGAGTGATTCGAGGTAGCGGCGCTGGCCCTCGTTGAAGAGGATGTCGAAGGCGAGCGTCGACTTGCCCGAGCCCGACACCCCGGTCACGACGGTGAAGCGATCGCGCGGGATCTCCACGTCGATATTCTTCAGGTTGTGCTCGCGCGCGTTGTGGATGACGATCGCGTTGCGCGCAGCGCGTGCCCCATAGCGCGCAGCCGGCTCCGCCACGGCCGGCTCCGCCACGGCCGGCGGCGGCGCGAGCGCGTGCGCGTAGGCCTCGAGCGCCTGGCCGGTGAAGGAGCGCGCCGTCGCGCGCACCTGCGCCGGGGTGCCCGCGCATACGATCTCCCCGCCGCGCTCCCCGCCCTCAGGTCCCAGGTCGATGATCCAGTCGGCGGCGCCGATGACATCGAGGTTGTGCTCGATGACCAGGAGCGAGTGGCCGGCGACCAGGAGCTTGCGGAAGGCCCTCAGCAGCTTCGCCACATCCTCGAAGTGCAATCCGGTGGTCGGCTCATCGAACAGGAACAGCTTGCCGCGGTGGGTGATGCTCGAGAGCACCGAGCCGGCCTCGGCCAGGTGGCCGGCGAGCTTCAGCCGCTGCGCCTCCCCGCCCGAGAGCGTCGGCACCGGCTGCCCGAGCTTCAGGTACTCCAGTCCCACGTCCTCGAGTGGCGCGAGGCGCTGGGCCACCTCGGGGGCGTCGGCGAAGAAGGCGCGCGCCTCGGTGACGGTGAGGTTCAGCACCTCGGCGATGTTCAGGCGCCGTCCGCTCGCGCCCTCGCGGCGGATGTCGAGCACCTCCTCGCGGTAGCGCCGGCCGTCGCAGTCCGGGCAGCGCAGGTACACGTCGGAGAGGAACTGCATCTCCACATGCTCGAAGCCGTTGCCGCTGCAGGTCGGACAGCGGCCGTTGCCGGAGTTGAAGCTGAAAGTGCCGGGGGTGTACTTGCGCTCCTGGGCCGCGGGCTCCGCGGCGAAGAGTGCGCGGATCGCGTCGAAGGCGCCGACGTAGCTCGCAGGATTTGAGCGCGTGGTGCGGCCGATCGGGTTCTGATCAACCATGACGACGTCATCGATGAGCTCCGCCCCCGCAAGGCCACTGAACTGCCCCGGCGCCTCCGTCGGCTTGCCGCGGTACTTCAGCAGCGCCGGATACAGCACATCCTCCACCAGCGTCGACTTGCCCGAGCCCGAGACCCCGGTGACGCACACCAGGCGCTTGAGCGGAATGCGCACGTCGAGGTTCTTCAGGTTGTGCTCGCACGCCCCCTTCAGCTCGAGCCAGCGGTTCGAGCGCGCCTCGGCCACGACCCCGCCGCCGGGGGGGAGCGCGCGGGCGCGCGGGGCGGGGGCGCGCACCGCGGCGACCGACTTTGCCCCGCTCAGGTACTGCCCGGTGAGCGAGGCCGGATGGGCGCGGATCGCCGCGGGGCTGCCAAAGAACACCACCTCGCCGCCGCGCTCGCCGGCGCCGGGTCCGAGGTCGAGCACCCGGTCCGCCTCGAGCATGATCTGCGGGTCGTGCTCGACCACGACGAGGGAGTTGCCGGCATCGCGCAGGCGCTTCATCACGCCGATGACGCGCCGCATGTCGCGCGGGTGCAGCCCGATCGAGGGCTCATCGAGCACGAAGAGCGTGTTGACGAGGGAGGTGCCGAGGGCGGTGGTCAGGTTGATGCGCTGCACCTCCCCGCCCGAGAGCGTGCGCGACTGGCGCTCGAGGGTGAGGTAACCGAGCCCGACGTCGACCAGGTAGCGGAAGCGCCCGCGGATCTCCCCGAGCAACAGCTCGCTCGCCTCATCGAGCGGTGCGGGGAGCTTGAGGCTCCGGAAGAACTGGTAGCTGCGCTCCACCGGCAGGAGTACCAGGTCGTGGAGCGAGAGCCCCGGAAGCGCGGCCAGCGTCGCCGCGCTCCACTCGACGCCGCGGGGCCGGAAGCGCGGCGTGTCCCCGAGCGTGGCGGTGGCGAGCGCCGCATCGCCGATGCGCCACAGGAGCGCTTCGCTCTTCAAGCGCGCCCCGTCGCAGGCGGTGCAGGGGGTGTAGGCGCGGTAGCGCGACAGGAGCACGCGCACGTGCATCTTGTAGGCACGCGTCTCGAGCCAGGCGAAGAAGCGCTTCGCCCCATACCAGACCTTCTTCGACCAGGCGCCCTCGCCCTCGATCACCCACTCGCGCGCCGGGGCGGGCAGTTCGCGCCAGGGCGTATCGAGCGGGATGCCGCGCAGCTTGGCGAACTTCTCCAGGTCTTCCTGGCACTCCGCGTAGGACTTGGTCTGCCAGGGCTTGATGGCGCCGGCGCGCAGCGTGCGCGTCTCATCGGGTATGACGAGCCCGTAGTCGATGCCGATGGTGCGCCCGAACCCGCGGCAGGTCTCGCAGGCCCCGAGCGGGGAGTTGAAGGAGAACTGGCTCGGGGCCGGCGTGCGGTAGGCGAGGTCGCACTGCGCGCAGTGCAGCTCGCTCGAGTAACGCCAGCTGTCCAGGTGCTGCGGCGGCTCGGCCGCATCGATGACCTGCACGTTGACGCGCCCGCGACCGACGCGCAGCGCCGCCTCGAGCGACTCGAGCACCCGGCCGCGCTCGGCGGATCCCGCGCGCAGCCGATCCTGCACCACCTCCAGGGTGAGCGCCGGCGTGCTCGCCGCAGCGCGCGCGCGCTTGGCGCCGCGCCGCGCAACCACCGGCGCAGGGGCGCTGCTGGCGGGCTCGCCGAAGTAGCGCGTGTAGCCCTGCCGCTCGAGCAGCCCGCGCACCTCCTCGATGCTGAAGTTCGCCGGCACCGGCACGGGAAAGGTGATGAGCAGGCGCGGGTCGCCGGTCGCGCGGGCGCGCGCGCTCAGGTCCTCGTAAATGCTCTCGGGGCTGTCTTGGCGCACGGGCTTGCCGCAGCGCTGGCAGTAGAGCGCGCCGATGCGCGCGAACAGCAGCTTCAGGTGATCGTTGAGCTCGGTCATCGTGCCGACGGTGGAGCGCGAGGTGCGCACCGGGTTGGTCTGGTCGATGGCGATCGCCGGCGGGATGCCGGCGATGGAGTCGACCTGCGGCTTGTCCATGCGATCGAGGAACTGCCGCGCGTAGGGCGAGAAGGTCTCGACGTAACGGCGCTGTCCTTCCGCGTAGAGCGTGTCGAAGACGAGCGAGGACTTGCCCGAACCGGAGACCCCGGTGACGACGATCAGCTCGTTCAGCGGGATGTCCAGATCGAGGTTCTTTAGGTTGTTCTGGCGCGCGCCTCGCAGGCAGATGTTGTCACGGGAGGCGTCGGTCATTGCGTCACTCATCCTGAGGGCTGTGGTAGCGGGCTTAAAGGGGAGGCAGGCGCAGGTCGTGAAAGTTTACTCGATTCGCCGCATACCGGTTTGCGCCGCCTCAAGCCGCGCGCGGCAGCGCGCTGCAATCCAGTAGCGCGATCCCCGGTCTACTGGACGAGTGCGCGCGCTAAGGCGCCGCCGGGCGCCTCTTTGCCGTGCCGAGGTCGGGCCGGTGCGACACGCCGCCGGCCCATCCCCGCCCGGCGTACAATCCGGTGCGTCTTAGTCCTTTCTGAGGAGAGAACGAATGAGTTCCAGAATGCTGTCCGGTGTCGCCCTGGCCGCGGCTGCCGCGGTGATGTTTTCGGCCGCGGCGGTGAGCACCGCCACTGCCGATGAAGCCAAGGTGAAGTGCGAAGGCGTCAACTCCTGCAAGGGACACTCTGCCTGCAAGAGCGCGAACAACGCCTGCAAGGGCCAGAACTCCTGCAAGGGCAAGGGGTTCATGGAGATGACCAAGGCGGAATGCGACGCCGCCAAGGCCAAAGCCAAGTAGCGCATGGCGGGCCGGGCGCCTGCCGGGCGCCCGGCCCGCCCTCCACCTGTGCTCACGCACCCCTCGCTCGGATTCGGCCTGGGCCTCAGGGTCGATCATTACGAGGCGATCCTCGCGGAACGCCCGCACATCGACTGGCTTGAGGTGCTCACCGAGAACTACCTCGTCCCCGGTGGCAAGCCGCTGCACTACCTTATGCGCTTCCGCGAGCGCTACCCGCTCGCCCTGCACGGGGTGTCGCTGTCCATCGGCAGCACGGCGCCTCTGGATCGCACCTATCTTGAGCAGCTGCGCACGCTCGCCGCGCGCATCGAGCCCGCGTGGGTGTCCGATCACCTGTGCTGGACCGGTGTTGCCGGGCGCAACACGCACGACCTGCTGCCGCTGCCCTACACGGAGGAGGCCCTGCGGCATGTCATCGAGCGCGTGCGCACCGTGCAGGACATCCTCGGGCGCCGCATCCTGCTCGAGAATGTCTCCAGCTACGTCGCCTTCCGCGACTCGCGCCTCACCGAGTGGGAGTTCCTGCGCGAGGTGGCGCTCGGAGCGGACTGCCTGCTGCTGCTGGACGTCAACAACATCTACGTGAGCTCGGTGAACCACGAGTTCGATGCACACGCATACCTCGCCGCGGTGCCGGCCGAGCGCGTGCAGCAGATTCACCTCGCCGGGCACGAGAACCACGGCGACTACCTGGTCGACACCCACGACCACCCGGTGCCGGACCCGGTGTGGGAGCTCTACGCGGCCGCGCTCAGACACTGCGGCGCGGTATCGACCATGATCGAGCGCGACGACCACATCCCGCCGCTGGCCGAGCTGTGCGCCGAGCTCGAGCAGGCCCGCGCGCTCGCCGCGCGCACCCTCACCGCGCAGCCCGCACGCCGGGCGGTCGGCTCATGAGCGCGCTCAGCCTCGTGCAGGAGCATTTCCAGGACTACCTGCTGCGTGGCAGCCGCGCGGTCGAGGCGCACGTGCACGGCAGCGCCAAGGTGCCGGTGGCCACCCGCCTCGGCATCTACGGGCACGCCTACCTGAGCCGCCTGCAGGAGGCGCTGGCGGGCAACTACGCAGCGCTCGCCAAGCTCCTCGACGCCGATTTTCATGCGCTCGCCGAAGCATACGTGCGCACGCACGACTCCCCGTTCTTCTCCATCCGCTACTACGGGGCTGAGCTCGCCAGCTTCCTCGCCAGCCACGAGGCCTACGCCGGCGCGCCTCTTTTGGCCGAGCTGGCACGCTGGGAGTGGGCCATGACCACCGCGTTCGATGCGCCCGATGCCACCGCGCTCCGCGCCGAGGCGCTCGCGCGCGTGCCGCCCGAGCGCTGGGGGCAGCTGCGCTTTGAGTGGCACCCGAGCGTTGCGCGCCTGGCGCTGCACTGGAACGCGCCGCAGATCTGGCAGGCGCTCACCGCGGACGCTGAGCGGCCCGCGGCCGCCTATGCCGCCGAGGCGCAGCAGTGGCTGCTGTGGCGCCAGGAGCTCACGACCTACTATCGCTCGCTCGCCAACACCGAGGCGGCGGCGCTCGATGCCGCACGCAGCGGCTGGCCGTTCGGAGAGCTGTGCGAGCTGCTGTGCGAGCAGGTCGGTGACACGCAGGCGCCGCTCGAGGCGGCGGGGTTCCTGCGCAACTGGATCGCGGCCGGACTGATTGTCGGCACCACCTGAGGCACCGCGGGGGTGAGCTTGCCCGATGCCGCGGGCCGCGCGGCACTTTCGGCGTACAATCGCGCCCTTCCATGCCCGCAGCGAGCTACAGCAACGTACTGGAGATGATCGGTAACACGCCGCTCATGGCCGCGCGGCGTCTCGACACCGGCCCGTGCGAGCTGTTCCTCAAGCTCGAGAACCAGAATCCCGGCGGCTCCATCAAGGACCGCGTCGGGCTCTACCTGATCGAGGCGGCCGAGCGCGCCGGGCTCATCCAACCCGGTGCGATGCTGATCGAGGCGACCGCCGGCAACACCGGCCTCGGGCTTGCGCTGGTGGCGGCACAGAAGGGCTATCGGCTGCTGCTCGTGATCCCGGACAAGATGAGCCAGGAGAAGATCTTTCACCTGAAGGCGATGGGCGCGGAAGTCAGGATGACCCGCTCGGACGTGAGCAAGGGTCACCCGGAGTACTACCGCGACCTCGCCGAGCGCCTGGCGCGCGAGACGCCCGGGGCCTACTTCGTCAACCAGTTCGGCAACCCCGCCAACGCGCAGGCGCACGAGGAGACGACCGCCCCGGAGATCTGGCAGCAGACGGGACAGCGCCTGGATGCGGTGGTGTGCGGCGCGGGCACCGGGGGCACGCTCGCCGGACTCACGCATTACTTCGCGCGTACCGCCCCCGCGGTGCGCCTGCTGCTCGCCGATCCGCTCGGCTCGGGACTTGCAAGCTACGCCACGACCGGGAAACTCCCGGAGAAGATGACCCCGTGGCTGGTCGAGGGGATCGGCGGGGACTCGGTGCCACCGGTCGGGGATTTTTCGCGCGTGGCGCAGGCCTTTTCCATCCCCGACGCCGAGGCGTTCCGCACCTGCCGCGAGCTGCTGAAGAAGGAGGGCATCATCGCGGGCACCTCCACCGGCACGCTGCTCGCGGCCGCGCTGCGCTACTGCCGCGCGCAGCGCGAGCCGCAGCGCGTCGTCACCTTCGTGTGCGACAGCGGCAACAAGTACCTCTCCAAGGTCTACAACGACTACTGGATGCTCGACCAGGGCTTCAGCGAGCGCGCACAGCTCGGGGACCTGCGCGACCTCATCGCGCGCCGCCACACCGAGCGCGCCGCGATCACCGTCAATGCCACCGAGACGGTCATGGCGGCGTACCGGCGCATGAAGCTCTACGACGTCTCGCAGGTGCCGGTGATGCAGGAGGGCCGCATCGTCGGCATCGTCGACGAGGAAGACATCCTGCTCGAGGTCATCGCCAACCCCGAGCATTTCAACGAGCCGGTGACGCGCGCCATGACGAGCCACCTGGTCACGGTGCCCGCCGATGCCCCTATCGCGCAGCTGATGGAGATCTTCAAGCGCGGCCTGGTGGCCATCGTGATGCACGGCCAGGAGTTCCAGGGACTCATCACCCGCATCGACCTGCTCAACTGGCTGCGCCGCAAGCAGTGACCACCAAGGTGCCAGACGTGCATGAGTGACGACCGCAAGGACCTGAGGTTTGCCACGCGCGTGATCCACGGCGGTCAGCGTCCCGATCCGCTCACCGGGGCGGTGATGCCGCCGATCTACGCCACCTCGACCTACGTGCAGTCGAGCCCGGGCGTGCACAAGGGCTACGAGTACTCGCGCACCCACAACCCGACGCGCGATGCGTTGCAGGCCTCGCTGCTGAACCTCGAGGGTGGGGCGGCGGCCTTCGCCTTCGCCTCCGGCATGGCCGGCAGCGCCACGATCCTCGAGCTCCTCGATGCCGGCGCGCACATCGTGGCGATGCACGATCTCTACGGCGGCAGCTACCGGCTGTTCGAGAACGTGCGCAAGCGCTCGGCCGCTCTTGAGGTGACGTTCGCGGACCTGTCGGACCCGGCCGCGCTCGAGGGCGCGCTGCGTCCCGACACGCGCCTGATCTGGGTCGAGACCCCGACCAACCCGCTCCTGAAGCTCGTCGACCTGTCCGCGGTCGCCGCCGTGGCGCGCCGGCGCGGCATCCTCAGCGTATGCGACAACACCTTCGCCACCCCTTACCTGCAGCGCCCGCTCGAGCACGGCTTCGACCTGGTGCTGCACTCGACCACCAAGTTCCTCAACGGCCACTCCGACTCGATCGGCGGTGCGGCGGTGGTGCGCGCGGGGGCCCCGGAGCTCGCCGAGCGCCTCGGGTACCTGCAGAACGCGCTCGGCGCGGTACCCGGCCCCTTCGACTCCTTCCTCACCCTGCGCGGCATCAAGACGCTCGCGCTGCGCATGGAGCGGCACTGTGCCAACGCGCTCGCGGTCGCGCAGTTCCTCGAGGCACACCCGGCGGTGGAGCGCGTGTACTACCCGGGACTTGCCAGTCATCCGCAGCACGCGCTCGCCGTGCGCCAGATGCGTGGCGGCTACGGGGGTATCGTGACCGCGGTGCTGCGCGGGGGGCTGCCCGCCGCGCGCCGCGCGCTCGAGCGCTGCCACCTGTTCTCCCTCGCCGAGAGCCTGGGTGGCGTCGAGAGCCTGATCGAGCACCCGGCCATCATGACGCACGCCTCGCTCCCGCAGGCGATGCGCGACTCCCTCGGCATCAGCGCCGGGCTCATCCGGCTCTCCGTGGGGGTCGAGGACGTGGAGGACCTGAAGGCCGAACTGCGCGAGGCGCTGCGCTAGAGCGGCGCTTGCCCCTCACGCGGCCGGGCACGTCTCGCCCGCGTCGACCACAGGCGCCGCGCCTGCGTCGGGCGCGGGGAACGCCGCGCGAAAGGTGAAGGCGGCCGGCCCGGGTCCTTCGCTGCGCAGCCGCTCGAGCCGCCCGACCGCCTCCGCGATCCCCGGGCGGTGGCCGGCGGGCACCCACCACAGCACGAGGTAGGGCTGCGTCATGCGCTCGAACCACTCGCGGCGCCGGCGCATCAGCACCAGGTGCGCCGAGTGATACACGTACTGGGTGAGCGAGGCGAGGTCGCGCCACACGGACATGTTCAGGAGCAGGTTCGGATCGGGGAAGGGGCGGATCGCGGTGGCATCGCCGGCCTCGGTCTGCAGCCGCCACACGAAGCCCGGGGCAGCATCCGCGAGCGCGTTGATGCGCGCGAGGCTGGCCGCGAACTCGGCCATGACGGGGGAGTCCATCGGTCCTTTGATGATGCCGACGTTCAGCTGGGCGAGCTGGTAGGTGGACATGGAGGCTCCAGGCAGGTGAGGTAAACGCGCTTCAGCGCTGCGTGGTGCGCAGCGCCACGAACTCCCCGAGCAGGCGTCCGACGCGCTCGCCGGAGTGCTCCAGGAGCGTGTTCACCGTGACGCGGGCCTTGCCGCGGCGCGTGAGCATCTCAAGGAACGACTCCCAGCGCTCCGATTCATCCAGCTGCGCGCGCGCCGTGAAGGGCCCGCGGATCGGGCGCTCGTGCTCCATGCTGTGGCGCTGGATCACCAGGCGGTTCTCGAGCCCCTGCGCACGCAGCCGCACGTGCAGGAGCGACCAGCCCGCGAGCAGGGCGACCGAGGCGGCGCTGCCGCCGAAGACCGTCTCGTGATGGTTGATGTTGGGCTGCAGCGGCGCCTGCAGCACCACCGACTGCGGGCTCACCGACTCCACCGTGAGCGCCATCGCCTGCGCGAGCGGAATATGCAGGTACAGGTACTGCTTAAGCTCGGCGGGCAGCAGCGCCCGGTCCGCAGGGGTCATGGAGCTCCTCGGGGCAGGGCGCATCAGTTGGAATTGCCGGGGTTCTTTCCGATCAGGATGAACTCTGACATGACCTTCGTGATGTCCGCCACCGCGTCCCATTTCTCCGGCGGCGCTCCGAAGGTGCTGACGGCCACGATGTCCATGTCCCGGAGCCACATGACGGTGTAGAGGATGTGAAACTGCTTCTGTCCGGAGGGCTCCCCGATGACTTCCAGGACCTCGAGGCACTGACGCTTGAAGGAGCCGAAGTCCTGGATCGGGCAGTCTCTGAGGACGTGCGCCGACTTACGCCGCTGCTCCAGGAAAGCGGTGGCGAATGACTCCCGCGACCGCTTCAGCTCTTGCTCGACCCGCATGAACATCTGGATGCGCAGCCCGGTCTCGTACGCGCCCGCCCTGGGGTCCTCGGCCGAGAAGGTCCACTGCCAGCCGCTCGGCGTGGCCGCGTTCGTGTAGAACCAGCCCTTGGGCATCGCGATGCGCCCGTCGGTCGCTCCCAGGACCTGCAGGACGTAGCCTTCCGGGACGAGCAGTCCGCCGTTGTCCGGCGGCGGTGCAGTGTTCGGCTGCGCCACCGCGAGTGTGCCAGCGAAGAGCAAGGGCAGAAGGGCACGCATGAGCGAGGTCTCCCCGTGGCGCCTTTCCGACAGGGACGCTGAGGCCAGTGTCGGGCGGCGCGCCGGCATCGCAGCCAGTATTTAGCAGATCACCGCGAGATACAGGAAGAGGGCGCTGGCGGCGCAGCTGAGGAGCGTGCGAACCGCATGCAGCCGGGCCCACCGACCGAGCAGCGCGCGGGTATCAACCGAGGCGAGGTCCCGCTCCGGCGCAAGGAGCGCGCGGTTGACGGGCATCACGCCGAGGAAGGTGAAAGGCACGACCGCGCCGATCAGGAGGGCTGCGACCGCCCAGCGACCGCCGGCGCCAAGCACCCAGCAGCCAAGTCCCGCCAGGAAGCTCACAAGCGCCAGTGGCGCCTGCATCCAGGTCGCGCGGTGGTAGCTCGGCTTCCACTGCAGCGCGGCGGATCGCGTCTCGAGCCCCATGCGCGCCGGGTGCTCGACCAGGTTGATGTACAAGGCGGCCCCGGCGAACAGGGCGGCCGCAAGGGTCGCGATGAATTTCAGGATGGGCAGGATCACCTTCAGGCCGTGAAACCGGCTTACCCGCCCGGCGCATGGCTGCGGTCGAAGTCCGCGAGCTTGCCCTGCAGGAACGCGGCCGAGCTCACCACGGTGCCGTCGGGAAGCCGGATCTCATAGGGCTTGCCGCTGACTGAGGACTGCGTGGCGCAGTAGCGAATGAAATTTTCCGCGGTCGCGCAGCTTGCGCCCGCCATGCGCCGCTTGAGCCGCAGGTGATCCGCCGCCGCCTTCGCATCGTAGGTGGTGCCGTTGCGGATGAATTGCGCAGCACCCATGGATTCAACCGAGCTGATCAGGTAGTCGATGCGCTGCGTTTGCGTCGGAGGGGGCGCCTGTGCCTGCGCGGGCGGCACGAGGACGAGGATGCCGAGGCACATCGCCGGCGCCAGTGCACGGAGTGGCGTCGTGACGCAGGCGGTAAGCCTGC
>DATIXW010000138.1:0-3724 GCA_035518135.1 Steroidobacteraceae bacterium
GTACTCACCGACGTCATCTGAGTGACGCCAGCGATCTGTCCGAACTGCCGTTCAAGGGGCGCCGCGACCGAGGCGGCCATGGTCTGTGGGCTACCGCCCGGAAGCCCTGCCGTCACCTGAATGGTCGGAAAATCGACCTGCGGCAGCGAGGCGACGGGCAGAAAGAAGTAGGCGCCGATGCCGGCCAGCACTAGTCCGGCCGTCAGCAGCGTCGTGCCGACCGGACGGCGCAGGAATGGCTCGCTCAGATTCACGGCCGGATCGGCTCCATGCCGCTACCCGGAGGCGTCGACTCGTGGGCGGCGGGCTTGGTGAGCCGGTCAAAGGCGAGATAGATGACCGGAGTCGTGAACAGTGTCAGCAACTGGCTCACGATCAGGCCGCCGAAGATGGAGATTCCGAGCGGGCTGCGCAGCTCGTGTCCCACCCCGGTCCCGAGCATGAGCGGCACCGCTGCGAACAAAGCCGCCATCGTCGTCATGAGGATGGGCCGAAAGCGCAGCAGCGCCGCCTCGTGAATCGCATCGCGAGGGCTCTTGCCGCCCTCGCGTTCCGCCTCGATCGCGAAGTCGATCATCATGATCGCGTTCTTCTTGACGATGCCGATCAGAAGGACGATGCCGATGATGCCGATGACATCGAGATCGCTGCCCGTGAGCAGCAGCGCGAGCAGCGCTCCGACTCCGGCCGACGGCAATGTCGAGAGGATCGTGAGCGGGTGAATGTAGCTCTCGTAGAGCACGCCGAGCACGATGTAGACGCAGACGATCGCCGCAAGAATCAGCCACAGCTCGTTCGCGAGCGAGGCCTGGTAGGCGTTCGCGGCGCCGAGAAACACGGTCGTGATGGCGGGTGGGACGCCGATCGCGCGCTCCGCGTCGCGTATGGATGCGACGGCGCGGCCGAGCGATACGCCCGGAGCCGTGTCGAAACCGATCGTGGCAGCCGGAAACTGTCCCGCGCGGCTGATCTGCAGCGGCGCATTCTGCACACGGATGGCGGCGAGGGCGGTGAGAGGCGTGGGCCCACCGCTCGTGCCGATGTTGACGAGGTCGAGGTTCTGGGGCGAGCTCACGACGCCGGGCTTCTCCTCGAGGATCACCCGATACTCATTGGTGTCCGTGAAGATCGTGGAGATGATGCGTTGCCCGAAGGCACTGTAGAGCGCCTCATCGACGGTGGCGGCGGTGACCGCGAGCCGTCCCGCCGTGTCGCGATCGATGTCCACCAAGACGGCCAGTCCCTGGTTCAAGGTATCGGAAACGACGTTACGGAGCTCCGGGCTTTGCTGCAGCTTCGCGACCGTTCGCTCCGTCCAGCTCGTGACTTGATCAGGATCCGCCCCTTGCAGCGCGAAGCGATACTGAGTCGGCCCGGACTCCGCATCGATGGTCAGATCCTGCACCGGCTGCAGGTAGAGGACGACACCGGCCACCTCGGCCACGCGCTGCTGCAGGCGAGCTACGATGACGGCCTGGCCAGCCCGCTGATGGAACGGCTTGAGATTGATGAGCATGCGCCCGGAGTTAATGGCAGTGGAGTTGACTCCGTCCACGCCGATGAATGAGCTCAGGCTCTGTACGTCCGGGTCCGTCAGAATGGCGCGTGCAACCTGCTGCTGCAGCTGCGACATGCGATCGAAGGAGACCGATTGGCGTGCGCGCACCACGGCGAGCAACTGGCCAGTGTCCTGCGTGGGAAACAGGCCCTTCGGCATGAAGTAATAGAGCACTCCGGTCAGAGCGAGCGTGAGCAACGCGACGAGCAGCGTCGCGCGCTGATGCTCGAACACCCACTGCAACGCCCCATCGTAGCGCGCGACTACCTTGTCGAACGCAATCTGCCAGTGATGGCCGATGCCGGTCGGAGGAATGTGCGGCTCCTGGCGTAACCAGCGGGCCGACAGCGATGCGGTGAGCGTCAGGGAGACCACGGCCGAGATGACGATGGTGATCGCGAGCGTCACTGCGAACTCGCGGAATAGCCGCCCGACCACATCGCCCATGAAAAGGAGCGGTATGAGCACGGCTACCAGCGACACGGTCAGGGAGATGATGGTGAAGCCGATCTGCTGTGCGCCTTTGAGTGCGGCCTGCAACGGGCGCTCTCCGGCTTCCAGATAGCGCGAGATGTTCTCGATCATGACGATCGCATCGTCGACGACGAAGCCGCTGGCGATGGTCAGCGCCATGAGCGAGAGGTTGTTGATGCTGAAGCCGAGCAGATACATCGCACCGAAAGTGCCGATGAGCGAGATGGGCACGGCGAGTCCGGCGATGATGGTCGCCTGCGGGCTGTGCAGAAAGAGGAAGATCACGAGCACGACCAGCAACACGGCGAGCACGAGCTCGATCTCGACATCGCGCACCGAGGCGCGAATGCCGATCGTGCGATCGGTCAGCACATCGACCTGCAATCCCTGCGGCAGGCTGGCGAGCAAGGTCGGCAGCTGCGCCTTGATCGCATCGACGGTCGCGATGACGTTGGCGCCGGGCTGGCGCTGCACGTTCACGATGATGGCCGCGTGAGTGTTCTCCCAGGCGCCGAGCTTCACGTTCTCGGAGCTCTGAACGATGGTGCCCACGTCGGAGAGGCGCACGGGCGCTCCGTTGTGGTAGGCAATGATCAGGCTGCGATAGTCATCGACGGTGAACAGCTGATCATTGGCGTTGATCGTGTAGGCGCGCGTCGGACCGTCGAAGCTGCCCTTGGCCGTGTTCGAATTTTGATTGCTGATGATCGTGCGCAGCTGGTCCAAGGTGAGCCCGATCGAGGCGAGCAGTTGCGTGTCCACTTGAATGCGCACGGCGGGACGCGAGCCGCCGTTCACGGTGACCAGGCCCACGCCGGGGAGCTGAGCGATCTTCTGCCCGAGCCGTGTCTCGATGAGGTTCTCGGCGTCCGTCAGCGGCATGGTGCTCGCGGTGACCGCCAGGCTCAGGATCGGAGCGTCCGCCGGGTTCACCTTGGCATAGACCGGTGGCGCGGGCAGGTCGGTGGGCAGCAGGGCACTGCTCGCATTGATTGCCGCCTGGACTTCCTGCTCCGCCTCGTCGAGCGAGATCTGCAACGTGAACTGCAGGGTGAGCACCGAGGCTCCCGCTGCGCTGATCGAGGACATGCGCTGCAGACCCGGCATCTCTCCGAACTGCCGCTCGAGCGGTGCGGTGACCGTTTGGCTCATCACCTCCGGGCTCGCGCCCGGATACAGGGTCTGCACCTGAATCGTGGGATAGTCCACTTCGGGCAGCGCCGACAGCGGCAGGAAGTGAAAGCCCACGAGGCCGGCGAGCACGATCGCGACCATGAACAGCGAGGTCGCAACGGGTCGCAGGATGAAGGGTTGCGAGGGACTCATGGGCAACGAGGACGCCGGGCGCCGCCGCGAACGCTCACTCGCCGAGCGCTGAGCTGCCGCCGCGCGACCCGCCCGCGTTGCTGCTCGGACGGCCTTGCGCGCCCGAGCGATGCTGGCCGCGTCCGCCTTGGCCCCGGTTCTGGCCCGGCAGCCGCACGGTAGCGCCGTCCACCAAGCGATCTCCACCCTCGGTGACCACTCGCTCGCCACCATTGAGTCCGGAGGCGATCGAGATCTTGTCGTCGACGGACGGTCCGGTCTTCACCAACTGGATGTGCGCTGTCTGGTCAGCATGGATCACATAGACGTAGTCGCCGTTCGGGCCGTGACGCACGGCAGCCGAAGGTACGACGACCGCGGACTGGA
>DATIXW010000139.1:0-14418 GCA_035518135.1 Steroidobacteraceae bacterium
GCGCGCGCTTCACCGCCCCCGCCCCGCCCCACCCTGCTGCGAAGTGCCTTGCGCGCGCGCGGCGCAACCGCGGTCTTCGCGGCATTTATGCGATGCCGGCCTCGGAAGCCAGCCGCCGGCGGCGCGCATGATCGGCGGATGTTCCGGTACTGACTGAGAGCTGCGTCGTTTTGGTTGCGACTTATGTCGCATGCAGACAAATGAAGCGCGACCCGCCTGCCACCCCGGCGATCACCGCTGCCCCGAGGGCGCGGCGGCGGCGCGCGCATTCGCCGCTGCTCGGCATCGCCTGGCGGCTGGGCCTCGGGCTCGCGGCGATCGCGGCCGTCCTGGCCGGCGGGGAGGTGCTCGGCACGCGCACCACGCGCGAGGCGCTCGAGGCGGTGCGCCTCATGCAAAGCGAGCAGGAGCCGATCGCGAGCCGCGCGGACGCCGTGCTCGAGAAGCTGGTCGACTATGACCGCGCGGTCGGCGCCTTCGTGCAGGCGCAGGCGCGCCCGGGTGCGGACCTGGGCGCCATCGTGCGCGCGGGGGATGCGCTCGAGGCGGCGGTCGCCACCTACTTCTCCCACCGGCCGCAGCCGGCGGCGACGTCCGCCGCGGTGGCGCTGCGCGCGCAGCTGACGCACCACATCGAGACGGCGCGCGCGCTCGCCACCCGCGCGGCGCAGCGCGCGCAGATGACCGCGGACCGCGAGGCGGCCCTGAATCACGTCTACCTCCTCGTCGCCTCCGCCGGCGGCGCGGGCGTGCCGATCGATGGCACGCAGGTGTACGCGCGCCGCTCCCTCGCCGAGCTCGAGACCGCCATCAACGCGGTGCGCGGCAACGTCGCCCGGCCCGCCGTCATCGCGCGGCGCGAGCAGGACTTCACCGCGCTCCTGGACGTGAATGCCGCGGAGCTGCAGCTCTCCCCGGGCCGCGCGTGGCTTGCGCTCGTGCGCCAGGACTTCGCCGAGAGCGTGCGGCTGCGCCAGGCGATGGCCCGCTACGACCAGGAGGGCGAGCCCGCCTGGCACGCGCTGCTCGAGGACAGCGCCGCGCTCACCGCGGCGATCCAGGAGCAGCTGCAGCAGCCGGCGCGCCGGGGCCTGGTGCGCGCGGCGCAGCATGCGGCGGTCGCCGCGGAGGAGGCCGAGCAGACGCTGCGCGACTCGGCCGCGACCGTGCTCGCGCTGCTGCTGCTCGTCTCGCTGCTGCTCACGCTGAGCATCAGCGTGCCGGTGCGGCGCCTGACCGCGGCCACGCGGCGCCTGGCGGCCGGGGACCGCAGCGCCCGCGCCCCGCGCGGCGGCTCGCGCGAGATCGCCGAGCTCGCCGACTCCTTCAACACCATGGCCGACCGCATCGAGCACGCCGAAGGTGAGCTGCGCGCCCACCAGGCCGAACTCGAGCGCCACGTCGCCGAGCGCACCCGCCAGCTGCACCACCTGGCGCACCACGACCCACTCACCCAGCTGCCCAACCGCCGCACGCTCGCGGCGCACCTCACCGATGCGCTCACCCGCGCCGGCAAGGAGCAGCGCGTGGCGCTGCTGTTCGTCGACCTCGACAACTTCAAGTCGATCAACGACACCCTCGGCCACAGCTTCGGGGACCGCGTGCTGCAGCACATCGCCGGAAGGCTGCGCAAGGCGACCCGCGGGGCGGCGCTGCTCGCGCGCCTGGGTGGCGATGAGTTCACCGTGCTGCTGGAGAACATCCACTCGAGCGCCGAGATCGAGCGCCACGCCGCTAAGATCGTCGCCACGCTGCAGCAGCCCCTGAACATCGACGGCCGCGCACTCACCACCAGCGCCAGCATCGGGGCGAGCCTCTACCCTGATCACGCCGCCGACGCGGAGGGGCTGCTGCGCGCCGCCGACGTCGCGCTGTTTCGCGCCAAGGAACTCGGGCGCAACCGCTTCACGCTCTATAATCCGGCGCTCTTTGACGTGGCCGCGCAGCGCTTCCGCCTCGAGCAGTCGCTGCGGCGCGCGGTGGAGAAGGACGAGTTCCTGCTCATGTACCAGCCGCAGGTCGCGCTGCACAGCTTCGAGGCGGTGACGGTGGAGGCGCTGCTGCGCTGGCGCCGTCCCGACGGGCGCGTCGCCAGCGCCTCGGAATTCATCCACGTGGCCGAGAAGACCGGCCTCATCCACGAGCTCAGCGGCTGGATCCTGCACAGCGCCGCGAGCGCAGCGGCGGCGTGGCGCGCGCAGGGCTGGCGCCGCGCGAGCGTCGCCATCAACGTCTCCCCGCAGCAGTTCTTCGAGAGCGACTTCGTCGAGCACGTGGCGCGCACGCTGGAAGTCACCGGGCTTCCCCCGAGCGCGCTCGAGCTGGAGATCACCGAGACGGTCTTCCAGACCGGGCCTGCGACCATCGAGTCGCTGCGGCGCCTGCGCGCGCTCGGGGTGGCCGTGGCGCTCGATGACTTCGGCATCGGCTACTCCTCGCTCACCTCGCTCGAGCAGCTGCCGATCACGCGCGTGAAGCTCGACCGGCTGCTCATCGCAGGGGTGGACACCAACCCGCGCTCGGCGGCGATCGTGCGCTCGATCGTGGCGCTGTGTCATGGGCTTGGGCTGCAGGTGGTGGCCGAGGGCGTGGAGCGCACCGCGCAGCTGCAGTTCCTCGGCGGCTGCGGCCCGATCGGCGTGCAGGGCTACCTGATCGGCCACCCCGTCGAGGCGCAGGCGGCGGCGAGCGAGGCGCAGGCGGCCAGCGCCCGCGCGCGGCTGTCGCTGGAAGCGGCCGCACAGGCACCGCGGCGCGAGGGCGCCGAGTCACTGGTGTTCGTCGGCGGCGCGACGCGCCGGCGCAACCCCTAGGCGCCGCCCCCGCCCGCGAGGAACGCATCCCGCGCCGCGACGCCGATCTCGGGCTGGTCGGTGAAGAACCCATCGATGCCGGCGGCGAGGTAGGCGCGGATCTCCCCCGCGAGGTCCCCGTGCGCGGCCGGATCCGTGCCGCGGCGCAACCCGGGCGGCAGGAAATGGTTCTCGGCGCGGAACGTCCACGGATGCAGCGCAAGGCCCGCGGCGTGGGCCGCGGCCACAAGTCCGGTGGGCTCCCCGAGCGTCCCGTCCGCGCGGCGTGCGAGGATGAGGGACTTCGGCGGCCCGATGGCGTGCGCGTAGGCGGCGATGCCGGCGAGGCCTGCGGGGGTGATGAGGTCGGCGTAGGTGCGCGGATCGTGCGCAAGAACGCGGTCGTACGGGGCGCCGCCCTCCTCGATCAGCTGCACACGTCGCAGCTGCGTCATGCCGGCGAGCGCGATCAGGTTCCCCACCTCGAAGGACTGCAGCCACACCGGCGCCGCGGCGCCCGCGTAGCCAAAGCGCGCAAGCGTTGCCACGAGCGCCGCCTCCATCGGCAGTCCGCGCGCGGCGAAGTGACTCGGGTGCTTGGTCTCGGGGTAGATGCCGATGGGCGGCGGCGCCGGCAGACCCAGGAGCGCGGCGCGGCGCGCGCGCTGCCCCTGGACACCCTGCACCAGGGCGAGGATCTCCTCGAGCGTTGCGATCTCGAACTGCCCGTCGAAGCGCGCATTCCCCGGCCGCAGCTGCGGGATGCGCTCGCGCACGCGCAGGCTCTTGAGCTCGGCGAGCGTGAAGTCCTCGGTGAACCAGCCGTGCGTGTCGGTGCCGTCGATGGTGCGGTGCGTGCGGCGCGCGGCGAAGCGCGGCTCATCCGCCACGTTGGTGGTGGCGGAGATCTCGTTCTCGTGGCGCGCCACCAGCACCCCGTCGCCCGTCATGACCAGATCCGGCTCGATGAAGTCCGCCCCGGCCTGCATGGCGATGAAGTAGGCGGTGAGTGTGTGCTCGGGGACGTAGCCGCTGGCGCCGCGATGGGCGATGACGAGGGGCGTGCCGCTCATGGCTGCCGATACCAGCACACCGCCGCCGGTCTTGCTAGACTTTTGCGCGTGCTGCTCACGGAACGCGATATCTACCACTTCCGCGAAGGCAGCTACGTGCGCGCCTACGAGAAGCTCGGCGCGCATGCGGCCGAGGGCGGCACGCACTTCGCGCTCTGGGCGCCCAATGCCGCCGCGGTGCACGTCATCGGCGACTTCAACCACTGGCGCCCCGGCGAGCACGCACTCATTGCGCGCGGAGATTCCTCGGGCATCTGGGAAGGGCTGGTGCCGGGGGTCACGCACGGCGCGCTCTACAAGTACCAGGTGCGCGCGCGCGATGGCACGAGCGCGCAGAAGTGCGACCCGTACGCCTTCTACGCCGAGCCGCCCCCGCGCACCGCCTCGGTGGTCTGGGACCTCAGCTACCCCTGGCAGGATGGCCCCTGGCGGGCGCAGGCCGCACGCGCCAACGCCCTGGGCGCCCCCTGGTCGATCTACGAGCTGCACCTTGGCTCCTGGCGGCGCATCCCCGAGGAAGGCAACCGCTCCTTAAGCTACCGCGAGATGGCCCCGGCGCTTGCCGACTACGCCTGCGGGCTCGGCTTCACGCACGTGGAGCTCATGCCGGTGATGGAGCATCCCTTCTACGGCTCCTGGGGCTACCAGGTCACCGGGTACTTCGCGCCCACGGCCCGCTACGGCACGCCGCAGGACTTCATGTACCTGATCGACTACCTGCACGGCCGCGGCCTCGGGGTGATCCTCGACTGGGTGCCCTCGCACTTCCCGAACGACGGGCACGCGCTCGCGCGCTTTGACGGCACACACCTGTACGAGCACGCCGACCCGCGCCAGGGCTTCCACCCGGAGTGGAGCAGTGCGATCTTCAACTACGGGCGCGCCGAGGTGCGCAACTTCCTCCTGAGCAGCGCGCTTTTCTGGCTGGAGAAGTACCACGCCGATGCGCTGCGCGTGGACGGGGTCGCCTCCATGCTCTACCTCGACTACGGGCGGCGCGCCGGGGAGTGGATCCCGAACCGCTTCGGCGGGCACGAGAACCTGGAGGCGGTCGAGTTCCTCAAGCAGCTGAACCTTGCGGTGTACCGCGACCATCCGCACACCCAGACCATCGCCGAGGAGTCCACCGCCTGGCCGATGGTGTCGCGCCCGACCTACCTCGGGGGCTTAGGGTTCGGGCTGAAGTGGAACATGGGCTGGATGCACGACACGCTCGCCTACTTCCAGCAGGACCCGCTGCACCGCAAGTACCACCACAGCCGCCTCACCTTCAGCATCTGGTACGCCTTCAGCGAGAACTTCGTGCTGCCGCTGTCGCACGACGAGGTGGTGCACGGCAAGGGCGCGCTCATCGGCAAGATGCCCGGCGATGAGTGGCAGCAGTTCGCAAGCCTGCGCCTGCTCTTTGGCTACATGTGGACGCACCCGGGGAAGAAGCTCCTCTTCATGGGCGGGGAGTTCGGCCAGCGGCGCGAGTGGCAGCACGATGAGAGCCTCGAGTGGCACGTGCTCAGCTACCCGCTGCACGCGGGCGTGCAGCACTGGGTGCGCGACCTCAACCGCCTCTACCGCGAGGTGGGCGCGCTGCACGAGCTCGACTTCAGCGAGGGCGGCTTCCGCTGGGTCGACTGCGACGATGCCGACATCAGCGTGATCGCGTTCCTGCGCCAGGGCGCCACCGGCGCGCCTGCGCTCGTGGTGTGCAACTTCACGCCCGTGTCGCGCGCCGCTCACCGCATCGGCGTGCCGCGCGGCGGGCGCTGGCGCGAGCGTCTCAACAGCGACGCCGCCGACTACGGCGGCAGCGGCGCGGGGAACCTCGGCGCGCTCGATGCCGCGCCCGTGGCCGCGCACGGCTTTGCGCACTCCCTCGCGCTGCGACTGCCGCCGCTGGCGGTGCTGATCCTCACGCCCGAGGGCTGAAGGGCGTTCCGCGGCTGCCGCTCCGCGCTGGTGCGCGCACCGCCGCCGGGGGAAAATCGCACCGCCCTGGCTCAAGGAGTTTCGCGATGCCCTTGCCCTCCCTTCAGCCGCTCGCGCTCGCGGGCCTCGCGGCCCTGGTGGCGGCCTGCAGCGGCAGCCCGCGCCTGAGCGCAGCCCAGCAGCGCGAGCGCTACACCGCCTACGCGCAGGCGCCCGTAAACAGCTTCACCTGGCTCGGGCACTTCTACAGCTGGCAGACCCTCGGGGACAACCAGCTGGTGGTCTTCACCACCCCGAGCGATGCGTACCTGCTGACCGTGCAGACACCGTGCAACCAGCTGCCCTTCGCCCAGACCGTGGGCCTCAGCAGCACCGCCGGCACCGTGCATGCGCGCCTTGACTCGGTGACGGTGCAGGGCTGGCGCTGCCCGATCACCGAGATCCGCCCGATCGACTACGCGCGCATGCGTGCGGACCTGCGCGCCAGCGGGGGATAAGGGCGCGAGCGGCTAGCGGTAGCCGCGTGCCTGCAGCGTGAAGAGGTGCGCATAGCGGCCGTTGAGGCGCATGAGCGCCTCGTGGCTGCCGCGCTCGACGATGTGGCCGGCGTTGAGGACCGCGATCTGGTCCGCCATGCGCACCGTGGAGAAGCGGTGCGAGATGAGGATGGTGATGCGCTCGCGCGCGAGCTGGCGGAAGTGCTCGAACACCTCCGCCTCGGCCTGCGCGTCCATCGCGGCGGTGGGCTCATCGAGCACCAGGATGTCGGCGCGGCTCCTCATGAACGCGCGCGACAGCGCGATCTTCTGCCACTGCCCGCCGGAGAGCTCGCGCCCGTCCTTGAACCACTTGCCCAGCTGCGTGCGGTAGCCCCCGGGGAGGGAGTCGATGAACTCACTCGCACGGCCCTTGGCCGCCGCCTCGCGCCAGCGCGACTCATCCTCGAAGTAGCGCTCATCGCCCGCGCCCACGTTCTCGCCCACGAGCATCTGGTAGCGGGCGAAGTCCTGGAAGATGACCCCGATGCGCTCGCGCAGCACCACCTCGTCCCACTCCCTGAGGTCGCGGCCGTCGAGCAGGATCCTTCCGGCGCTCGGGGCATACAGGCGCGTCAGGAGCTTGATGAGGGTGGTCTTGCCCGAGCCGTTCTCCCCCACCAGCGCGAGGCTCGTCCCCGGGGTGAGGTGCAGCGTCACGTGCTCGAGCGCGGGGGAGTCCGCGCCGGGGTAGGTGAAGCTCACGTCCTCGAAGCGCACCCCGTCCTGCGGCGCCGGTCCGCGCACCGCGCTGCCGCTGCCCGGGAGCACCTCGGTCTCGAGGTACTCGTAGAGCGTCGAGAGGTAGAGGTTGTCCTCGTACATCCCGCCGACCGCGGTGAGCATGGCCGACACCGTCGCCTGCCCCTGGCGGAAGAGCGCCACGTACATGGTCATCTGGCCGAGCGAGATGAGCTTGCGCACCGCACTCAGGGCGATCCAGGCATAGGCCCCGTAGAGGGCGACGCTGCCGATCAGGCCGAGCGCGAACCCCCAGGCGTCGCGGCGGATGGTGAGCGCGCGGTCCTCCCGGTAGAGGCGCCGGAAGATCGCGCGGTAGCGCTCGAGCAGGCGCGCGCCGAGCCCGAAGAGCTTGACCTCCTTGGCGTGGTCCTCGCGCGCGAGCACCGTTTCCAGGTAGATCTGCATGCGCGTCTCGGGCGAGCGCCAGCGAAAGAGCCGGAAGGCATCGCCGGAGAACTTCGCCTCCGCCACGAACGCCGGCAGGCCCGCCAGCAGCAGCACCGCGACCGCCCAGGGCGAGAAGTGCGCGAGCAGGCTCCCGTAGCTCACCAGCGAGATGCCGTTCTGCCCCAGGAAGAAGGTGCGCATCACGAGGCTCAGCGGGCGCGTGGAGGCCTCGCGGCGCGCGCGCGTCAGCTTGTCGTAGAACTCCGAGTCCTCGAAGTGCTGCAGCTCGAGCGTGAGCGCCTTCTCGAGGATCATGACGTTGACGCGCTGCCCGAGCTGCGCGCGCAGCAGCGACTGGCACAGCTGGATGCCGCGCTGCGCCGCGGAGATGCCCGCCACCAGCACTCCCTCGAGCACGACGAGCTCGAGCACGTGGCGCGCCCCGCCGCCCACGCGCGCAGCGTTCACCACCGCATCCACGATGAGCGCGCCCACGTAGGCGACGCCCGCCGGCAGCACGCCGGCCACGAGCGTGACGGCGGCGAGGGCGAGGGTGAGCCTGCGGTTGGTGCTCCACACCAGCTCCAGCGCCCGGCGGCTGTAGCGGAACACGCCGAAGAAGCCGCGCAGCGAGGTCGGGTCCTGCGCGGGGCGGAAGATCGGCGGCGCCTGCCGCGGCGGGTGGGCAGTGGCCACTAGCGCGCGCCCTGCGCCCCGGTGCGGGTGAGGAGCCGTGGCGCGGGCGTGCGGGCAGGGGCCTTGGCGGGGAACAACCCGCCGAAGCCGCCGCCGACGATCACGATCTGAGCGCGTCCCGGGCCCCTCAACGCTCACCCCCGAAGTTACCGGACACTTCCCCGGATCTGGGGGTGATTATCCTGCTATTCCAGTGCCGCCCGGTCGTTGCGGCGGCAGAGGTTGTCGAGCCAGTTCTCGCACAGCGCCACCGCCTCGGCGGGCTTGAAGTTGCCCGGCTCGAGGCAGTACTCGAGCCACAGCCCGTCCAGGAGCGCATTCAGGCCGATGGCCGCAAGACGCAGGTCGATGCGCGCGTGGGCGCGCTCCTGCCGGATGAGGTCCGCGAGCATCCCGCGCACCAGCTGTACGTAGCCCTGGTAGGTCTCGCGGTGCACGCGCTGGATCAGGCGCGAGTGCCGGTACATGCCCCAGAACACCACCCACACGGTGAGCACGTCCTGGTCGAGGTTGGGAAGCGAGAACTGTGCCTGGAAGAAGGCGTGCAGGCGCGCGCGCGGGTTCGCCGGCGCGCGCGCCACGGCGTTGGTGAACACCGCGACCAGCTCGCTGTTGAAGTGCCGGTAGGCAGCCGCAATCAGCTCGTCCTTGTTGGGGAAGTGGTGGTTGATGAGTCCCACCGACACCCCGGCCTGTGCGCTGATGGTGCGGATCGAGAGGCCCTCGTGCCCGTAGCGCTTCAGGCACTCGATGGTGGCGCTGACGAGCGCCTGGCGGCGCTGCTCGGGGAGCTGGCGCACGAAGCGCGGTTTGCTGGTAACGGCTGTCTTGGCGAGCGCCTTCAGCGGCATGCGGGCTTCCGGGCGCGGCGGTTCACGGCGCCCATCATGCCACCCGCGCGAGCCGTCCGCGGCGGAAGTCGCCGATGATCTCGCGCGCGGCGTTGTGGCCCGGGGCCCCGGTCACGCCTCCACCGGGGTGCGTGCCCGCCCCGCACATGTACAGCCCGTTCAGCGGCCCGCGGTAATCGCCGTAGCCGAGCATCGGGCGCGCGCAGAACAGCTGGTCGAGGCTGAGGTGCCCGTGCTGGATGTCCCCGCCGAGGAGCCCGAAGGTGCGCTCGAGATCGAGCGGGCTCATGATCTGGCGCCCGAGGACCGCGGCCTTAAAGTTCGGGGCGTGGGCGTTGACGGTGTCGATCATGAGGTCGGCGACCGCCTCGCGGTGATCGTCCCAGGAGGCCCCGTTCGGCAGCGTCGGGGCGACGTGCTGGCAGAAAAGGCTCGCCACGTGCTGGCCCGGCGGGGCGAGGGAGTCATCCAGCGTCGAGGGAATGACCACCTCGACGATCGGCGCGCGCGACCAGCCGTGCTGGCGGGCATCGAAGTAGGCGCGCTCCATGTAAGCGAGCGTCGGGGCGATGATGATGCCGGCGGTGTGGTGATCGGCGACGCTCTTGCCCGGCAGGCAGGTGAAGTCCGGCAGCTCGCTCAGCGCCACGTTCATGCGGAACGTGCCCGAGCCGCAGCGGTAGTGGCTCATGTGCTCGCGGAACTGCGCCGGCAGCGCCGGCGGGGCGATCAAGTCCATGTAGAGCAGCTTCGGGTTGAGGTTGGAGATCACCGCCGCGGCGCGCAGCGTCTCCCCGCTTACGGTCACGACACCGACCGCGCGGTCGCCCTCCACCAGCACCTCGCGCACCGGGGTGCCGAGGCGGATCTCGACCCCGCGCGCGAGGGCGGCGCGCGCCATCGCCTGGGTGATGGCGCCCATGCCGCCGAGCGCGTGTCCCCAGGCGCCGCGCTTGCCGTTCACTTCCCCGAACACGTGGTGCAGCAGCACGTAGGCGGAGCCCGGTGAGTAGGGGCTCGCGAAGTTGCCGACGATGCCGTCGAACCCGTAGACCGCCTTGATCGGGTCGCTCTCGAAGAACTGGTCGAGGTAATCCCCCGCCGACATGGAGAAGAGCGCCAGCAGCTCGCGGCGCTGGTTCATGTCGAGCCTGCGCAGGCGCCCGCCGAGCTGCGCGGCGCGCACCAGCTGGGGCAGGGCCGAGCGCCAGCTCCCCTCGAGCACATTCGGCGGGGTCTGAAGCACCAGGTCGCGCAGCACGTCCGCGATCACCTCGAGCCGCTCGCCGTACTCGTGCAGGCGTGCCGCATCGCGGGCCGAGAAGCGCGCCACTTCCGGCGCCGTGCGCGCATCTCCCGTGAGCAGGTAGCGCCCGTCGGCGGTGGGCAGGAAGTTGGCCGCGCGCCGCTCGACCACCCTCAGGCCCTGACCCGGCAGGTCCAGGTCGCGGATCACCTTGGGGTTCAGGAGCGAGACGGTGTAGGCCGCGACGGAGTTGCGGAATCCCGGGTGGAACTCCTCGGTGACCGCCGCCCCGCCGACGACCTCGCGCCGCTCGAGCACGGTCACCTTCAGGCCCGCCGCGGCGAGGTAGGCAGCGCACACGAGGCCGTTGTGGCCGCCGCCGATGATCAGTGCATCGCGGCGCCCTGCGGCCTCAGCCATGGCTCCAGCCTCGCGGGGGGGCGTGCGGGAGCTGGCTCTCGGGGATCATCCGGCGCATGCGCCGCGCGAAGCTGCGCAGGCACACCTCGCTCTCGGCGAGCGGCCCGGCGCAGTAGCTGCTCGAGGCCATGCCCGACTGCACGCGCTCGATCAGCACCTTGTCCTCGAGGCTCACGCGGCGGTTGATGCGCAGGTTGAGGTAGCGCGCCGCGCGCATCTCGCGCCGCGTATCCGGGTGCACGTAGGAGATCTCGCGGATCATGGTCTCGGTCGCCGACAGCGGCACGAACTGCATGAAGTCGATCTGGTCCGGGTAGATGTCGAGGGCCACATTGGGCCAGAACTTGAAGTACGTCCACAGCCGCTGGCGCTCGGGCGGCAGGTGCGCCACCGGCGGCAGGAAGCGCTGGTAGGCGCGCTCGGACCAGTTCGACGAGGGGGTGTCGCGCAGCGTCCCCCACATCTTGTCGATCCACGGACGCGCCTCGATGCCGTAGCCCTTGCCGAAGAGGCGCGTGAGCCCCGGGTGCGCCACGTTGATGTGCAGCCCGTCGGAGAAGTTGTCGGCGACGTTCTTCCAGTTCACGCGCCGCGGCCGCAAGGACACGCGCCCCATGGGCACGAGTTCCTCGAAGCGGTACGGCTGCATCTCGTGCAGGTAGGGTGCGGCCATCTCGCGCACGCTCGGCAGCCCCGGCTCGAAGCGCACGAACACGAACCCGAGGAACACCTCGTGCTCGAGCATGGCCAGTGCGTGCTTGGCGGTGTCCAGGCCCTTGAAGCTGTCCTTCTGCGGCACCGCCACGAGGCGCCCGTCGAGGCTGTAGGTCCAGGCGTGGTAGGGACAGGTGATGAGCTTGCCGCAGTGGCCCTTGGTGCCATCGAGGAGGCGCGCCGCGCGGTGCCGGCAGACGTTGTGGAACGCGCGCACCCCGCCGTCCTCGGTGCGCATCACGACCAGGGACTCGCCGAGGAACTCGAAGGTGTGGAAGTCGCCCGCCTTCGGGATGTCGCTCAGGTGGCACACCACCTGCCAGGCCTGGCGGAAGATGGTGCGCTTCTCGTGCTCGAAGAACTCCGGGTCGCGGTAGATCCACGCCGGCAGGCTCAGGTTGTCCTGGTCGGCGGGGGAGGCTTCGAGGCGGTGCAGCTGCGCGCTTTTCATGGCCGTGCCAGGGGTGATTCCGTTGTTGAACGATCGTACAACAAGGGATACGGGGGCGCAACCGCGCACCCTGAGAGGGCGAGCCGGCGCAACGGGGCGCTTTGTGGGGCACAATTGCCACATCCTGCACGCCGCAGCGCCCGCGCGCTTAACATCACCTGCCCATGCCGCAAAGCACCGACATCGCCCACCTCATCGCCTCCTCCGTCGCGCCGGTGTTCCTGCTGACCGGCGTCGCCGCGATGCTGGGCGTGCTCACCAACCGCCTGGCGAGGATCGTGGATCGCGCCCGCACGCTCGAGGCGCGCCTGGAGAGCCGCACCGGCAAGGCCAAGGAGCAGCACGCGGACCTGCTGGTGCTGGCGCGGCGCGCGCGCTACATCAACGTCGCGATCTCGCTGTGCGCGGTCGCCGCCGTGATGGTCGCCGCCGTGGTGGTGGCGCTGTTCGCCAATGCGTTCTTCGGCTTAGGGATCGCCGGGGTCATCGCCTCGCTCTTCGTCGGCTCGCTCCTGCTCCTGTCGGCCGCCTTCATCGCCTTCTTCATCGAGGTGCGCTACGCCACCGCGGCGCTGCGCATCGGCGGACCCCATATCTAGGGGCAACTGGGCGGCCTGCGCGCCCCGCGCCCTCATAAAACAAGCAGTTCGGGAGGGGATCTGCTACCCTGCGCACCCTTTTTTGGACACCGCAGCTTCGCACCTCCGAGCGCCTGAAGCGCACGCCCGGCCCCGCGGGGGATCTGCCGCCGCGCGCACGACCGCTGCACCGACACCCATGCACCGCCCCATCCGCAACATCGCCATCATCGCGCACGTCGACCACGGCAAGACGACCCTCGTCGACTGCCTGCTCAAGCAGTCGGGCACCTTCGCCGCGCACGAGCGCCTGGGCGAGCGGATCATGGATTCCAACGACATCGAGCGCGAGCGCGGCATCACCATCCTCGCCAAGAACTGCGCCATCGAGTACGGCGGCACGCGCATCAACATCGTCGACACCCCCGGACACGCCGACTTCGGCGGCGAGGTGGAGCGGGTGCTGTCGATGGTCGACGGCGTGCTGCTGCTGGTCGATGCGGTCGAGGGCCCGATGCCCCAGACGCGCTTCGTCACCCGCAAGGCGCTCGCGCTCGGGCTCAAGGCGATCGTCGTGGTCAACAAGATCGACCGCCCGGGGAGCCGCCCTGCGTGGGTGATCGACCAGACCTTCGACCTGTTCGACAAGCTCGGCGCGAGCGATGCGCAGCTGGACTTCCCGGTGATCTACGCCTCCGCCCTGCAGGGCTGGGCGAGCACCGACTACACCGAGCGCCGCCCGGACATGTCGGCGCTCTTTGAGGCGATCCTCACGCACGTCGCCCCGCCGGCGGCCGACGCGGGGCTGCCGCTGCAGCTGCAGATCTCCACCCTCGACTACAACTCCTACGTCGGCCGCATCGGCATCGGCCGCATCCGCCGCGGCGTGGTGCGACCCGGAGAGACGGTGGCGCTGCGCTACGGGGATGAGGACCGCGGCACCGCCAAGATCGCGCAGGTGCTCACCTTCACCGGGCTGCAGCGAAGCCCGGTCGAGGAGGCGAGCGCCGGGGACATCGTCGCGGTCACCGGCATCGAGTCGGTCAACATCGGACTCACCGTGTGCGACCCCGAGCACCCCCTCGGGCTGCCGCCGATCAACGTCGATGAGCCGACGCTGGCGATGAACTTCCAGGTGAACAACTCCCCGCTCGCCGGGCGCGAAGGCAAGTTCGTGACCAGCCGCCAGATCCGCGAGCGCCTCTACCGCGAGCTGCAGAGCAACGTAGCGCTGCGCGTGGAGGACACCGAGGAGCCGGACGTGATGCGCGTCTCCGGGCGCGGCGAGCTGCACCTGACGATCCTCATCGAGAACATGCGCCGCGAGGGGTACGAGCTGGCGGTGTCGCGCCCGCAGGTGCTCACCAAGATCCTCGCCGGGGAGGTGCACGAGCCCTACGAAGCGCTCACCGTGGACATCGACGATGTGCACCAGGGGGCGGTGATGGAGGCACTCGGTGCGCGCCGCGCGGAGCTCACCGACATGAGCGTCGATGGCAACGGCCGCGTGCGCCTGGAGTACCGCGTGCCCGCGCGCGGGCTGATCGGCTTCCAGGGGGAGTTCCTCACCCTCACCCGCGGCACCGGCCTCATCAGCCACATCTTCGACGGCTTTGCCCCGGTCAAGGGCGAGATCCCCGACCGCCACAACGGCGTGCTGGTCAGCAACGAGAACGGCGAGGCGGTCGCCTATGCGCTGTTTAACCTGCAGGAGCGCGGGCGGCTGTTCGTGGGACCGGGCGAGAAGCTCTACGAGGGCATGATCATCGGCATCCACAGCCGCGACAACGACCTCGTGGTCAACCCCATCAAGACCAAGAAGCTCACCAACATCCGCGCGGCCGGCAAGGACGACGCGATCCTGCTCACCCCGCCGATCCAGCTGACGCTCGAGTACGCGGTGGAGTTCATCGCCGACGACGAACTGGTCGAAGTGACGCCCGAGACGATCCGGCTGCGCAAGCGCTTCCTCAAGGAAACCGACCGCAAGCGCGCACAGCGCGAGGC
>DATIXW010000140.1:0-2037 GCA_035518135.1 Steroidobacteraceae bacterium
TCGAGCTCGCCGCCAGAGCCACCAGGGCGAGCACTGCGCAATACCCGGCCCGCAGGGCCGGTCTTCTATCCATGGTGGCTAGGATACACACCAGAGGTTGATGCACATGCTCGATCCCGCAACCCCCGCCCGAAATCACCCCTCCCACGCCAACCTGATGCGCCGGCCCGGTACGGCGATGGCCACGGAAAATGTTCCGGATCTGCTGTTGATCGAGCGCTCGCGCGCGCTCGAGGCGCCGGCCATCGAGGCACTCATCCGCCGCTACGCGCGGCGGCTGTACCGGGTGGCGCACAGCGTGGTGACCGACGCGGGCCGTGCGGAGGCGATCGTGCAGGAGGCATACCTCGCCGCGTTCGGGGACCTGGCACGCTATGAACCGACCGGCAAGTTCGCCGCATGGCTCACGCGCCTCACCTACCAGCATGCGCGCCTGCAGCGCGCCACCGGCGCGCGCGGCGCGAACGGGGAGGCGAACGCGACGGCACTCACGCCCGAGGAACAGGAGCGCAGCCGCCTCGAGCAGGCGATTGGCAGCCTGCCGGAAGTGTTCCGCACGGTCTTCGTCCTGCGCGTCCTCGAGGGCATCAGCGGCATCGAGACGGCCGCCGCGCTCGGGCTGCACGAGACGACGGTGCGCACGCGGCTGTACCGCGCACACCGGCGCCTGGATGAGGACACCCTGCGGCGGGTGCGTGCGGTGCAGGGCCTGATGGAGCTGACACCGGCACGTCTGGACCACGTGGTGACGGGCGTGCTCACGCAGTTGTCACGCCGGATCCCCGCGCAGCCGTCTCCGGGCGCCTGAAGGCCTCCCGGGAGCGCCTGGCGCGCGGCCCGGGCCCCGCAAGCTAGCCAGGCCTTCACCTGCGCGTTCATACTCGGCGCGCGCCCCACGGCGCCGAAACTGAACCTGCGGACGAAGAAGTCGTGAGCGAGATCTTCAGCGCCTTCCTGCTGACCTTCGCCGGGCTGTTCCCGATCGTCAATCCGATCGAATCAGCCCCCTTCTTCTTCGGCATGACCGCCCCCCTCACGGTGGCCGAACGCAATGCCATGGCGCGCCGGGTCGCGATCAACGGCTTCGCGCTGCTGGTGGGCTCGATGGTCATCGGACCGTACCTGCTGGAGGCCTTCGGGATCCGGCTGCCGGTGGTGCGTCTGGCCGGCGGCTTCGTCGTGACCGCGCTCGGCTGGAAGCTGCTGACGCAGGAGGACTGGTCCGATCACGCCGACTCATCCGACCTGCCCGCGGCGCGCAGCCGCCGCAAGATCGGCAGCTTCTATCCGCTGACGATGCCGCTCACCGTGGGCCCCGGCTCGATGTCGGTGGCGATCACCATCGGCAGCCGCGGCAAGGTCGAGGGCTTTCCACCGCTCGCCGTGATGGCCTCGCGCGCAACCGGGGCGCTGCTTGGCATGGTCGCCATCGGGCTGTCGATCTATCTCGCCTACCGCTTCGCCGCGAGCATGGCGAAGTTCCTCGGCGACACGGGGCTCGAGGTACTCGTGCGACTCTCGGCCTTCATCCTCATGTGCATCGGCATCGAGATCATCTGGAATGGCTGGACCGCGCTGAACGCGATGCACTGAAGGGGCTGCGCTCCCGGGACCGATGGAGATACGCTCGCAACAGAAGGAAGAGCAGAAAAGTCATGAGCAGCCTCACACACGCGCGCCGCCTCAGCGTCGGGCGCTGGCCCCTGCTACTGGGCGCGGCGGCATTCCTGCTCGGGGCGAGCGCGCCACAGGGACAGCAGAGTGTCCCGGGCTATCTGGCGCCGGGGGAGGCGCTGCACATCGAGGCGTGGCTGCCGCCGGCGCCGGCGGATGATTCGATGGCCAAGGCGGCCGACGTGGAGACCTACTTCCACACCCGCGCACTGATCGGTACGGCGCGTGCCGAGGAGGCGCACGCCGACGACGTCGCGCCGCGGCCGGCGGAGAACGTGGCACCGCGCTTCACCTATCTGCTCGGCCTGCGCCTCAACCGCCAGAACGCGCCGCGGTTCCTGCAGATGATGGAGCGGGTACGCA
>DATIXW010000141.1:0-3766 GCA_035518135.1 Steroidobacteraceae bacterium
GCCGACAGCATCACGCTGCACCTGCGCGAGGACCGCCGCCACATCCAGGACCGGGACGTGCGCACGCTGCGCGGGCTGCTGAAGACCCACATGAACCTCGAGATGGCGGTCACCGAGGAGATGGTGCGCATTGCGCTCGAGGTGCAGCCCGCGGATGTGTGCCTGGTGCCCGAGCGGCGCGCCGAGGTGACGACCGAAGGCGGGCTCGATGTGGCCGCGGACTCAGCGCGCATCACGGCGGCGGTCGCGCAGCTGACGCGCGCAGGGATCCGCGTGTCGCTCTTCATCGATCCGGAGGAGCGCCAGATCGAGGCGGCGGCCGCCGTGCGCGCCCCGGTCATCGAGCTGCACACCGGCGCCTACGCGGAAGCGCAAGGGCCCGAGCAGGCGCTGCAGCTCACGCGCCTCGCGGCGGCGGTGCGCCGGGGGCGCGCGCTCGGGCTCACGGTGCACGCCGGCCACGGCCTCAACTACCACAACGTGCAGCCGGTGGCGGCCCTCCCGGACATCGTCGAACTCAACATCGGGCACGCGATCGTCGCGCATGCGCTGTTCGTCGGTCTTGCGCAGGCGGTGCGGGAGATGAAGGCGCTGATGCTGGCGGCGCGCGCATGATCTACGGCATCGGGGTGGACGTGCTCGAGATGGAGCGCATCGCGCGCACCCTCGAGCGCTTCGGGGCGCGCTTCACCGAGCACCTGCTGCTGCCGGCGGAGATGGCGCAGCTCGCACTCACCCAGCGCCGCGAGCGCTTCCTCGCCATGCGCTTCGCCGCCAAGGAGGCGATCGTGAAGGCCATGGGCACCGGCTTCGCCCACGGGGTGTGGATCCGCGACGTCGGGGTGGTGCAGAACCCCTGGGGCAAGCCCGAGGTGGTGTTCTCCGCGCGCGGGGACGCCGTGCGCCGCCGCCTCGGCATCGGGGAGGGACACGTCACGCTCACGGACGAGAAGGGCCTGGTGGTCGCGGTCGCGGTGCTGATGAGGGCCCCATGAATACGCTCGTGTTCGACATCGAGACCGTGCCGGACGTGGCGCTCGGCCGGCGCCTCTACGGCCTCGGGGACTTAAGCGATGCGCAGGTCGCTAAGGCGATGTTTGCGCTGCGCCGCCAGGGCACCGGGGGGGACTTCCTGCCGTATGAGCAGCAGCGCGTGGTGGCGATCTCCTGCGTGCTGCGCGGGCGCGAGGGTCTCAAGGTGTGGAGCCTGGGTGACTTGGGCACGGGGGAGGGGGAGCTGGTGCAGCGCTTCTTCGATGGCATCGAGAAGTACTCCCCGGACCTGGTGTCCTGGAACGGCTCGGGCTTTGACCTCCCGGTGCTCACCTACCGGGGCCTGCTGCACGGGGTGCGGGCGGCGCGCTACTGGGAGACCGGCGATACGGACACGAGCTTTCGCTACAACAACTACCTCAGCCGCTACCACTGGCGGCACACGGACCTGATGGATGTGCTGTCGGGGTTCGCCCGCCGCGGCACCTCCCTCGCCAACATGGCGATGCTCCTCGGCCTGCCGGGCAAGCTCGGCTTCGACGGCGGCCAGGTGTGGGAGACTTACCTTGCCGGGGACCTCGCGCGCATCCGCGCCTACTGCGAGACCGACGTGCTGAACACCTGGCTCATCTGGCTGCGCTTCGCGCAGCTGCGCGGGGCACTCTCCCCCGAGGCGCACCAGGCGGAACTCGAGCGCGTGAAGGCGTACCTGCGCGCGGCGCGCGAGCCGCACTTCGGGGAGTTCCTGCGCGCCTGGGAGGCGCCGGCTTGAGCCGCGGCGCCCGCCGCGCGGGCACGCCGGCGGCCGAGGAGACCGGCACCGTCGCCGGCCTCACCCAGGACGGCGAGGGGGTGGTGCACGGGGGCAAGACCGCCTTCATCGCCGGGGCACTGCCCGGGGAGCTCGTGCGCTTCCGGCGCACCCGCCACCACCGCCGCCACGATGAGGGTCAGCTGCTGCAGGTGCTAAGCGCGGCCCCCGCGCGCGTGGCGCCGCGCTGCGCGCACTTCGGGGTGTGCGGGGGCTGCGCCCTGCAGCACCTGGAGCCCGCCGCGCAGGTGGCGCTGAAGGAGCAGGAGCTGCGCGAGATCCTCGGGCGCGTGGCGCGCGTCAGCCCCGCGCGCTGGCTCGAGGCGCTGCACGGTCCGGTGTGGGGCTACCGGCGCCGCGCACGCCTGGGGGCTAAGTACGTGCGCAAGAAGGGCCGTGCGCTGGTGGGCTTCCGTGAGCGCGCCGCGCCGTACGTCGCGGAACTCGCGCGCTGCGAGGTGCTCGCGCGCCCGGCCGGGGAGCTCATCGCCCCGCTCGCGCGCCTCCTCGACACGCTCGCCATCCGCGAGCAGCTGCCGCAGGTGGAGGTCGCGGTGGCCGACAACGCCACCGCCCTGGTGCTGCGCGTGCTCGCGAGCCCTGCGCAAGAGGACCGCGCGCGCCTGCGCGCCTTTGCCGCAACGCATGGCGTGCGCATCTACCTGCAAAGCGGCGGACTGGAGTCGGTGACTGCGCTCGAGCCCTACGCCGGTGCGCTCGAGTACCGCCTCGGCGCCTTTGACCTCACGCTCGCGTTTGCGCCCACCGACTTCATCCAGGTAAACGGGCCGGTGAACGCCTCACTCGTGGCGCAGGCGGTGCAGCTGCTCGCGCCCCCGCCGACGGCGCGCGTGCTCGACCTGTTCTGCGGGCTCGGCAACTTCACCCTCGCGCTCGCGCGCCGCGCGCAGGCGGTCGTGGGCGTGGAGGGCGCGGCCGCGCTCATCGAGCGCGCGCGCGGCAACGCCGCCGCCAACGGCATCGGCAACGTCACCTTTCACGTCGCGGACCTGTGCGCGGAGGTCGGCGAGTCTCCGTGGATGCGCGCGCACTACACGCACGTGCTGCTGGATCCGCCGCGCACCGGCGCGCGCGAGCTGCTGCCGGCGCTTGCCGCCCTTGCGCCCGAGCGGCTGTTGTATATTTCCTGCCATCCGGGAAGTTTGGCACGGGATCTGGGGGTGCTGGTGCACGAGCACGGCATGAGACTGGAAGCGGCAGGTGTGGTGGACATGTTTCCGCACACCGCGCACGTGGAGTCGGTGGCGCTGCTGAGCGCCCCGGACCCGAAGCCGCGCCTCTCGAGCGCATGAGTCTCGGCCCGCTGATGATCGACCTCCTGGGGAGCAGCCTCACCCCGGAGGAGCGCGAACTGCTGCGCCACCCCCTCGTCGGGGGGGTCATCCTCTTCACCCGCAACTACACCGACCCCGCCCAGCTTCACGCCCTGGTGGCCTCGATCCACGCGGCACGCACGCCGCCTCTGATCGTGGCGGTGGACCAGGAGGGCGGCCGCGTGCAGCGCTTCCGCGCCGGCTTCTCGCGCCTGCCCCCGGCGCGGCGCATCGGGCATGAGTTCGATCTCGACCCCCGGCGCGCGCTCTCCCTCGGCCGCTCACTCGGCTGGCTCATGGCCGCGGAGCTGCGCGCCCACGGGGTGGACATCTCCTTCGCCCCCTGCGTGGACCTCGATTACGGCGTGAACGAGGCCATCGGGGAGCGCGCCTTCCACCCCGCTGCTGAGGCCGTGGCCCAGCTTGCCACCGCCTGGATGCACGGGATGCGCGATGCCGGCATGGCGGCCACCGCCAAGCACTTCCCCGGGCACGGGGCAGTCGTGGCGGACTCGCACCTGACGCTGCCCGTCGACCGGCGCCCCCTGGTTGACCTGACGGCAGAGCTGACCCCCTACCGCCGGCTGATCGCCAACGGCCTGCCCGCGGTCATGGTGGCCCATATCCT
>DATIXW010000142.1:0-3078 GCA_035518135.1 Steroidobacteraceae bacterium
TGCGCGCAGGCGCGCTTTCGTCGTCATGACTGCCCTCCTTGTCCGCAGCACGAACGTCCGCACGTCGATCGCATTCGTGACCGTGCGGTGGGTTGCGCTTGGGTTATGGGTTCACGATGACAGCCCGGCCAGCGCCGGAGCATCGGCGAACTCACCTATCTGTGGCTGAGCCCCAGGGAGCACTACGCGCCGCGAGCGCGGCGGCCTCAGCGCGTCCGCGCAGGCCGAGTTTGGACAAGATGCGCGCCACATGATGCTCGACCGTCTTGCGTGACAGGAACAGGCGCCCGGCGATCTCGGGGTTGGAGAGACCCTCACCGAGCAGGGTGAGCACTTCCTGTTCCCGCCTGGTCAGCCGCCCGGCGTTCTTCGGCCCGGTCCTGGCTGCCCTTACGCCGAGTTCCCGCAGCAATGCGGCGGCGGCGTCCGCGTCGCGGCCGGCGCCCAGATCCTCGAAGACCGACAGGGCCGCCCGCGCCTCGGCCACGGCCACTTCGCGGTCCGCGCGCCTGAACACCTGGGCGAGCAGCAGCCGTGTCTGCGCGGCGCGGTAGGGAATCCCGGCATTGACGAACGCCGCGAGCGCCGTTTCCAGATGCATGCGGGCAGCCGGCGCGTCCGTCGGCGCGAGCGCGTGCCCCAAAAGACGCTCGCCGTGCGCGATGATGAGCTGGCAATCGTTGACGGCGCCGAGCGCCACCAGCGCACGTCCCCGCTCGGCGGCCGCGCCGCTGTCCAGCAGGGCGATCTCCGCCTCGCCGAGCAACTCGATCACCGCGGCGACATCAAGCCGACCCGGGCTCGTCGCGCCGAGCCGCCGGCGCAGCACGGTCGCCGCCACGGAAGGCTCGCCCAGCGCGAGGTGCAACGAGCCGACCGCCGCGGCGGCTTCCTCACGGCCCTCGACGCCGCGCAGCACCCTGGCCGCGTCGTCGAGCCGTCCCTGCGCGAGCCTGAGCTCGGCGAGCGTCCCGGACGCGAACGCGTGCGGCGCCGCGAACACGCCCCTCGACATCGAGATCGCATCGGCCAGCAGGGCCTCGGCGGCGCCCCAGTCACCGTTCTCGAACAGGACCCGGCCGTAATACGTGCGGCACTCTGCGTACAGGAACGGGCACCCATACCGGCCGATGAAGCGCTCGAGCGACTGTACCCACTGCGTCGCGCGCTCCAGATCGAAGCAGCTGCCGCACACCACCATCGTCATGCAGCTCATCTGCGCGACCGTCAATGGATCGCCGCCCTCACCGCCGATCACCCCGGCCATCGCCTCATCCAGCAGCGACATGCCCTCCTCCGTCCGACCCTGCTGGACCAGCGCCTGCCCGACAGCGTGCAGTGCCATCAGCTCCAGGCCGGCGTTACCGTCCGCGCGCCCGATCTCGACCGCCTGGCGCGCTAGCGCCTCGCTCTCGACCGGGTCATCGGTGACGTAGGCGGTGGCCCCCAGGAGCTCGCCGCGCAGCTCCGGAACCTCGCTCTCGATGATCCGCGCAGCACGTGACAGCCATCCGCGGGCCGCAGCCGTGTTACCGAGATATCCCTTGTTGTAGCCCACCAGTGACAGGGCAGCGCCAGCCGCGGACCTCGGATCGCCGCGGCGGCGGAAGGCGGCATAGGCCTGCTCGCAATTGGCGATCGTGCCCGCGAGATCACCTAGCCAGAACAGCGCATTCGCCAGGCCAAACAGCGCCTCAGGCACCTCAGCTACCATAAGAACAGCGGAAAAAGCCTTCCGCGCGCCACCCCAGTCCCCGGCCGTCATGGCCTGAAACCCAGCCTTGACCTGACTCTCAGCGACGCTCGCCCCATCACCCGGACCGCTGCTCACTTCAGCATCGTCTCAGATTCCGGACAGCCAGCACCCGGTCACAGCCACGGCAAACAACGCGCACCGGCAATCGAATGCAGCGAAGATGCCCCCGACGCGAACCGCGCAGTGCCGAGCTAAGGCCGCCGCCACCGGACGCAGCCCACGCGGAGAATCGAGCAGCCCAGATCCCGCAGAACAGACGAGTAATCAGAATGACCCGTTTTGCGAGCGCCGAGAATCGGAACGGCACACCGCCAGACCCATACCGATCGGCGGATCCCGCGCGCGATGAGTGACCAGGGCCGATGACGTAGCGTGACTGAGGCTGACCTGCGCCCTGGTGAGAGATCGCCGGATCTGGCCGCTGTGAGGCTGGCCGGCCACATGGGCGGGCGCAGGCAGCGCCGGCAGGCCTTGCCGTCAACCGGGCCCGATGGTGTCACACTGGAAGGGGTCGGCTCCTGCGATCGTCCCCGGTCGCGCCGCCTTATCGAGGGACAGGTGAACCGCGATGCACCGCCGCATGCCGAGAGCGCCGGGGCTTCCCTTCGGCGGGGGCCTCAACTTGCTGCTCGTTGCGGGCGCGGCGTACTTCGTGTGGGAGCACGGGCAGGGTCGGCACGGGCGGCCGCAGGTGCTGTGCCCGCTGTGCTGGCTGGACAAGATCGCCCCAGACGCCGAGGCGTCCGGCGGCCCTAGTCCGGCCGCGCCGCCGGAACAGACCTGACCGGCATGCCAGCTGGGTGTCACCGCCAGCCGCACTCACCGCCTCCCGGCCGCGTACATGCGCACCGCCCCGAGCAGCGGCAGGCGCTCCGTCAGGTCGCCGATCGCGAGGAACGGCCCGACCTTGCGCAGCGCGCGCCAGCCGATCCTCGTAACGGGTCTTCACCAAGTGCTCGGTCGGCGCGATGCGGACCCGTGATGACCACCGTTTCGCGATCTGCGCGCCGTCCGCGGCGAACGGCCGCAGGTACACCACCGGCGCCCGGGTATCCCCGGCAAGCGCGCGCTCGGCACTGCCGGCGCGCATGCGGCGGCCGCGCACGGCAAGCGCCACCGACACGACCAGCCACGGGCGCGCGATCACGCTGGGCCAGTTGCCTTCGTTCACGCCTTCCAGCCAGAGCGCGAAGTGGACGAGTAGGAGCACCGCCCAGGCCACGGCCACGAACCAGATCAGCACCAAGCCCGCGCCTGGGTGGCGATCATCCACGCTGCGGCCGCCAGCCCCAGCCCGACCGGGGCGTTGTCCGTCCCATGCC
>DATIXW010000143.1:0-23939 GCA_035518135.1 Steroidobacteraceae bacterium
AGCATGTTCCACAGCACGTAGGCCGTGCCGAGCACGATGACCGCGAGTGAGGCGCGCAGCATGCGCGGCGCGTTGCCATCGAGGGCGAAGGTCCACCACAGCTCGTGCGAATACTCGACGTGACGGTAGGAGAGCGCGCCGATCCACACCGCCATCGCGATGACGCCGGCGATGGCCGCCACCCACACCGGGGTGAAGCGCTCCGAGAGGATCTGCGTGGGCCGGTAGAAGGCGCGCCGCCCGAGCGCGAGCACGCCCAGCACCAGCGCGAGCAGCGTCGCTTCCTCGAAATCCAGCCCCTTCAGGAGCGAGGCGGCGATGCCCGCCAGCAGCAGCCATACCGAGATGTGATAGGCCGCCTGCACGCGGCGGAACAGCGCGCGCGAGAGCACCAGCAGGCCCAGCCCGATGAGGCTGCCGGCCAGGTGCGAGGCCTCGAGCACCGCAAGCGGCAGGAAGCGATCGAGGTACGCGAGGCGCTCATCCACCGCAGGCGTCGCCCCGGAGAACAGCAGCAGCGCCCCGGCAAGGAAGGTGAGGGCGCCGGCGATCTGCGGCACGACCGGGGCGATGTAGAGGCTCGCGAGCTGCTGGGCGCGCACCAGGCGTGCCCCCTGCGCGGCGAGTTCCTTGCCGCCAAAGAGCACCGTGCCGAGGATGAGCGGCGCGAGGTAGTAGATGCCCCGGTACGCCAGGAGCGAGCCGAGCATCGCCTCCGGGGGCACGCTCGGCACGGTGAGCAGCACGACCGCCTCAAACACCCCGACGCCCCCGGGCACGTGGCTGATGATGCCGGCGATCACGGCGGCCGCGTACACGCCGAGGAAGCTGATGAAGGGCACGTGCGTCTCCGGCGGCAGCAGTGACCAGAGCACCGCGCTCGAGAGCGACAGGTCGAGCACCGAGAGCGCGAGCTGCGTGAGCCCGATCAGCGGCCCCGGCGGCCGCAGCGCCCAGCCGCGGATCTCGAACGCCGCCTGCGCGAAGCAGGCCCACAGCGCGTAGGCGGCCACCGCGCACAGCAGCGCTGCACCCACCAGGAGCGACCAGTTGTGGTGCAGGTGCAGCACGGTGGCGGCGTGTGCCGGGGACAGCAGCAGCGACAGACCCGAGATGGTCGCAAGCCCGATGCCGAGCGAGAGGCTGCAGAAGGCGGTCACCGTCGCCACCTCGATGGCGCTGATGCCGGCGGTCACGTACAGGCGGAAGCGGATGGCGCTGCCGGTGAAGATGGCAAAGCCGAGCGTGTGCCCGAACGAATAGGCGATGAAGGAGGTGAAGAGGATGCGCGGGTAGGGGATCAGGCGCCGCAGGTAGCGCAGCGCCAGCACCTCGTAGGTGGTGAGCAGCCAGTAGCTGAGCGCCGTGAAGCCCAGCGCCGCGAGGATCTGCCGGCGCGGGATCGCGTGCAGATGCGCAAACACGCGCTTGATGTGCAGCTGCGCGAACTCGTGGTGCAGCACCCCCACCACGAGGACGAATACCAGCAGCGCCGCGAGCGGGCCGACCCAGCGCCAGAAGGGCCGCTCCTCTTGCTCGCCTGTCCTCGCCGCTGGACTTTGGGACACGGGTACGCTGCCGCCGCGGGGCTAACGCGTGAGCGGCTTGTAGCGGATGCGGTGCGGCTGCGCGGCGTCCTCGCCCTTACGGCGCTTGTAGTCCTCGGTGTATTCCTGGTAGTTGCCCTCGAACCAGACCACCTGCGAGTCGCCCTCGAAGGAGAGGATGTGGGTGGCGATGCGGTCGAGGAACCAGCGGTCGTGGGAGATGACGACGGCACAGCCGGGGAAGCTCAGCAGCGCTTCCTCGAGCGCCCGCAGCGTCTCCACGTCGAGGTCATTGGTGGGCTCATCGAGCAGCAGCACGTTGCCGCCCGAGCGCAGCACCTTGGCGAGGTGCACGCGGTTACGCTCGCCGCCGGAGAGCTCCCCGATCAGCTGCTGCTGCTGCGTGCCCTTGAAGTTGAAACGCCCGACGTAGCCGCGCGAGGGGGTCTCGTAGGTGCCCACCTTGATCATGTCGAGGCCGCCGGAGATCTCCTGCCAGACGGTCTTCTTGTCATCGAGGGTCTGGCGCGACTGGTCGACATAGGCGAGCTTGACGCTCGGACCTACGCGGATTTGCCCGCTGTCGGGCGCTTCCGCGCCGGTCAGCATGCGAAACAGCGTCGTCTTGCCGGCGCCGTTCGGGCCGATGATGCCGACGATGCCGCCGCGCGGCAGACTGAAGCTGAGATTGTCGATGAGCAGCCGCTCGCCGTAGCCCTTGCGCAGCCCCTGGGCCTCGATGACGAGGTCCCCGAGGCGCTCCCCGGGCGGGATGTAGATCTCGTTGGTCTCGTTGCGCTCCTGGAACTCGCGCGAGGCGAGCTCCTCGTAGCGCTGCAGGCGTGCCTTGCTCTTCGCCTGGCGCGCCTTGGGGTTCTGGCGCACCCACTCGAGCTCGTGGGCGAGGGTCTTGCGCAGCCCCTCGCGCTCCCGCTCCTCCAGCGCCAGGCGCTTCTCCTTCTGCTCGAGCCAGGAGGAGTAGTTGCCGTGCCACGGGATGCCGTAGCCGCGGTCGAGCTCGAGGATCCACTCCGCGACGTTGTCGAGGAAGTAGCGGTCGTGCGTGACCGCGATCACCGTGCTCGGGTACTCCTCGAGGTAGTGCTCGAGCCAGGCGATCGATTCGGCATCGAGGTGATTGGTCGGCTCATCGAGCAGCAGCATGTCCGGGGCCGACAGCAGCAGCCGGCACAGCGCGACGCGACGCTTCTCGCCGCCCGAGAGCGTGCCGATGAGCGCCTCCCACGGCGGCAGGCGCAGCGCATCCGCGGCGATCTCGAGCTTGCGCTCGAGCTCCCAGCCACCGGCGGCATCGATCGCATCCTGCAGCTGCGCCTGGCGCGCAAGGAGCGCGTTCATCTGCGCATCGTCCATCGGCTCTGCGAACTTCTCGGAGATGCTGTTGAACTCCTGTAGCTGCGCGAAGGTCTTGCCGAGGCCCTCCATGACGGTCGTGCGCACGTCCTTGGAGGCATCGAGCTGCGGCTCCTGCGGCAGAAAGCCGATGCGGATGCCGCTCTGCGGGCGTGCCTCGCCGTCGAAGGCGCTGTCCAGCCCCGCCATGATCCTCAGGAGCGAGGACTTTCCGGAACCGTTAAGGCCGAGCACCCCGATCTTGGCGCCCGGAAAGAACGAAAGGCTGATGTCGCGCAGGATGGCCCGCTTGGGCGGCACCATCTTGGATACGCGGTTCATCGTGTAGATGTATTGGGCCATGCAGTCTCGAGTGTAGGTCGCCGCAAACGCAGGTTCTTTCGATTATATCGTCGGGGGTCGCAGGAATGGGCCGCCGGTAGCCGCCGACGGGCGCAGCGCGGGTGCTGTGTTAGGCTTGCCCGCCGTGGTCGCCTCCCCAAGCAGCAGCACGAGCGCCGCACCCGCCGTGGCGGTCATCCTCAGCGAGCGCCTCGCCCGTTATGGCTTTGGCGACGGGCACCCGTTCGGGCCGGACCGCCTCGTGGCCTTCGTGCGCGAGTTCGGGGCCCGCGGCCTCGACCGGCGCGTACGCGCGCTCGAGCCGCGGATGGCCACCGATGCGGAGCTGCGCGCGTTCCACAGCGCTGAGTATCTCGAGCTGGTGCGCGAGCGCTCCGCGAGCGGCACCGGCTTTCTGGATGCGGGGGATACGCCCGCGTTCCGGGGCGTGTACGAGGCGGCCGCCGGCGTGGTCGGCGCCACCCTCACGGCCGCGGAGGCGATCATGCACGGGGAGTGCCGGCGCGCCTTCGTGCCGATCGCGGGCCTGCATCACGCCGCGCGTGACCGGGCCGCGGGCTTCTGCGTGTTCAACGACTGCGGCGTGGCGATCGAGCTGCTCAAGCGTGCCGGCCTCACGCGCATCGCCTACGTCGACATCGACGCCCACCACGGCGATGGGGTGTTCTATGCCTTCGAGGACGACCCGGCGGTGATCTTCGCCGACCTGCACGAGGACGGCCGCTACCTCTACCCGGGCACCGGCACGGCGCAGGAGACCGGCAAGGGCGCCGCGCGCGGCATGAAGCTCAACGTGCCGCTGCCGCCGGGGGCGGATGATCGGGTGTTCGCTGCGCAGTGGCCGCGGGTGATCGCGCACCTGGAGAAATTCGACCCGCAGTTCGTGATCCTGCAGTGCGGCGCCGACAGTCTCGAGGGCGATCCGATCACCCACCTGCGCCTGAGCCCGCAGTCCCACGCGCGCGCGGCGCGCGAGCTCAGCGCGCTCGCCGAGCGCTGCGGTCACGGGCGCCTCCTCGCCCTAGGCGGCGGCGGCTACAACCGCCAGAACCTCGCCCAGGCCTGGAACGCGGTGGTGGAAAACCTGCTGTAAGAGGCCGCCGTCCGGGGCTCCCGGGGGCGCACGCGCCCACGGCATGGTCGCGAAACTACCGCCCGGGCGACGCCTGACAACAAGGGCGGCGGCAGCCTCGTTCCGGTACAATTCGCGGCCCCGTTTCCCGAGCGCAGAAGGTGCCCCCGCACATGTTCCGGACGTCCATGACGATCGAAGGCTTCGATCCCGAGCTGGCGCGCGCCCTGGCGGGTGAACGTCGCCGCCAGGAGGAGCACGTCGAGCTCATCGCCTCCGAGAACTATGCGAGTCCGCGCGTGCTCGAGGCTCAGGGCTCGGTGCTGACCAACAAGTACGCCGAGGGCTATCCCGGCAAGCGCTACTACGGCGGTTGCGAGTACGTCGACATCGCCGAGCAGCTGGCGATCGAGCGCGCCAAGCAGCTCTTCGGCGCCGACTACGCCAACGTGCAGCCGCACTCCGGCTCCCAGGCGAACGCGGCGGCCTACTTCGCGCTGGTGCAGCCGGGGGATGCGATCCTCGGCATGAGCCTCGACCACGGCGGCCACCTCACGCACGGCGCCAAGGTGAATTTCTCCGGCAAGTTCTTCCGCGCCGCCCAGTACGGTATCCGCCCCGATACCGGCGAGATCGACTACGAGCAGGTGCAGCGCCTCGCCGAGGAGCACCGGCCGAAGATGATCATCGCGGGGTTCTCCGCCTACTCGCGTGTCGTCGACTGGGCGCGCTTCGCGGCGATCGCGAAGAGCGTCGGCGCCTATCTCGTGGTCGACATGGCGCACGTCGCGGGCCTGGTCGCCGCGGGCCTCTACCCGAGCCCGATCGCGCACGCCGACGTGGTCACCACCACGACGCACAAGACGCTGCGCGGCCCGCGCGGCGGCCTGATCCTCGCGCGCGCCAACGACGAGCTCACCCGGAAGCTCAGCTCGCTGGTGTTCCCCGGTACCCAGGGCGGTCCGCTCATGCACGTGATCGCCGCCAAGGCGGTGGCGCTGCTCGAGGCGCTGCAGCCGGAGTTCCGCGACTACCAGCGCCAGGTGCTTGCCAATGCGCGTGCGATGGCGGCGCGCCTTGCGCAGCGTGGCTACCAGATCGTCTCGGGCGGCACCGACAACCACCTGTTCCTGCTCAGCCTTGCAGATCGCAAGATCACCGGCAAGGAGGCGGACGCCGCGCTCGGGCGCGCCAACATTACCGTGAACAAGAACGCCGTGCCGAACGACCCGCGCCCGCCGACGGTGACGAGTGGCCTGCGTCTCGGGACGCCCGCCTCGACCACGCGCGGCTTCCGGCAGCAGCAGATCGAGCAGGTCGCCGACTTCATCGCCGAGGTGCTCGACGCCGAGGGCGCCGAGGCGGCGATCGCGCGCGTGCGTCCGCAGGTGATCGAACTGTGCCGCCGTTTCCCGGTGTACGGACCGTAACGGGCCGGAGTGCCCCCGCCGCATGTACTGCCCATTTTGCGGCCACGAAGAGACCAAGGTGAACGACTCGCGTCTGGCGGGTGAGGGACACCAGATCCGGCGCCGCCGCGAGTGCCTGAAGTGCGGCGAGCGCTTCACGACGTTTGAGACCGCCGAACTGCTCATGCCGCAGGTGATCAAGGGCGACCGGGCGCGCGAGGCGTTCGATGAGGCGAAGCTGCGCGGCGGCATGGAGAAGGCGCTGGAGAAGCGCCCGGTACCGCGCGAGCAGATCGATGAGGCCGTGAGCCGCATCGTGCACAAGGTGCGCAGTCTCGGGGACCGCGAGGTGTCCGCGCGCACCATCGGGGAGCTGGTGATGGAGGAGCTGCGCCACCTCGATGAGGTGGCGTACGTACGCTTCGCCTCCGTGTACCGGCAGTTCGAGGACGTGGAGGCCTTCCACGAGGAGATCCAGCGGCTGCGCAGCGCGCGCGCCGCTCCGGCAGCGGCACGGGCGCACAAGCGCGAGCCCGGCAGCCGCGCCAACCGCGAGCAGTTGCCGCTGCTGCCGCCGGAGGAGCCGGCCGCCGCCAAACGCGGGCCCGGGGGCGGCAAGTGAAGCCGCGTGACACGTTCTCCGACTTCGACCGCACCGCCATGCAGCGTGCGCTCGCGCTCGCTGCGCGCGGTCTTGCCACCACCGACCCCAATCCGCGCGTCGGCTGCGTGATCGCCCGCGGCGAACGCATCGTCGGGGAGGGCTGGCACGAGCGCGCCGGGGAGGCGCACGCGGAGGTCGCCGCGCTGCGCGCGGCGGGCCCGCAGGCTGCCGGCGCCACCGTCTACGTGACACTCGAGCCCTGCAGCCACCAAGGGCGCACGGCGCCGTGCACCCTGGCGCTCACGGGCGCACGCGTGGCACGGGTGGTGTACGCCGTCGGCGACCCGAACCCGCAGGTGAGCGGTGCGGGGGCCGCCGCGCTCGCGGCGGCCGGCATCACCGTGCAGTCGGGTCTGCTTGAGTCCGAAGCACACGAACTCAACGCCGGCTTCTTCAAGCGCATGCAGCACGGGCGGCCGTACGTGCGCGTGAAGCTCGCGATGAGCCTCGATGGCCGCACGGCGCTCGCCGACGGCACGAGCCAGTGGATCACGGGCGAGGCGGCGCGCGCGGACGTGCAGGCGTGGCGCGCCCGCAGCTCCGCGGTGCTCACCGGCGTCGGCACGGTGCTGAGCGATGACCCGCGCCTGAGCGTGCGCCTGGCGGCGGGTGGGGAGGCGCGCCAGCCGCTGCGCGTGGTGCTCGACACGCACCTGCGCACGCCCGAGGATGCGCGCCTGTTCACCGGCGGCGGCGAGGTGCTGATCCTCACCGCGCTCGCGGGCCTCAACGAGGCGCGGGCCGCGGCGCTCAGCGCGCGCGTGGCGCGCGTCGAGACGCTGCCCTCGCAGGCAGATCGCCTGGACCTCGGGGCGGTGTTTGATCGCCTGGGGGAGCTTGAGGCCAACGAAGTGCTGGTGGAGGCGGGCGCTACGCTCGCCGGGGCGATCCTGCGCGAGCGCCTGGCGGATGAGCTCCTTCTCTATGTGGCGCCCAAGCTCCTCGGGTCCACCGCGCGCGCCCTGGTCGAACTGCCGCCGCTCGCGGCACTCGCGGATGCGCCCGGGTTCAGCTTCCTCGACTCGCAGCGCATCGGCGATGACCTGCGGCTGCGCCTGCGGCCGCAGGGGTCCTCCTGAGGAGACGGCCGTGTTCACCGGGATCGTGCAGGACGTCGGACGGGTCGGGCAGCGGGAGGCGCGCGGCGGCGACGTGCGTCTGGTGATCGCCTGCGACCGGCTCGACACGGCACGCTTGAGCATCGGCGACAGCATCGCGGTGCAGGGCTGCTGCCTGACCGCCGTGCAGATCGAGGGGCGCAACTTTGCCGCGGACGTCTCGCGCGAGACGCTCGCGCTCACGACCCTCGGGGACCTCAGGAGCGGTAGCGCGGTCAACCTGGAGCCGGCGCTGCGCGCCGGCGATCCGCTCGGCGGCCACCTGGTGTCCGGTCACGTCGACGGCGTCGCCGAAGTCCTCGCAATCCGCGACGATGCGCGCTCGCAGCGCCTGCTGATCGGCGTGCCCGCAGAGCTGACCCGCTTCCTCGCCCCAAAAGGATCGGTCACCGTGGACGGCGTGAGCCTCACGGTCAACGAGGTCGATGGCAACCGCTTCGGCGTGAACCTGATCCCGCACACTCGGGCCGTCACCACGCTCGGGGAGTTGCGCGTCGGCGCACGCGTCAACCTCGAGGTGGATCAGGTCGCGCGCTATATCGAGCGCCTGTTGCCGGGTGCTGCTGTGCGCTAGCCGCGGCCGCACAGTTGGACGCGAAGCACAACGCCGTGCGTCGCAGCTACGGCGAGGCGTCGAGCGAGAGAAAATGCCTTGGAGGGCTGACGGGCGTCCCTGCCTGTGCGGCAGCGGCGCGCGGGCTGGGCCTGTGGCTGCGGCGTGTTCGACGTCGCCACCGCGGAAATCGACGTTCCCTGCCGGGATCGTGCACGCTGTTCAAGGTCTCGGTGAGCGTGCAGCTTTAAAGGGAGTGAGCACAATGGCTACACGGAAATGCTGGGGGCGCGCCTGCGCCGGTGCCTGGGCGTGGCTCGCGGTGGCGAGCGCCGTCGCCGCAGCCACTGCCACGGTCGGCTCGCCCGCTCCCCCGCTGATCGTCACGCAGCTCGACGGACGCGAATTCGACCTCGCCCGCGAGCGCGGCAAGGTCGTGGTGGTGAACTACTGGGCGAGCTGGTGTTCCCCCTGCCGCGCGGAGATGCCCGCGCTGGATCGCTTCTACCAGCGCCACCGGGAACAGGGACTCGTGCTGCTCGGCCTGAGCGTCGATGAGGCCCACGAGCGCGCTCAGGTCGCGGACATCATGAAGAAGTTCAGCTATCCGGCGGCGCTGGCCGCCGGTGCCCGGGTGAACGGCTTCGGGCCCGCGCTGGCGGTGCCGATGACCTTCGTGATCGATGCCCGCGGGGTGGTGCGCGCACGACTGGTCTCGGGCACCGCCGTGAGCGAGCAATCCCTGGAGAAGCTGATCCTGCCGCTGCTGCCGGGCGCCGCCGCCGCGCCCCGCTGAGGGACGGCCCCGGGCGAAGGCTCGGGTATACTGGCCTGCCGAACCGAGCGATCCTTGCGCCATGTCCAAAGTGCTGCCGCTGCCCGGAAAACCTGCCCCCGCGGGCTCCGCCACTGCCTTGAGTCCGGTCGGGGATATCCTCTCGGAGCTGCGCGCCGGGCGCATGGTTATCATCATGGACGACGAGGATCGCGAGAATGAGGGCGACCTCATCATGGCAGCCGAGCACGCCACGCCCGAGGCGGTCGCCTTCATGATCCGTCACACAAGCGGCATCATCTGCGTGCCTATGGAGGAGGAGCAGCTCGCGCGCCTGGACCTGCCGCAGATGGTCCCGGTCAACAGCGAGTCGCACCGCACCGCCTTCACCGTCTCGGTGGACCTGCGCGCCGGCACCACCACCGGGGTGTCCTCCGGGGACCGCGCCGCCACCATCCGCGCGCTCGCGGAAGCGACCTCACGCCCGGGTGACTTCGCGCGCCCCGGACACATATTCCCGCTGCGCGCCCGCCGCGGCGGGGTGCTGGTGCGTGCCGGGCACACCGAGGCCGCGGTGGATTTGTGCCGCCTCGCGGGGTTAAAGCCCGCGGGCGTGCTGTGCGAGGTCATGAACGATGACGGCAGCATGGCGCGCCGTCCGCAGCTGCAGGAATTCGCGCACCTCCACGGCCTGAAGATCGGCACCATCGCCGACCTCATCCGCTACCGCCTGCGCACCGAGCGCTCGGTAGAGCGCCTGTCCGAGCAGGTGGTGCAGACCGAGCTTGGGGAGTTTCGTCTCTACGCCTACCAGGACGGGGTCAGCCAGGAGGTGCACGTGGCGCTGGTGCACGGGCGCCTCGACGGTGCGGCGGCGCCCCTGGTGCGGGTGCACCTCGCGGACACGCTGCGCGACCTCCTCGGGCTGAAGCACGCGGTGCGCACCTGGACGCTGCGCGCGGCCATGCAGCGCATCGTGGAGGCCGGGAGCGGGGTGATCGTCGTGCTGCGCCAGCCCGAGACCTCGCGCGAGCTCGCCGATGCCGTGCGCTCCTTCGCCGCCACGAGCGGTGCGCAAGGGGCTGCCAAGGAGGCCGCCACCGAGGGCGAGGGGGCGGTGCTGCGCACCTTCGGCGTCGGGGCACAGATCCTCAAGGACCTGGGCGTGCGCCGCATGCGCGTGCTCTCGGCACCCAAACAGATGCACGGCATCTCCGCCTTCGGGCTGGAGATCGAGGGTTACGTCGGGGAAGAGGGGTGAGCCCGGCCGAGCTCAGCGAGGCTGACGCGCTCGCCCGCGGCCGCCGGGTCGCGATCGTCGCCGCGCGCTTCAACGAGCTGATCGTCGCGAGCCTGCTGAAGGGGGCGCGCGCGGCGTGGCTTGCGCGCGGTGGCGCGGAGGAGGAGCTGCGCGTGGTGCGCGTGCCGGGGGCCTTCGAGCTGCCGCTGGTGGCGCGGCAGCTGGCCAAGAGCGGCCGTTACGATGCGATCGTCGCCCTGGGGTGCGTGATCCGCGGCGACACCCCGCACTTTGAGTACGTCGCCGGTGAGTGCGCGCACGGCCTGCAGCTGGCGAGCCTCGAGACGGGCGTGCCGGTCATCTTCGGCGTGCTCACGGTCGAGACGCTCGAGCAGGCCCTGGAGCGTGCCGCGACCTCCGCCGGCAACAAGGGCGGGGAGTCCCTGGAGTGCGCACTCGAGATGGCCGCCGTCATGGCGCGCCTGTGAGTGCCGTGAGCCCGCGTGAGTTCAGCGGCACGCGCAGCGTCGCGCGCAAGCTCGCGCTGCAGGCGCTGTACCGCTGGCAGCTGAACGCCGCACCCTGGCAGGACCTGGTGCTGGAGTTCAAGGACGCCGAGGACATGCCGCGCGCCGACGCCGAGTACTTCCGTACGCTGGTGCAAGGGGTCTGGCACGCGCGCGCGGAGCTCGACAGGCGCTTGGCCAGCTGGGCCGACCGCGAGCCGAAGTTCCTCGACCCGATCGAGCATGCCGCGCTGCTGCTCGGGCTGTACGAGCTCAGCGCCCAGCCCGAGGTGCCCTATCGGGTCGCCATCAGCGAGGCGGTGGGGCTCGCCAAGCGCTTCGGCGCCACCGATGGACACAAGTTCGTCAACGCGGTGCTCGACCGCGCGGCCCGCGAGCTGCGGCCGGACGAACACTAGCGCCCGCGCACGCAGTCATGGCGCTGACGGAGACTTCCCTCATCGAGCGCTACTTCCGCGCCGCCGGCGCGCAGCGTGCCGATGTGTGCCTGGGCATCGGCGATGATGCGGCGGTCCTGCAGGTGCCGCCGGGGGTCGAACTCGTCGCCACCACCGATACGCTGGTCGCGGGGGTGCATTTCCCGCTGCACTCCCCGCCGGCCTCGATCGGTCATCGCGCCCTCGCCGTGAACCTGAGCGACCTCGCCGCCATGGGCGCGCGCCCCGCGTGGGCGCTGCTGGCGCTGACGCTGCCGCAGGCGCAGGAGGACTGGCTCGGTGAGTTTGCCGCGGGCCTGACCGCGCTCGCGCGCGAGCACCGCGTCGCGCTGGTGGGCGGGGACACGACGCGCGGCCCGCTGTGCATCAGCGTGCAGCTGCTCGGGTTCGTGCCGGCGGGCGGCGCCCTCAGGCGCAGCGGCGCCCACCCCGGGGACGCGCTCTTCGTATCCGGCTGCCCGGGGGATGCGGCGGCGGGCCTGGCACTCGAGCAGGCGCGCCTCACGGCCCCGCCAGAGGCGCGCGCCTACCTGCGCGAGCGCTTCCTGTTCCCGAGCCCGCGCGTGGCACTCGGGGAGGCGCTGCGTGCGCACGCGAGCGCCTGCATCGATGTCTCCGACGGGCTGCTCGGGGATGCGGGCAAGCTCGCCGCCGCGAGCGCGGTGGCGGCGGAGCTCAATTTCGAGGCGCTGCCGGTATCCGAGCCGCTGCGCGCAGCGCTCGGCGATGAGCAGGCGCGCCGGCTCGCCTTAAGCGGTGGGGATGACTACGAGCTGTGCTTCGCGGTGCCGGCGGCCGGACTCGGCGCGCTGCTCGCGCAGCTGCCGCCGCAGCGCTGGGGTTACACGCGCATCGGCACCCTGCGCTCGGGCAGCGGCACGTGCGTCCTGCGTGCCGGGACTGTGATGGAGTTCTCGCATTCGGGGTATCAGCATTTCTAGCCGACCGCTCCAGCGCACCCCGCAAGGGGCGCAGCCTCGTGCGCCCGGGTGCGTGTGGGGTGCATCACAGTCGCCCCTCGGGGTGAGCCCTTATCCTGACGCGCCGTCCCGACTAACGCGCGTCAATGTCATTACCGGCCTCGAAATCCGTTCCTGCCGCCAAGCCCGCCGTCCGCATGCCGGACAAGATCGGCAAGTACGTGGTCATCCGCGAAGTGGGGCGCGGCAGCACTGGCGTGGTGTATCTGTCGCATGACGCCTATTACGGCCGCGACGTCGCCATCAAGGTCTACAACATGGACACCGGCGGGGATGAGGAGCGTGCGCGCATCGCCCGCAAGATGTTCCTCTCCGAGGCTCATCTGGTGGGCATGCTGCAGCACCCGCACATCCTGCCGATCTACGACGCCGGGGAGGAGAACGGGCACTGCTACATCGTCACCGAGCACGTGCACGGCGCGCGCACGCTCGCCGCCTACTGCCGCCCGGACAACCTGCTGCGCATCGACGACACGGTCGAGATTATGTTCAAGTGCGCCAAGGCGCTCAACTACGCGCACTCGCGCGGCGTCATCCACCGCGACATCAAGCCCTCCAACATCATGCTCACGCAGGACAGCGACGTGCGCATCATCGACTTCGGCATCGCCCTGGTGTCGGACTCGGACATCTCGCGCATCGAGGGCATCGCCGGCAGCCCCTCCTACATGTCCCCCGAGCAGGTGCAGAGCTTCGAGCTCACCAACCGCTCGGACCTGTATTCCCTCGGCGCGGTGATGTACGAGCTGCTCACCGGCTCGCGCCCCTTTCGCGCCGGCAACCTGCAGAAGCTGCTGCACCAGATCGTGTACGCGACCCCGCCGCCGATCCACACGCTGCGCCAGGACGTCCCCGAGGAGCTCGAGACGGTGGTGGCGCAGGCGATGCAGAAGGATCCCGAGAAGCGCTGCAAGAGCGGCCTCGACTTCGCCGCCGAGCTCACGCGCGTGCACCAGCGGCTGCGCGAGGCCAACTCGCGCATCGACCGGCAGGAACAGTTCGGCGTGCTGCGGCGGCTGAAATTCTTCCATGAGTTCTCGCACGCGGAGATCTGGGAAGTGCTGCGCGCCAGCAGCTGGCAGGATTACGCCCCGGGCGAGGAGATCGTCAAGGAAGGCGAGATGGACGACCGCTTCTACATCCTGGTCACCGGCGGGTGCGTCGTGGAGCGCCACGGCAAGAGCATCGGCGCCCTCGACACGGGTGACTGCTTCGGCGAGGCGAGCTACGTGCAGGGCGCCAAGCGCACCGCCACCATCCGCGCCGGTGCGAGTACCGTCACGGTGCTCAAGGTGAGCTCGACCCTGCTCGAGCAGGTGTCCGCCTCGTGCCAGCTGCGCTTCAACCGCGTCTTCCTCAGCTCGCTCATCGCGCGCCTGCAGAGCGCCGAACGCGCTCCCATCACGCCGTCTTCCTGATCTGCCGTAGCACGGCGCGCTTGCGCGCCGGCCACGGCGGCTCCTACTCTCTGCCCCCGTGCATGTCCTGCTCATCGAAGATGACACCGAGGCGGCGCGCTTTCTGATCAAGGGGCTGCGCGACAGCGGCTACACCGTCGAGCACGCCGCCGAGGGGCGCACGGGTCTTGCGCAGGCCGGCAGCGGCCGCTACGACCTGGTCATCACCGATCGCATGCTGCCGCACGTGGACGGGCTTGCCGTCATCGAGGCCATGCGCTCGAAGGGCATCGCGACCCCGGTGCTGGTGCTCTCGGCGCTCGGCGGCGTCGATGACCGCATCCGCGGCCTCAAGGCCGGGGGCGATGACTACCTCACCAAGCCGTTCGCGTTCGCAGAGCTCCTGGCACGCATGGAAGCGCTGCTGCGCCGTCACGCAAGCGTCCCCGACGCCACGCGCCTGAAGGTGGAGGACCTGGAGTTCGACCTGCTGGCGCGGCGCGTGAGCCGCGGCGGCCGCGAGGTCGACCTCACCGGGCGGGAACTGAAGCTCCTGGAGTACCTGATGCGGCGCGCCGGCCAGGTGGTGACGCGCACCATGCTGCTCGAGGGGGTGTGGGACCTGCACTTCGACCCGCAGAGCAACCTCATCGACGTGCACATCAGCCGCCTGCGTCAGGCCATCGACCGCGGCACCGACAAGCCCCTGATCCACACCGTGCGCGGCAGCGGCTACCTCCTGGGCCGCGAGCCCTAGGACGCGCGTGCGGCTCGACCTGTTCAACACCAGCGCTTTTCGCCTCTCGGTCGGCTACATGCTGCTCGTGACGCTGGCGGTCGGCGTAACGCTCGGCAGCGCTTACCTGCTCACCGAGAGCCTGATCACCGACGAGGTCGACCTCATCATCGACACGGAACTGCACAGCCTCGAGGAGAAGTTCGCGCGCAGCGGCATTGCCGGGGTGACCGATGAGATCAACCTGCGCATCGACAGCTGGGGGCGCATCGGCGCGGTGTACATGCTCGCCGACCCGAGCTTCGAGCGCATCGCCGGCAACGTCACCGACTGGCCCTTCGATGGCATGCCCACCGAGCGCTGGCCGGAGTTCCAGATCGGCACGATCGAGCCCGGACGGCGCGCGGTGCACCCGGTGCGCGCGGCGGTGCGCACGCTCCCGGGCGGGGACCTGCTGCTGGTCGGCACCGACATCTCCCAGGGGCGGCGCTTCGCGGACAAGTTCCGCATCGCGACGCTGTGGGGCATGGGACTGTCGACGCTCGCGGCCGCGCTCGCCGGGTTCTGGTTCAGCTTCCGCCTGGCGCGCCGCGTCGGGGCGGTGGCGAGTACCTGCGAGAGCATCCTGGCCGGGGAGGCGGGGCAGCGGCTGCCGGTGGCCGGCAGGCGCGATGAGTTCGATTCACTCGCGGTGTCGGTCAACCACGTGCTCGATCGTCTTGAGGAGCAGGCCCGCACGCTGCGTGCCACCTTCGACAGCGCCGCGCACGACCTGCGCGCGCCGCTGCACCGCCTGCGCACCCGCATGGACGCGCTGCTGCTGCGCGCCCCGCCGCTCGAGCCGAGCGTGCGTGAGTCGGTCGAGTCGGCGCTGCGCGAGGTCGAGCACCTGCAGCGCACGCTCGCAACGCTGCTCGAGATCGCACTCGCCGAGTCCGGTGCCCCGCTCGCCTCGGCGGCCGCGGTGGACGTCGCGGAGCTGGCCACGGAACTGGTGGAGCTGTTCGAGCCGCTCGCCGCGGCCCAGGGGCTCGAGCTGGCCGGCGGCCCCGCCGCGCCCGCGATCGTGCGGGGAAACCGTCAGCTGCTGGCGCAGCTGCTCACGAACCTCATCGAGAACGGACTGAAGTACGTGCCGCGCGGCGGGCGCATCGAGGTGAGCGTGCGCCCCTTAAGCGGTGCGGTGCGGCTGCTGGTGAGCGATAACGGCCCCGGGATCGCCGCCGCCGACCGCGCGCGCGCGGGCCAGCCGTTCGTGCGCTTCGGCGCGGGCAACTCCGCGGAAGGCAGCGGGCTGGGCTTGAGCCTGGTGGCGGCGATCGTGCGGCTGCACCGCGGGCGGCTGGTGCTCGAGGACAATCAGCCCGGGCTGCGGGTGCTCATCGAGCTGCCGGCATCCTAGAGGGGCCTGCGGACAAGAAGCCTTTGGGCCTGCGACCCGGGATTCTCGGCCGGATCCTGGAAATGAAAGGGTCAAGGTCATGACCCGGCAGGTGCTGGAGAAGCACCCGGACCTCGCCCAAGGCCATGGAGAGCATGCACAGCGAGGATCCGAAGAAGTGGGGCAGGCAGATGCGCCCGAAGCGGGAGGCCGCTCTAGCGTCGGGTCGACCTGTCGTGCCTGCGGGGCCTTAAACGCGGGCGCGTTCCCGTCGACTCACTGGGTGACGGCCTCGGGGCGCTTGGTGCAGTTCTTGAGAAACTGCGCGCGCGCCTCACCGGTGAGCTTCTTGGCATCCGCCTGCTTGTTGCAGGCCTTGCTGGAGGTGTGCTTGATCGGGGTGGCCGAGGGCGAGGCGGGCGGCTCGGCCGCGAGCGCGCCGCCGGCGGCGCACAGCGCGAGGACGGCCAGGAGGTGAGGAAACTTAATACGCGCGCTCATCCGGCGCTCCCAGACTGACGATGGCGGAGAGTTAGCAAGTTAGAGGGACGCGGCGGCGGCTGCCATTAAGAAATCGTCATCCGCGGCGGTGCGCCGCGGCCGGGCCCGCGGCTTAGGGGGCGTCCTTGTCGCGCTCGATGCGCGCGTAGGCCGAGTGGTTGTGGATGGACTCGAAGTTCTCCGATTCGACCACGTACTCGCCGATGCGCTCGTCGCGGTTCAGCCGCGTGGCGACATCGCGCACCACGTCCTCGACGAACTTCGGGTTGTCGTAGGCGCGCTCGGTCACGTACTTCTCGTCGGGGCGCTTGAGGATCCCGTACAGCTCGCAGGAGGCCTCGCTCTCGGCGATCTCGATGAGCTCCTCGATCCAGATGTGGCTGCGTAGGCGCACCTTGATGGTGACGTGCGAGCGCTGGTTGTGGGCGCCGTACGCGGAGATCTTCTTCGAGCACGGGCACAGACTCGTGACCGGCACCTGCACCTGCACCCACATCTTGGTCTTGCCCTCGTGGTGCTCGCCGATGAGCTTGGCCTGGTAGTCCATCAGGCTCTCGACGCCGGAGACCGGCGCGCGCTTCATGATGAAGAACGGGAAGCTCATCTCGATGTGCCCGGTGTCCGCCTCCAGGCGGGTGGTCATGGTGCCGAGCATCGCGCGGAAGGACTCCACCGAGATCTCGCGCTCGCCGTGCAGGATCTCGACAAAGCGCGACATGTGCGTGCCCTTGAAGTTGTGCGGCAGGCTCACGTACATGTTGAATTGGGCGATCGTGTGCTGCTCGCCGGCGGAGCGGTCCTTGACCCGCACCGGGTGGCGGATGTCCTTGATGCCGACGCGGTTGATGGGCAGCTGGCGCGTGTCGGCGCGCGCCTGCACGTCTTCGACCTCCGGCACCGCGTGGGCGATCTTGGCCGTGGAATAGGGCGGATTCATGGTCAGGAGAGCCTACAGGAAAGGTGCGAAAAGCCGTAATCCCATTCTGGGGCGGCGCGTGTTGTTCCGGCCATACCCCTTATTAAGGACCCGATGGCGCGCCGCAAGGGCGGCGCGAAGTTAAATGAGCGCGCCGCGCGCCGGCGGGAACGGGGGGCTTCAGACCCCGCCCGCGGAGCGCAGCCGTTCCGGGGCCTGCAGCCCCCACCAGCGCTCGATGCTGGCACTGAGGCCGGCAGGATCCAGCCCCGCCGCTGCAAGACACCCCTCGCGCGAGCCGTGCTCGATGAAGCGGTCGGGGATCCCCAGCTGCAAAAGCGGCATCGGCACGCCCTCGGAGACCAGCAGCTCCCCGATCGCCGAGCCCGCGCCGCCCTGCATCGCATTCTCCTCGAGCGTGACGAAGGCCCGGTGGCGCCGGGCGAGCGCCATGATGAGATCCTCATCGAGGGGCTTCACGAAGCGCATGTTGAGGAGGGTTGCATCGAGGCGCTCGGCGATCGCCTGCGCCGGGGCCACCATCGAGCCGAACGCCAGCAGCGCCAGCCCGCTCTTGCCCTCACGCCGCAGCTGCGCCTTGCCGAGCGGCAGCGCGCTCATCTCCTCTTGCACGGCAGCCCCGGGGCCGCTGCCGCGCGGATAGCGCACCAGCGCCGGCCCCGCGAGCGTGGTGGCGGTGTAGAGCATCTGCCGGCACTCGTTCTCGTCCGCTGGCGCCATGATCACGATGTTGGGGATGCAACGCGCGTAGGAGAGGTCGTAACTGCCCTGGTGCGTGGCGCCATCGCTCCCGACCAGGCCCGCGCGGTCCACGGCGAACACCACCGGCAGGTTCTGCAGCGCCACGTCGTGGATCAGCTGGTCGTAGCCGCGCTGCAGGAACGTCGAGTAGATCGCCACGACCGGCTTTAGTCCCTCGGTGGCGAGCCCGGCGGCGAAGGTGACCGCGTGCTGCTCGGCGATGGCGACGTCGAAGTAACGCTCGGGGAAGCGCTTGGAGAATTCCACCAGGCCCGAGCCCTCGCGCATCGCCGGGGTGATGCCGATGATGCGCGCATCACGCTCGGCCATGTCGCACAGCCACTGCCCGAACACCTGCGAGTAGCTCGGGCCTGAGCTCTTCTCCTTGTAGATGGTGCCGCTCGCCGGATCAAACGGCCCCGGCCCGTGCCACTTGATGGGATCGGCCTCCGCCGGTGCGTAGCCCTTGCCCTTCCTGGTGACCACGTGCAGGAACTGCGGGCCGCGCAGCTTCTTCAGGTTACGCAGCGTGCTTACCAGGGCCTTCACGTCGTGCCCGTCCATCGGGCCGATGTAGTTGAAGCCCATCTCCTCGAACAGCGTGCCGGGCAGCACCATGCCCTTGAGGTGCTCCTCGGAGCGACGCGCCAGCTCCCACACCGTGGGCATCTGCCGCAGCACCTTCTTGCCGCCCTCGCGCAGGTGCGCATACACCCGTCCCGAGAGCGCGCGCGCGAAATGGTTGGAGAGCGCCCCGACGTTCTCCGAGATCGACATGTCGTTGTCGTTGAGGATCACCAGCAGGTCCGCGGGCAGGGAGCCTGCGTGGTTGAGCGCCTCGAACGCCATGCCGGCGGTGAGTGCGCCGTCGCCGATCACGGCCACCACGCGCCGGTCCTCACCGTGCTGCGCGGCCGCCACCGCCATGCCGAGGGCGGCGCTGATCGAGGTGCTCGAGTGCCCCACGCCGAAGGTGTCGTATTCGCTTTCGGCGCGGCTCGGGAAGGGGGCAAGCCCGCCGTCCTGCTTGATGGTGTGCAGCTGCTCACGGCGCCCGGTGAGCACCTTGTGCGGATAGGCCTGGTGGCCGACGTCCCAGACGAGGCGGTCGCGCGGGGTGTTGAAGACGTAGTGCAGCGCGATGGTCAGCTCCACGGTGCCGAGCCCGGCGGCGAAATGGCCGCCGCGGGTGCTGACGCTCTGGATGAGGAACTCGCGCAGCTCGGCGGCGAGCGCGGGCAGCTTGCCGACGCTCAGGCGGCGCAGGTCCGCGGGGCTGCCGATCGGGGCGAGCAGCGGGTACTTGTCCGGCGCTACGGTCATCGCCACGTCAGTTTACACAAGCCCCGCGGCGGCACCGAACGGCAGCGCCCGCTGTTCAGCTGGCACGGCTGATGATGAAATCGGCAATCTGCGCCAGCGCCCCGGCGCGCGCCCCGAGGGGCTCGAGGGCGGCGACCGCCGTGTCGCGCAGCTCGCGCGCGCGCCGGCGCGCCGCGGGAAGTCCCGCGGTGGAGGGATAGGTGGGCTTCTCGAGCGCGGCGTCGGCGCCGGTGGCCTTGCCGAGCAGCGCCGGGTCACCTTCCACATCGAGGATGTCATCCTGGATCTGGAAGGCGAGGCCGATGTCGGCCCCAAAATGCTGAAGCGCGGTGAGCTCGGCGCCGCCGGTGAGTCCGGCCGCCAGCGCCCCGAGCAGCACGCTGCACTCAATGAGCGCGCCGGTCTTGCGCCGGTGCATCTCCTCGATCTCCGCAACCGTCAGCTGCCGCCCGACGGCGGCCAGGTCGATCGCCTGCCCGCCGGCCATGCCGCCGGTGCCGGTGGCGCGTGCGAGCACGCGGATCATCTCCAGGCGCGTGTTGGGGGAGCCCTGGCGCAGCGGCTCGTGGGCGAGCACGGCAAAGGCCAGTGCCTGCAGCGCATCCCCGACCAGCACCGCGGTGCCTTCGTCGTAGGCGCGGTGACAGGTGGGGCGCCCGCGGCGCAGGTCATCGTCATCCATCGCCGGCAGGTCATCGTGCACCAGGCTGTAGACGTGGATCAGCTCCACCGCAGCGGCCGGTGCATCGAGCACCTCCGGTGCCGCCCCGAGGGACTCGCCGGTGAGGTACACGAGCGTCGGGCGCAGCCGCTTGCCGGCACCAAGGACGCTGTAGCGCATGGCATCGCGCAGCCGTGCCGTGCCCGGATCCGGCAGCGAGAGGGCGCGCTCGAGCACCTGTTCGATGCGCGCCTGGCAGGCCGCAACGCGGGCGCTGAAGTCTCTCGGCCCGGGCGCTGGCTCGCGCAGCGGCGCCTGGCTCACTCCGGATCCCCCTGCTCGGACTCCCCCTGTGGCTCCTCGAACGGCTCCGGCTGCGCCTCCCCGCTGCGCTTGAGCAGGATCTCGACCTTCTGCTGCGCGCCCTGTAGGGCGCTTTGGCACTCACGGGTCAGCGCGACGCCGCGCTCGAACAGCTTCAGCGCCTCATCGAGCGGCAGGTCGCCCCCCTCGAGACGCCCGACCAGGGTCTCGAGCTCGGCGAGCGCCTGCTCGAAATCGGGGGCTTTGCTGTTGCGGGACACCGTGTCGGCTCCGTCGGAAAAGGGTGCGCGGCGGCGCGCGAAGGCGCGCAACGTTACACAGCCCTGCCGGCGAGGGTCAACGCGCGGTTGACGTAACGGCAGGGGGGGCATAGAGTGCCCGGCCTGCGGTTAGACCCAGTCTAAGTGAGGAATGACATGAATCTTAAAGGCAGCAAGACGGAAAAGAATCTCAAAGAGGCCTTCGCCGGCGAATCGCAGGCGAACCGCCGTTACGGGTATTTCGCCAACAAGGCCGACATCGAGGGGTTCAACGACGTCTCCGCCGTGTTCCGCTCGACCGCCGAGGGCGAGACCGGCCATGCCTTCGGACACCTGGAGTATCTGGAGGCGGTGGGCGATCCGGCCACGGGACTGCCGATCGGGGAGACCCGCAACAACCTGAAGGCGGCGATCGCCGGTGAGACGCACGAGTACACCGACATGTACCCGGGCATGGCGAAGGCGGCGCGCGAAGAGGGCTTTGCCGAGATCGCGGACTGGTTCGAGACGCTGGCCAAGGCCGAGCGCTCGCACGCCAACCGCTTTCAGAAGGCACTCGATACGCTGTAGGCCTTTTTCCCCGGTTTCGAACTGATTCGCCGCGGCGGCCCCCGCGGACCGGGCGCTCGCTCGGTCCGCGGGCGGCGCGCCTGAAAGTGCGCACGCGCCCATGAGCACCACTCCGGCCGCACCGCCTTCGAAGGAGGGCAGGCGCGAGGGCATTCTCGAGGCCCCGACCCGCCACCCGCTCGAGTGGCGCACGGAGGCGTTCTACGACTCCGCGGCGCTCGAGAAGGAGCTCGAGCGCGTCTTCGACATCTGCCACGGCTGCCGGCGCTGCTTCAACCTGTGCGGCTCGTTCCCGACGCTGTTTGATGCGGTCGATGCGACCGCCGACGGTGAGGTGCACGGGGTCGACAAGAAGGTCTACTGGGACGTCGTCGACAACTGCTACCTGTGCGACATGTGCTTCATGACGAAGTGCCCGTACGTGCCGCCGCACCCCTGGAACGTCGACTTTCCGCACCTGATGCTGCGCGCCAAGGCCGTGCGCGCCAAGAAAGAGGGCATCGGGCTGCGCGCGAAGGTGCTGGCCGCCACCGACACGGTGGGCGCGATCGCCGGCATACCGGTCATCGTCGAGATCGTGAACGCGGTGAATCACTCAGCCCCCGGGCGGGCGCTCCTGGACAAGGTGCTCGGCGTCGACCCGGGCGCACCCCTTCCTCAGTATTACGCGCGTAGCGCCCGCGCGCGCCTGAAGCGCCTGGGCACGAGCGCGCGGCCGATGAGCGTCGATCAGGGCCGCAGCGCGCAGGCGACGCCCGAGACCACCGGGCGGGTGGCGCTGTTTGCCACCTGCTACGGCAACCGCAACGAGCCGGCGCTGGATGAGGACCTGGTGGCGGTGTTCGAGCACAACGGCATCGAGATGGCGCTGCTGCCCAAGGAGCGCTGCTGCGGCATGCCGCGGCTGGAACTCGGGGACCTCGAGGCGGTGGCGCGACTGAAGGAGGCCAACATCCCGCAGCTCGCCGCGGCGGTCGCGGCCGGCTATGACCTCGTGGCGCCCATTCCCTCCTGCGTACTGATGTTCAAGCAGGAACTGCCGCTCATGTACCCCGACGAGGCCGCGGTGAAAGAGGTCGCCGCGCACATCTTCGATCCATTCGAGTACCTGATGCTGCGTCACGCGGCGGGCCTCATGCGCACGGACTTCAAGGGCGAGCTCGGCAAGGTGAGCTACCACGTGGCCTGTCACCTGCGCGTGCAGAACCTGGGACTGAAGACGCGCGACGTGCTCAAGCTGATCCCCGGCACGACGGTCGACGTCATCGAGCGCTGCTCGGGGCACAACGGCACCTACGGGGTGAAGAAGGAGTTCCGCGCCGCCTCGGTAAAGATCGGGCGCCCGGTGGCGCAGCGCATCGAGAGCGCCCGGGCCGATCACTACAGCAGCGACTGCCCGATGGCCGGCCACCAGATCGAGAGCATCCTCAGCGAGAAGCGCGCACCGCAGCACCCCCTCAAGCTGCTGCGCCTCGCCTACGGGCTGTGAGGCAGCGCCCCTCGCCCATGGAGAAACTCGCCCCCACCGATCTCATGTCGCTCGAGCAGTACGCGCGCGAGCGGGGGGCATTTCGCGCCCGGGTCCTCAAGCACAAGGCGCAGCGAACGCTCGGCGTGGGTCCGAATGCCACGTGGCTCTTCGAGGACCGTCTCACGGTGCAGTACCAGGTGCAGGAGATGCTGCGCACCGAGCGCATCTTCGAGCCCGAGGGGATCGCCGCAGAGCTCGCCGCCTACAACCCGCTGATCCCCGACGGCAGCAACTGGAAGGTGACGCTGCTGCTGGAGTTCGAGCCGGCCGAGCGCCCGGCGGCGCTCGCGCGGCTGAAAGGGATCGAGGATCGCTGCTTCGTGCAGGTGGCGCAGCTTGCGCGCGCCTTCGCCATCGCCGATGAGGACCTCGAGCGCGAGAACGCCGAGAAGACCGCCGCCGTGCACTTCCTGCGCCTCGAGCTCACCGCCCCCATGGTGCAGGCGCTCAGGGGCGGCGGCGCGCTCAGCGCGGGCATCGACCACCCGCACTACCGCCACGAGGTGCTGGTGAGTTCAAGCGTGCGCGACGCGCTCCTCGCCGACCTGAGCTGACGCCGCCCGCACGCCACACCCGCCTTCCCGGAACACCCAAGTCCGCGCCGCGGGCTGCTACACTCGCGCCGGCCGCGCGCGGCACGGCATGTGATGGCAGGAGTTGCAAGCAGCGGATGAGCCAGACCTATACCGCCTCCGATATCGAGGTCCTGAGCGGCCTGGAGCCCGTGCGGCGCCGGCCGGGGATGTACACCCACACTTCGCGCCCCAATCACCTGGCGCACGAGGTCATCGACAACAGCGTCGATGAGGCGATCGCCGGGCACTGCAAGCAGATCGACGTCACGCTCTACAAGGACGGTTCGCTCGAGGTCGCCGACGACGGGCGCGGCATGCCGGTGGACATCCACCCGAAGGAGAAGGTGAGCGGGGCGGAGCTGATCCTCACGCGATTGCACGCCGGCGGCAAGTTCTCCGACAAGACCTACAAGTTCTCCGGCGGCCTGCACGGCGTCGGCGTCTCGGTCGTGAACGCGCTCTCCAGGCGGCTCGAGTGCTGGATCAAGCGCGGCGGCAAGGAATACAACATCAGCTTCAAGGACGGCAAGCTCAACTCCAAGCTCGAGGAGGTGGGCAGCGTCGGCCAGCGCAACACCGGCACCACGGTGCGCTTCTGGCCCGACCCGAAGTTCTTCGACTCCGACAAGTTCTCCGTGCCGCAGCTGAAACACACCCTGAAGGCCAAGGCGGTGCTGTGCCCGGGGCTGCGCATCACCTTCAAGAACGAGGCCACGGGCGAGAAGGACGAGTGGTTCTACACCGGTGACCTCGGCGCCTACCTGGTCGAGGAGCTGGAGAAGGAGGAGCGCATACCGGCCGAGCCGATCACCGGCACCAAGGCCGGCGACAACGACGCGGTGGACTACGCGCTGTGCTGGGCGCCGAACGCGGCCGCGGCGATCGCGGAGAGCTACGTCAACCTGATCCCGACCATCGAGGGCGGCACGCACGTGAACGGCCTGCGCGCCGGGCTCGCCCAGGC
>DATIXW010000144.1:0-7549 GCA_035518135.1 Steroidobacteraceae bacterium
AGGTGCCGGCGGTGGACTTCGCGCAGTACGGTCCGGTCAAGACCGAGCCGCTGTCGCGCATCCAGCGCATCTCCGGGCCACGCCTGCATGCCAGCTGGATCAGCATCCCGCACGTCACGCAGTTCGATGAGGCCGATATCACCGAGCTCGAGCAGCTGCGTGCGAGCCTCAAGCAGAAGGCGGAAGCCGCGGGCGTGAAGCTCACGCCGCTCGCCTTCATCATGCGCGCCTGCGTCAAGGCGCTCGCCGAGTTCCCGCGCTTCAATTCCGCGCTCGACCCGAGTGGTGCGAACCTCATCGTGCGCCAGTACCTGCACCTGGGGTTCGCGGCCGATACGCCCCAGGGGCTGGTGGTGCCGGTGGTGAAGGACGCCAACCGCAAGGACATCTACGAGCTGGCGCGCCAGCTGGGCGCGCTCTCGGAGAAGGCGCGCGCCGGCAAGCTCCCGCCGACGGACATGCAGGGCGGCTGCTTCACGATCTCCAGCCTCGGGGGCATCGGCGGGACCGCCTTCACCCCGATCATCAACGCGCCCGAGGTCGCGATCCTCGGGGTCTCGCGCGCGAGCATGCGCGGGATCTTCCGCGACGGCGGTTTCGTACCCCGCCTGATGTTGCCGCTGTCGCTCTCCTACGACCACCGCGTCATCGACGGGGCGATGGCGGCTCGCTTCACGAGCTACCTCGCCAAGACGCTCGCCGAACCGCGCGCGCTGATCGAGGCGGTGCCGTGACGCTGGAGCTACGCGTCCCGGACATCGGCAACTTCACCGACGTCGCCGTCGTCGACGTGCTGGTGAAGCCCGGCGACGTGGTGGAGCTCGAGAGCCCGCTCGTCACGCTCGAGACCGACAAGGCTTCGATGGACGTGCCCGCGACGGCCGCGGGGCGCATCACCGAGGTGCTGCTGAGGCGCGGTGACAAGGTCTCCAGGGATTCCCTCATCGCACGCCTCGAGCCGACGGCGGCCGCGCCTGCGGCATCGCAGAGCGCGCCGGCACCGGCGGCGGCCGCGGAGGGCGCCGGTGACACGGTGCGCATGCCCGCGCCCGAGCCCGGCCGGGCCGCCCGCGCCAGCGAGAGCTTCACGCGCACCGCGCAGCTTCTGGTGCTCGGCTCCGGTCCGGGAGGCTACACCGCCGCCTTCCGCGCAGCCGACCTCGGACTGAAGGTGACGCTGGTCGAGCGCTGGCAGGAACTCGGTGGTGTGTGCCTGAACGTCGGCTGCATCCCCTCCAAGGCGCTGCTGCATGCGGCCAAGGTGATCGAGGACGCCGAGGAGATGGCCGGGCGTGGCATCGCCTTCGGCGAGCCCACGATCGATCGCGCCAAGCTGCGCACGTGGAAGGGCCAGGTGGTCGGCAAGCTCACCGGCGGCCTCAAGGTGCTCGCCAAGCAGCGCAAGGTCGAGGTGTTGCGCGGCAGCGGGCGCTTCGTGAGCCCGAACGTACTCGAAGTGATGGGGGCTTCCGGTTCCGAGCGCATCCAGTTCGAGCAGTGCATCATCGCCGCCGGCTCCGAGCCGGTGCGCCTGGGCGGCCTGCCGCAGGATCCGCGCATCCTCGATTCCACCGACGCGCTCGAGCTGCCGCAGTTCGCCGGCGGGCTGCTGGTGATCGGCGGAGGGATCATCGGACTTGAGATGGCGTGCGTCTACGAGGCACTCGGCACGCGCGTGAGCGTCGTGGAGCTGACCCCGACCCTGATGCCCGGCTGTGATCCGGACCTCGTGCGCCCGCTCGAGCGGCGCATCCGCGCCCGCTACGAGGCGATCCTGCTCGGCACCAAGGTGGCGGGCATCGAGCCTTCGGCGGCGGGACTTAAGGTGAGCTTCGAGGGCGAGAAGGCGCCCGCCCCGCAGACCTTCGAGCGCGTGCTGGTCGCGGTGGGGCGCGTGCCCAACGGCAAGGCGATCGATGCCGAACTTGCCGGCGTACACGTTTCGGACCGCGGGTTCATCCCGGTCGATCGCCAGATGCGCACCAACGTGCCGCACATCTTCGCCATCGGCGACATCGCCGCGCCACCCCTGCTGGCGCACAAGGCGATGCACGAGGGCAAGGTGGCCGCGGAGGCGGCCGCCGGACACAAGCGCGCGTTCGATGCCCGCGTCATTCCTTCCGTCGCCTACACCGACCCGGAGATTGCCTGGGTGGGACTCACCGAGACGGATGCGCGCGCCAGGGGCATCGCGTTCAAGAAGGGTGCCTTCCCCTGGGTGGCGAACGGACGCTCGCTGTCGCTCGGGCGCGAGGAAGGCCTCACCAAGCTGCTGTTCGACCCGGACACGCACCGCGTGCTCGGGGCGGGCATCGTCGGCACCAGTGCGGGGGAGCTGATCAGCGAAGTCGCACTCGCGATCGAGAATGGCTGCGATGCCGCCGACATCGGTCTGACGATCCACCCGCACCCGACGCTGAGTGAGACCGTGGCCGGGGCCGCGGAGGCCTTCGAAGGCACCCTCACGGACCTTTACATCCCCAAACGATAAACGAACGGATCCGCGCTGCCTGCGGATGCGACCTTGCGACGCCGGTTCAGCGCGGCCGCCGCGCCGCAACCCTGATGCACGCGGTCGCGAGATGACATCCGCCTGAAGAGCTCAACCGCCGGCGATTTCCCGTGTGGGGTTGAAACCTCGAGCCTGAGCTATCCTTGCGTGAGTTCCTCGCCGCGAAGGTGACCCGACATGACGAGACGTCTCAGGGCCCGAAGCCGCAGCCTTCCGCGACTGCTCGCCGTGATGGCCGGGATGCTCGCCATGTTGTGTGTGCCGCGAGCGACGCCGGCCCAACCGGCAGTCCCGCCGGAGCTGCACGGCTGGGAGAGCTGGGTCCTCGAGGGTCACGAAAACCACCGCTGCCCGTGGCTCGTCCCCGGGCAGCCGCGCGATGCGGATCGCGTGTGTGCCTGGCCTGGCGTGCTGGAACTGCAGGTGGACGGACATGGCGGGCGCTTCAGTCAGCGCTGGGAGTCACAGACGGAAGCATGGCTGGCGCTGCCGGGCAGCGCCGAGAACTGGCCACAGAACGTCACGCTCGATGGCAAGCCAGCCGCCCTCGTCGCGCAGGGCGCAACTCCCAGCGTGCGCGCTGGCCCCGGTGCGCATCTCGTGAGCGGCACATTCAGCTGGGCGCGCCGGCCGGAGATGCTGTCCGTGCCCGCATCGGTGGCGCTCGTGAGCCTGTCGGTCGACGCTGCGCAGGTCGCCTTGCAACGAAACGGCGAGGCTGTGCTGCTGGGCGCGCAGCCGCTCGCGCGCCAGGACAACAGCCTCGACCTGCGCGTGTTCCGCAGGCTCGAGGACGACCTGCCGGGGATGCTCCTCACCCGCCTGCGGCTGGTGGTTGCCGGTGAAGCGCGCGAGATCCAGCTGCCGCAGGCGCTGCCTGCAGGGTTCGTCCCCACCGCCGTGGAGGGCGAGCTCGCCGCGCGGCTGGATCCGGACAACACCTTGCGCGTGCAGGTGCGCCCGGGCGAGTTCGACCTCACGCTCGCCGCGCGTGGCCCGAGTCCGCTGGCCGAGGTGCGCCTGGGAGCGCGCCCGGCGCCCTGGCCCAGGAGCGAGGTGTGGAGCTTCCAGGCACAGGACCGGCTGCGGGTGGTGGCCATCGAAGGGGTTCCGCCGACCGATCCGGCGCAGGCCAACGTGCCGCAGGAATGGCGTGCACTGCCGGCCTATCGCATGGAGGCGGGCTCGGTGCTGCGCATCAGCGAGCGCAGCCGCGGGCTCTCGGCCGCCGATGCGAACCAGCTGCGGCTGTTTCGCACCGCGTGGCTGGATTTCTCCGGCGCCGGCTACACCATCGTCGATGACCTGAATGGCCGGATGCGACAGGGCTGGCGTCTGGAGATGATGCCGCCCTACGCGCTGCAGAGTGCGCACACGCAGAGCGGGGAGGGGTTCCTGGTGACCTCGGGCCTGGGCAGCGGCTCGAGTGGCATCGAGGTGCGCAGTCAGCAGCTGGCGCTCACGGCGGTCTCGCGCCTGCCACGGGCCGGCGGCGCGCTGCCGGCGAACGGCTGGCGTGAGCGTTTCGCGCAGGCCTCCGGACGTCTCATCGTCGCCCCCGGCTATCGGCTGCTCGCGGCCCTGGGACCGGACGCGGCCCCGCAGGCCTGGGTCGAGCGCTGGCAGCTGCTCGATATCTTCGCCGTGCTGTTGATCGCCACCGTAGCCTGGCGCGTGCTCGGCCTGCGCGTAGCGCTACTTGCCATCGTGGCGGTGACGCTGACTCACCAGGAGCCGAGCTCCCCGACCTGGCTGTGGCTCAACGTGCTCATCGCCCTTGCGCTCCTGCGCGCTGCGCCGGAAGGACGCCTGCGCCGCTGGGCCGGCGCCTATCGCCTGGTGGCGCTTGCGCTGCTGCTGTTGGCCCTCGTGCCATTCGCGCTGACCCAGGTACGCCTGGCGGTGTACCCGCAGCTTGAGGCGCTCGGGTCACCGGCCCAGCAGGACGCGCGGGCTCTGGCCGCACTGGCGCCGGAGTCGCCTGCCGCAGTGGCGCTGGAGGCCCCGCCGGTGAATGCCGCGACGGACAGCGGGATCGTCAGCAAGAGTATGGCCACGCTCGGCGGCCGCAGAGAGTCGCTCAACGAAGTCGTCGCGACTGCACGCCGCACGGCCTCGCAGGACTACGAGCCGGAGGTGCTCGTGCAGGCGGGCCCCGGCCTCCCACGATGGCATTACCACGTCTATGACTACGGCTGGAGCGGCCCGGTGGAAGCGAGCGCGACCGTGCGCTTCCTCATCAGTCCGCCGTGGCTGACGCGCCTGTGGCGGCTACTGGGCGTCGCGCTCTCGGGGCTGCTGCTCTTCGTCGTCGCGCGTGACGATTTGAGGGCGCTGCCCGGGTGGCTGCGGCGCGCGCCACCCGCTGGCACCGCGGCCGCCGTGCTCCTGCTGGGATTGGGGGTCGCGCCAGCCGTGCGGGCCGCATCGACGCCCGACCCACAACTTCTCGCCGAGCTGCAGAGGCGGCTGCTGGCGGCGCCGAAGTGTGCGCCTGACTGCGCCGGGATTCTCGAGGCGCAAGTCAGCGCAACTGCGGAGCGGCTCGACATCGTGCTGGACGTGAGCGCGCTCGATTCACTCGGCATCGCCCTGCCGGGCGCGGACCCGAACTGGGTGCCCGACACGGTGCAGGTCGACGCCGCGGCGGCGGGCTGGATCTATCGCAGCGAGCGCGGTATTCGCTACGCGAGTGTCGCAGCGGGTCGGCATGTCATCCGCATCAGCGGCTCACTGGCGCATGTCGAGGGCCTCTCGCTGGGCTTCCCGCTCGTGCCGCGGCTGATCGAGGTGAGCGCTCCCGGGTGGGAGATCTCCGGCATCAGTGCGCACCGCCTTCTCAGCGGCGCGCTGCAGCTCGCGCGCCGCCAGGTCACGCAGACGCCCGGCGGCGGGGCGCTGCGGCAGGAAGAGTTCCCTGTGTTCGTAAGCGTCGGGCGGCTCCTGCATCTGCGTCACGAGTGGACGATCGACACCGTGGTCTCGCGTATCGCCCCGAAGTCGAGCGCCTTCTCCGTCAAGCTCCCACTGCTGCCGAAGGAGTCAGTCACCACGCCCGGACTTGAAAGCGGTGAGGGAGGCGTCACGGTTGGCGTGGCCGCGGCGGAGGCGAGCACCGACTTCAGCTCGATCATCCCGGTCGGTGAATCCCTCGAGCTGGTGGCCGCGAAGGACCCCACGTACACCGAGCACTGGAGCTTTGATGTGGGTTCGACGTGGCACGTCGATTTCAGCGGGATTGTGCCGGTGGCTCCCGCGGAGGACCAGGGCAGCTGGCTGTTTGAATACTATCCGCGCCCCGGCGAACACCTGAAGCTCAGCGTCACGCGCCCCGAGGCTGCCCCCGGGGGCACCCTGGCCTTCGACCACGTGGACCTCGTCACGCGCGTGGGCAAGCGCTCGAGTTCGAGCGTGCTGCAACTGGCCTATCGCAGCACGCAAGGCGGCAGGCAGGTGCTGCATCTGCCCCGAGCCGCGGAGGTCACCGCCCTCAAGAGCGACAACGACTCGCTGGCACTGCGCCCGCAGAACGGCGAGCTGTCGCTCTCGGCGCTGCCGGGCGAGCACACCTTCACGATCAACTGGCAGCTGCCTGCGGGCGCTGCCTTCGTGGTGCGCTCGCCCCCGGTGGATCTCGGGGCGCCCGCCAGCAACCTCGGTATTCACCTGGGCCTGCCGCAGGATCGCTGGGTGCTGTACGCCTTCGGCCGCGGTGTCGGCCCGACCATCCTCTACTGGGGCGAACTGATCGCCTTCCTCGCGCTCGCCTGGGCTATCGGGCGCTCGCGCCTGACCTCCCTTGCGACCCGCGACTGGCTGCTGCTCGGGCTCGGCCTGTCCACGTTTTCCTGGCTGGTGTTCGGTTTCTTCGTGGCATTCATCGCCGTGTTCGAGTGGCGCTCACGCATCGCGGCCCCCGCGGACCCGCGGCGCTTCAAGCTGCTGCAGGTGGCCCTGGCGCTGCTCGCGGTGGCCGCCGTGCTGGCGGTGGTGGCCGCGGTTCCCAGGGGACTGCTCGCGCACCCGGACATGCGGGTCAGGGGCGCGGGCTTCGACGGCCAGCTCGGCTGGTTCATCGATCAGACGCACTCGGAGCTGCCGCGCAGTGGCGTCGTGTCGGTGTCGCTGTGGTGGTACAAGATCGCGATGCTGGCCTGGTCGCTGTGGCTTTCCTTCGCACTCACCCGCTGGATCCGCTGGGCCTGGCAGGTGTACAGCCGCGAGGGCCTGTGGCGCCGCGAGCCGCCGCGCGGGCCTACGCCCACGCCGGCTGCGCCCGCGCCGCCTGCGTAGCGCGCACCGCTACAGGCGCCGCAGGCGCTCGAGGTACGCACCCTCATCGGGCGGGCAGCGGTTGCGCTGCGCTTCCCACAGCGTCTCGGCGAGCGGCTCGATCATGCGGTGCTCGGCGGCGTGCGCGCTTTCGCTGCGGCGTGTGAGTTCCTGGTACACCCGTGCGATGCCGGCCGGCCGGTCGGTCGCGACCTGCTCGCGGATCGCCAGGTGCAGCCCCATGTGCAGGAAGGGGTTCTCGCGGCCACCGGCCGGGGAGAAATCCGCCAGCAGCGCCGCCTCGCCCGATTGCAGCCAGCCGATGTACTCGGGATGCTCGGCGATGACCGCGGCGAGTTGCGCCTCGAGCGGCTCCAGGGATTCACGCGCGCTGAACCTGCGCCACGCTTCCAGATAGCGGCGCCGCAGCTGCTCCCGAGTCTGCCCGGCAAAGAGCGACATGGCTGTCAGGCGCGCCGGCGCGGGCGCGTACGTGAGCGGATGGCGGCGGACACGCTCTTGGCCCTGGCGCGCAGGGGTTTGGGTGCGGTCTTGTGCGGGTACTCGCACAGATCGCGGATGAGGCAGCTCGGGCAGGCCGGCGCGCGCGCGGTGCACACGTAGCGCCCGTGCAGCAGCAGCCAGTGGTGCGCGTCCTTGAGGTACTGGCGCGGCGTGTTCGCGATCAGGCCCTGCTCCACCTCGAGTGGCGTGCGCCCCGGGGCAAGGCCGGTGCGGTTGGCGACGCGGAAGATGTGCGTATCC
>DATIXW010000145.1:0-3440 GCA_035518135.1 Steroidobacteraceae bacterium
GCGCTCGCGGTTATCGCCCATGCGCGGGGGCGGCTGGATGCCCTGATCAACAACGCCGGGGTGCTCGCGGCAGGACCCCTGGAGGAGCTTCCCGAGGGCGCGCTGCGCGCGGTAATGGAAGTCAACTTCTTCGGCGCCATCGACCTGACACGCACGTTCCTGCCGCTCATGCGCAAAAACCGCGACGGCGTCATCGTAATGGTCTCCTCGCTTTCGGGCCTCATCGGGCTGCCTTTCGACGGCGCGTATGCCGCGAGCAAGTTCGCACTCGAGGGCGCGAGTGAAAGCCTGCGCTACGAACTCGAGCCCTTCGGCCTGAAGGTGGCACTCGTCGAGCCCGGCGCCTACAACACCCCACTCGGCGATGCCACTCGCGCGGCCTCAACAACCTCTTCTGAGTATCCGCAGTTCAAGCGCCTCCGGGCCGCGCGCGCGGCGCAGGCTCCCTCCGGCGCAGACCCCGCCGAGGCTGCACGGATCATCGTGGACACGATCACTCAGCACGCACCGCAGCTGCGCGTGCCCTGCGGGGCGCAGGCGCTCGCCGCTACCCAGCAGCTGCGCGGGCTGGAAGGCGCCGCGCGCCGGGACTTTGCGCTCGCCGCCGCCGGTATCACCGCGGATCCTTGATGACATCCACGACCAAGCGCATCGGCTGGGGACTGATCGGAGCGAGCAATATTGCGCGCCAGCGCGTGGCGGGCGCCATCCGGCGCAGCAGCGACGGCGCGCTGGTCGCGATCGCAAGCCATGACCTCAAGCTCGCGCGCGCCTTTGCGAAGGAGTTCGACATCCCGCGCGCCCACGATACGCTCGCGCCGCTGCTGTCGGATCCGGACGTCACGGCGGTCTATGTGAGCAGCACCAATCAGCACCACCCGCGGCAGGTGCTCGCCGCAGCCGCGGCCGGGATGCATGTTCTGTGCGAGAAGCCGCTCGCCATCACACTCGAGGAAGCACTGGAGATGGCGAAGGCCTGCCGCACGGCAGGCGTCATCCTGGCCACCAACCACCACCTGCGCAACGCGGTCACGCTGCGCGCCATGCGCGAGGAAGTTGGGCGCGGCGCCATCGGCATCCCGCGCGCCGTGTTCGCAAGCCACCCCGCCTGGGTCACCGACGGTGACTGGCGACGCACCGATGCGGATTCAGGAGCCGGAGTGTGCTTGGACGTGCTCGTGCACACAGCCGATGCGGTGCGCTTCGTCCTGGGTCACGAACCGGTCGAGGCATGCGCGCTCGGTGCCTCAAGCCCGCTGATGCCCCCGGGCGGCGCATACGATCTGATCATGGCCACGTACTCCTTCGAGGGTGGCGCACTCGCGCAGTTGTATGCCGACTTCAGCGCACCTCACGGACGCTCACGACTAGAGATCCATGGGACGGACGGCTCACTCATCGGTACAGACGTGCTCGGCAAGAACCCGATGCATCGCGGCCGCGTGGTACGCAGCGAAAAGGGCATCGAGACCGAGATCGCCGTCGAGTCCGACGAGAGCCGCTACCAGCGTGGCATCGACCGATTCCACGCAGCGGTGCGTGGACAAGGGGAACCGGCTGCCAGCGGCGTCGACGGCATCCGTTCGCTCGCCATGATCCTCGCAGCCGAGCAGGCAGCTGCCAGCGGCAGGACAGTGCCGGTAAGCCGCGCGGGACTCGGGTTCGCCTGAACCATCACGTCAGCTGAATTCAGCGCGGTTTCGCCAGTGGGGCCTCGATGAGGGCTGGGATGATCCGCAAGGGACTCCCCCTGCCCCGCCCGATCTTCAGCGGCGGGCGCAGGACTGGCCGGTCACGAACCCGGCCGCCGGGCGCCAGGTGCACGGGTGCGCCGCGGAGGTACCTCGGCGATGAACTGGAAGCCGGGCTCGAGCCTGCGCTGCCGCAGCGTCGCGGCGATCTCGCGCCATACGGAGCCGAGGCCGCGGTGACACGGGGGCAGGTCCGCCTTGATGAGGCGGTGGAGGCTCGCCAGCCGGTAGCAGGGGACCGCGGCGTACATGTGATGGTCGGTGTGGTAGTTCATGTGCCAGTACATGAACTGCAGCAGCGGGCTCAGGTAGACCGTGCGGCTGCACAGCCGGAAATCCGGGACGTTGCCGGGCAGGCCCATGTGCTGCGACTCGTTGCACAGCCACTGGATGCCGCGTCCGTAGAAGGGTGCAAGAGTGACCACCACGGGCAGCATCCACAGGTGGAAATACAGAGCGACCGCCACCAGCAGGGCATGGCCGGCGAGCACTCCCAGCGACCAGCGCGCAAGGCTGCGACGCAGCTCCACGCTCGCGGGCGGGAAGAGCCGCTCCTCCCGCGCCCCGCGAATGCGGCCGGTCCCGTAGCGCCAGCTGTTGTAGAGCGTCCGCAGGAACCCCTGCGGATTGACGATTGCGAAGCGTAGGAACTGCCCAATGCTGGTACGCGCCTCCAGGTCAATCTCGAGGTCGTCCGGCGGGTAGAGCGTGAACCTGTGGTGTTCGGTGTGGCTAGTCCAGAACAGCACCGGGTTGTTCCAGCTGAGAAAGCTGACCACGCCGAGGAAGAAGTGGTTCAGGAACCTGCTCGCAAACACCGTCCCGTGACTGAACTCATGGAAGGCATTGCTCAGGAAGGCCCAGCAGCTGCCGTGCAGCAACAGGAGCAGCGCGGTGACGTACCATGGCCAGCGAATGCCAGAATGATAGGCGAGCGAACCTGTGCAGGTCAGGATCGCCAGGAAGCCGAGCGTCTGCAGTGCGCCGCGCACATCGCTCCGACGGCACAGGGCCGCGAGCGCCTGACGCTCGATCGGGATCCAGTACCAGTCGATTGGCTGACCGCCCGCTCGCTCGCTCACTTAGATAAGGTATCCAGACACGTTCACGTCGGCACGGATTACACTACCCGCCTCACGGCGCGCATCCGTCTCGTCCCCGCCTGCGCCAGAGTAAGCAATGGCCGAACTCTGCGCCAAATGAGAGTTAGTGATGGTGGGGAATGAGAAAAGGTCATGGGGGCCAGGGCTGCGGGTGGCCCGGGCGCTGGCCGCCCCGACAATCCCCGTGCCAGAATGCCCGGGCGATGTTCAAGAGACGCACATGACAGGCACGGCGACCCCGGAATACCTCATGCTCTCCCCGGTCATTCCGGTCGTAACCCTGGCGGAGGCCGGCACGGCCGTCGAGCTCGCGCAAGCCCTGCTGCGCGGGGGCGTGCGCGTCATTGAGGTCACACTGCGCAATGACCAGGGTCTCAAGGCCATCGAGGCAATTGCGCGCCAGGTGCCGCAAATGAAGGTGGGCGCCGGCACGATACTCAGCAGCGAAGACCTGCACGCAGCGGTCGATGCGGGCGCCACATTTGCAGTCTCGCCCGGTGTGACGCCGTATATGCTGGCGCAGGCCAAGACCGTGCGCCTCTCCTATCTGCCGGGCGTGGCGAGCCCGTCCGAGCTGATGGTGGCG
>DATIXW010000146.1:0-9652 GCA_035518135.1 Steroidobacteraceae bacterium
AAAGAAGCCGGAGCAGACAGCACCGGCCGCTGAACGGCGCCGCATCGGGCTGATCGTGCACGATGAACGCGGCAACGCGTCCGTGGACTGGCGCGATGCGCCCGCGGACGAGGCGCGGCCGGTGCTCGAGATCCTCGGGGAGCGCTCCCTCGCGGTGAAGACCGAAGAGGCCTCTTACGACCCCTACGCGCACGCTCGCGCGCCGCGCGAGACACGCAAGGGCGGCGGCGCGCCCCGCACCAACCTGCGCGCGCTGTCTGAGCACATCAAGCTGATGCGCGAACTGGAAGAGCGCAAGCGCCGCGGCGACGACGCGGACGAGTGAAGCGGCGCGCACGGCGCCCCCACGGCCGCCCTAGCTGGTACGCTCGATGTGCGCGCGCTTGCGCGCGTTGGTCAGGCGGTAGAAGCGCCGCAGCTCCGCGAACACCTCCTGCTCGGCCCCCCGCGCGCTGCCGGGGGCGCGTGTGCGCGCGAGCCCGTGCTCCAGGCGGCGACAGAAGCGCTGCGCGTACTGGCTCGCCTCGCGGTACAGGGCCGCGCGCGCGGCATCCAGGCGCGGGTCCGGGTGGGCGCGCTCGAACAGCAGCCGCCGCAGCTCGAGCGGGAAGTGCCCGGGTGACTGGCGCCGCAGCAGCAGGTGGCTCGCGATGAACTTATCGACCTCGGCCTGCATCTCCAGCTCCAGGAGCGAGACCGGCTTGTCGTGCCCGGCATTCCAGACGAGATACAGGAAGTGGCTCACCCCCTCGAGCGCGGTCAGGCAGTCAGCGACATTGCCCCCGTGCAGGCACTCGAGCGGATCGGCGCGGCCCAGGCGCTCGAGCAGCTGCGGATCCAGGTAAAGCGACAGCGCCAGCTCTCCGCCGCCGGGGGACTGCGCCACCAGCACCTCCTCCTCGGCGGTGCCGCCGCGGGCTTCCGGGGGCAGGCGCGCGCGATCGGTGATGAGGAAATCGTAGACGTCGTGCGCGACGCGCACATCGTAGATGCCGCCGATCAGCTCCTGCAGGCGTGACAGCAGCATCGCGTCAGTGAGCGAACGCCGTCCCGCCGGCACGGGTGGGATCGACGCCCAGACGCTTGAGAATCCCGTAGCAGCGGGCGCTGCCGGTCTTCAGCCACACCTCGTAGAGACGCAGGATGTCCTTGGCGCTGTGCTGATAGGCGCTCTCGCTCACCTCGTTCAGCGCGTCCACCAGCGGCTGGAACTTCTGCGCGAGCTCGGCGAACACCGCCGCCAGCACGCGCCCGCGCCCGTGCGCGGTCGACTCCGCCAGCGCCCCGTAGGCGCGCCCGCCCATGGCGATGTGGTAGTCCACATCCACCAGCTTCGCGGCAAACCCCTGGGCGAAGAATCCGGCGATGAAGAGCGATACGTCACCGAGCCGCTGCAGGCAGTGATTGCGCGCACCGGGGGTGGGTGCCTCGAGTGCCTCGCACAGCATCAGGGCGAGGGGCTTCAGGCGACCGCCCTCGGGGGTGCGCTCGTAGAGCGCCTCGCTGCGCGCGAAGAGCGTGAGCACATTGACCACGTACTGCTCGGTCTGCTCGTTGACGCCGACGTGCTGCTTCACCAGCGCCCCGTGCACGGAGTCGCGGAAGAACTCGCGCAGGTTCGTCACCGGCACGACACCCTTGGCTGCCTCATCCATCGTTCCCACCTCCTCTGTATTGTGGAACGCTTCAGCCCTTATAAGGTTCGCCCCGCATACCACATAAGTCCGTGACGCGTTCCCCTTCTTGCTGAGCGCGCATTCCTACAGCGTTGGCAGCGCAGGCGCCCAAGTGCTAACAGACCCGGCGGCAGGTGCGGTGGAGGCGCGAGCCCCTGTGACGTGGCGCACGCTGCTTGGACCGTGCCGGCTGCCGTGGGGGGCTTCGATTGCAACCGGGCTGCAGGTAGCGCTGGAAACCCGCGGCGCGCGCGCTCACCTGCAGAAGGTTGCGCGCGGGCCCTAGGCGCTCAGCCGCTGCGCGAGCTCCAGGCAATCGCACACCGTGACATCCGGAGGCGGCAGGTCCTTTGGCCAGGGGGCACCGCTGCGGTTCATCCACGCGGTCTTCAATCCCGCCGCGCGCGCCGCCAGCACATCCAGGTGCGCATCATCGCCGACGTAGACGAGCTCGCGCGGAGCGAGCGCCAGTTCCGCGGCGAGGCGCTCGAAGCAGTGCCGGGCGGGCTTGGCGGCCCCGAGCTGGCGGGCATTGAGCGAGACGGCGAACAGGTGTCCGAGGCCGATGCGCGCAAGGTCGGCGTTGCCGTTGCTGAGCGTTGCGAGCGCGTAGCGGCTCCCGAGGCGGGTGAGCCCGGGCAGCACGTCCGCGAACAGCTCCACCTCGCAGCGCGCGGCGAGGAACACCTCGAACGCATGCGCGGCCATCGCCTCGTCGTAGCCGTGCTCGCGCGCGTGGCGGGCGAGCGCCGCGGTGCGCAGGTAAGTGAAGTCGTGGGCGTTGTGCGGCTCGCGCCGCGCCAGCTCCTCGCGGGCGCGGCGCATGTCCTCGAGGGTGAGCTGTGCGGTGATGCGCGGGCAGTGCGTCTGCAGCCACGCGAACAGGCGCGCCTCGGCGCGGCGGAGCACCGGTTCGACATCCCAGAGTGTATTATCGAGGTCGAAGGCTATGGCGCGCACGCTTCGCACCCGCAGAGGTTAACATTCCATGGTGGCGTTCACGCTCATCATCGGCAACAAGAACTACTCCTCCTGGTCGCTGCGGCCGTGGCTGCTGCTGAAGCACCTGAACGTCGCGTTCACCGAGATACTGGTGCCGCTCGATCGGCCGAGCACGCGCGAGGACATCGAGAAGTACAGCCCGAGCGGGCGCGTGCCGGCGCTGCTCCACGGGGAGCTGACGGTGTGGGACTCGCTCGCCATCTGCGAGTACGTGGCCGAGCTCACCGGCCGCGGCTGGCCCGGCGCGCCTGCGGCGCGCGCGGTGGCGCGTGCGGTGAGCGCGGAGATGCACTCCGGCTTCAGCTCGCTGCGCTCGCTGTGGCCGATGAACGCGCGCGCCCGCAACCGCCGCACCGCGATGACGCCCGCACTGGAGGCGGACATCGAGCGCATCGATCAGATCTGGAACGACTGCCGGGCGCGCTTCGGGGGCTCCGGCCCCTGGCTGTTCGGTGACTACAGTATCGCCGACGCGATGTTTGCCCCGGTGGTGCTGCGCTTCAACACCTACGGCGCCGGCGCGATTTCCCCGGCCGCGCGCTGGTACATGGCGAGCGTGCTGGAGGATGCCGCGCTGCAGGAGTGGCTGCAGGCCGCCAAGGCCGAGTCCTGGACCAACGCGGCGAGCGAGGTCGGCCAGTAACGCACGTCCCGAGATTCTTCCGCCACCGTCCTTTTAGGGAACACCATCTCATATGCGTCCAATGACCTGGCTCCCGGTCAGGCTGCTCGCCTGCACACTCGGCCTCGGCCTCACCGCCGTGCTCGCCGCGGCTCCCTTCAGCGCCGAGGACCTGGTGCGCCTGAAGCGCATCAGCGATCCGCAGGTCTCCCCCAACGGCAGCGTGCTCGCCTTCGTGCAGCGCGAGACCGACATGGAGAACAACAAGGGCCGCACCAGCCTGTGGCTGCTCGACCTGCTCGATCCGGCCGGTGAGCCGCAGCGTGCCAGCGGCGGTGCCTTCAACGACTCCAGTCCGCGCTGGTCGAACGATGGCCACACGCTCTACTTCCTCTCCAACCGCTCCGGCAGCTCGCAGGTGTGGCGCCTGAACCTGCCCGCGCTCGCGCCGCAGAAGGTGACCGACTACCCCCTCGACGTCGGCTCCTTCAAGGTCTCCCCGCACGCGGATCAGCTGGCCGTCTCGATGGAGGTGTTCCCGGACTGCGCGGACCTGCCGTGCACGCGCGAGCGCCTGGACCGCCAGAGCAAGAACAAGGCCAGCGGGCGCCTCTACGAGCGGCTCTTCATCCGCCACTGGGACACCCCGAGCGATGGCACGCGCGCGCACCTGTTCACGGCCGCGCTGAACGGCGCCGGGGCGGCCGGCGTGCCCGTGGATGTCTCGCGCGGCTTTGATGCGGACATTCCCGGCAAGCCCTTCGGCGATGACGCGGACTACGCCTTCAGCCCCGACGGCCGCCGGCTCGTGTTCGCCGCGCGCATCGCCGGCACGAGCGAGCCCTGGTCGACGAACTTCGACCTGTTCGAGTGCCCGGCCGACGGCAGCGCCGCGCCGGTGAACCTCACCGCCAACAACCCCGCCTGGGATGCCCAGCCGCGCTTTCTCGCCGACGGCACCTTGGTGTGGCTCGCGCAGGATCGCCCCGGCTTCGAGTCGGATCGCTTCCACATCGTGGTGAAGGATGCCCGCGGCGGGGCAGTGCGTGCGCTGAATGGCGGCTGGGACCGCTCCGTGGCGCACCTGAATGCCACGCCCGATGGCCGCACCCTCATCGTGACGGCGGATGAGACCGGGCAGCGGGCGCTGTTCGCGGTCGATGCGCGCACCGGACTCGTGCGCCGGCTCTTCGCCGACGGGGAGGTCGAGGACATGGCGGTGACGCGCGACGGCGTCATCTTCACGCGCGCGGACCTGGGCGGACCCGCCGAGCTCTACCGCGTGCCGCTTGCCGGCGGCAGCGCGAAGCGACTCACGCACGTGAACGCGGCGCTCCTGGAGGCGCGCCAGATGAGCCCGTTCGAGCAGTTCAGCTTCAAGGGCTGGAACGGCGAGACGGTGTACGGCTACGTCGTGAAACCCTACGGCTTCGCCGCCGGGCAGCGCTTCCCGGTGGCCTTCGTGGTGCACGGCGGGCCGCAGGCCTCATTTGCCAACCTGTGGACCTACCGCTGGAACGCGCAGGCCTTCGCCGGTGGCGGCTACGGGGTCGTCATGATCGATTTCCACGGCTCGCCCGGCTACGGGCAGGCGTTCACCGATTCGATCAGCAAGGACTGGGGCGGCAAGCCCCTCATCGACCTGCAGAAGGGACTCGCGGCGGCGCTCGAGCGCTATCCGTGGCTCGACGGGCAGCGGGTCTGTGCGCTCGGGGCCTCCTACGGCGGCTTCATGATGAACTGGATCGAGGGCAACTGGCCGGATCGCTTTCGCTGCATCGTCAACCACGACGGCCTGTTCGACCAGCGCATGATGTACTACGCGACCGAAGAGCTGTGGTTCCCGGAGTGGGAGTTTGGCGGCCCGCAGTACCAGGTGCCGGACAACTACGAGCGCGTGAACCCGGTGGACTTCGTGTCGCAGTGGCGCACGCCGATGCTCGTGATCCACGGCGAGCAGGACTTCCGCATTCCCTACACCCAGGGGATCGGCGCCTTCACCGCGCTGCAGCGGCGCGGCATCGAGAGCAAGCTCCTGCTGTTCCCCGATGAGAACCACTGGGTGCTCAAGCCCGCCAACAGCCTGCTGTGGTACCACACGGTGCTCGGCTGGCTCGATGCACACCTGAAGAACTGAGCCTCAGGTGCGGGCACGGGGCATGGCAGGCGCCAGGGGCAACCTCGGTGAACTGTGGCAGCCGCTCGCCCGGCGGCAGCCCGCGCGCGGCCGGGACAACCCTGCGCTCGAGGCCATCTGGCAGGTGATCGCGACGATCCCGCGCGGGCGCGTGAGCACCTACGGGGAGGTGGCGCGCGCGGCGGGCTTCCCCGGCCACGCGCGCCAGACCGCCTATGCGCTGCGCGTGGCCCCCGGGAAGCTGCACCTGCCCTGGCAGCGCGTCCTCGGCGCCGGCGGCCGCATCGTCTTTCCCGCAGGCTCGGCGGATTTTCGCGAGCAGGCGCGCCGCCTGCGCAGCGAAGGGGTGCGGGTGGTGAACGGGCGGGTGCCGCGCGCGGTGCTGATGGATCCGGACGACCTCTGAGGCCGCGCCCCGGCGCCTTAGTGCGCGAGCTTGCGGAACTCGAACCCCCCGAGAGTCAGGCTGTCGGCGGTGAGGCGCCCCTGCGCGGCCTTCGCACCCCCGGCGGCGTGGCAGCGCTTAGGATCGGTGGAGGCGGTAAATGCATCCTCGCCGGCGCGTTTCCAGATGAGCTCGCACCCACCGGGGACGACGTCGGTGGTCATGACCGCCGTGAGCATCTGGGGATCGTGGGCCGCCTCGCGCCAGCGCACCGGCTCGACGAAGGTGTAAGCGAGGCCGACGACGCCGCGATCCTCGTCGACGTCGAAGCTGAACATTTGCTGGCTCATGATGCGCTCGGGGTTGTCCGGTGCCATCTCCTGCACGTAGAGGACGTGATGCCCGAGGCGCGGGGTGAGCGCCGGCATGATCAGCAGCGCCACGTGATCGTGCGGCGGCCGCACGTTGAACTGCGCATCGTGCCGCACCTGCGCGAGGTTGTCGTAGTGCCCGGGGAGCCAGGAGAGAATGTCCGCGAGATCCTCCTGCTGCTTGCGCGCCTGGTCGGCGCAGCCACCGAGCACCGCGAACGCCAGCCACAGGAGCGCCGCCGCGGCGCGGCGCCCGCAAGTCTCACCCATAGGAGGCCCGCCACTGGGCGCGGTACTTCAGGCCCAGGTCCATGAGCCGCTCGAGCAGTTCCGGGTAGGACACCCCGCTTGCGCGCGCGGACTCGGCGAAGTCCTCGGCGGCCTCGAGATTGGGGTTGGCATTGGCCTCGAGCACGTACACCTGCCCTTCCGGGGTCACACGAAAATCCATGCGAGCATAGCCGGACATGCCCAGCGCCCGATAGATGCGCCGCGAGAGCCGGTCGAGGGAGGCGAGCACCTGCGGCGGCAGCTCCTCGGCGGCATGGGTGGTGATGCCGTACTTGGCCTGGTAGCGCTTGTCCCACTTCACCTTGCGCGTGGCGATGCTCGCCAGTGACTCAGGGAGCGAGCCGAAGACCATCTCCCACACCGGCAGGCGCGTCAGGCGCTCGTTGCCGAGCATGCCGACGTACAGCTCGCGCCCCTCGATGTATTCCTCGACCAGCGCGTCGGACTTCACCTGCTCGTGCACGAACTCGATGCGCTCCTTCAGTTTCACCGGGTCATCCACCACCGAGGCCTGCGCGATGCCGAGGGAGGCATCCTCCACGGTCGACTTCACGAACAGCGGAAAGCGCAGCTTCTTGGGCACGTGGAAGCGCGCGCCGCGGCGGAACACGGCAAACTGCGGAGTGGCGATGCGGTGGTACTGCAGCAGCTGCTTGCACAGGGACTTGTCCCGCGACAGCAGGAGCCCGCGCGGATTGCAGCCGGTGTAGGGCTGGCGCATCAGCTCAAGGAACGCCACCACGTGCTGATCGTAGGTGACGATGCCGTCGAACTCCTCCAGCAGGTTGAAGACGATGTCCGGTTCCCAGTCGGCGATGGTGCTGCGCAGTTCGGTGAGGCTGTCGAGCACCCCGAGGCAGCGCACTTCATGGCGCCGCTGGCGCAACGTCGTGATGACGTCGTACTCGGTGCGCCATTCTTCGATTTCCTTCTCGCTGTGGCCTTCCAGGCTCTCCGGCGGCACCAAGCTCGCGTGCACCACGACGAGCGTGCGCAGGCGCTTCATAGGGTCAAGTGCGGCGTCTCGCCCTGGGAGTAAAGGCCCGTGAGTCGCTCGAGCATCCAGCGCGCGTAGCGCCGGGCCGCGCGCTGGTTGCCGCGCACATACAGGGTGCGCCGCTCGCAGCGCTCGATCAGCAGGCGCAGCACCTGCTCCACGCTGTACGGGTCGATGCGCAGCGTGCGCGCCACCGAGGCGGTGAGCATGCGCGCCTGGGAGCGCAGGAACGCCGCCGCCTTCAGCGACTGGCGCGGCGAGGGGGCCGGACGGAACGCGCGCCGCAGCAGCTCATCCGCAAGTCCGCGGCGGATGAGGCGGTTGTGGGCGAGCTTGCGGCGGTAGTGGTCGGCGAGCGTACGCCGGTCGTGTTCCAGCGGCTCGATGCGCGTGCGGTTGCGCACCGGCGGACGCTGCGTGCGTACGCTCGCGACGAGTTCATCGACCGCCTGCAGCTTGTGCAGCGCCGGCCAGCCCGCATAGGCGCGCCGCCAGCCGGAGGTCGGGGTCAGCCACACCGCGAACGTCTCGGCGAAGTCCTCGGTCGGGTGCGCCTGCGCGTACCACTCACCCAGGTGGTGCACGTAACGGCGGCTGCCGGCGCGCGCCCGGTAGCGCGCGGGGTACGGGCGGCTCGCCGGCCCGAAGACCTCGCGCCAGCGGCGGCGGCGGCGCAGCCGGTAGGCGTTGTCCAGGGCGTGACCGGCCTCGTGCCGCAGGATGCGCATCAGCAGGCGTGAACTGCCGCCCTCGGCTTCGCGCATGATGTGGCGCTCGAGCCGCTCGAGGCGCGGATGCGCGAGGTAGAAGGGCACCGCGATGCCCGGCACGCCATCGGGCGAGAACCACTCCCGCGACAACCACACGTGCGGGCGCAGCGCGATACCGCGCCGCTCGAGGTCAGCGTACAGGCGGCGCACGTGGTGCTTGAGCGGGGAGCGTTCGATCGAGAGCTTCAGGTCGCAGAAGCGCATCTTGAGCAGCTCTTCGTCCGAGAGGCGCGTCCATGCGCCCGCGGCGCGCACGCGGCGGCGCCGGCGTGCGCCGGGTACAGTGCGGCCAAGGACGCGACTCGTGGACATCCGCAGGCGTCGGAAAACTTTCGAGGGGGGCTCTCGGCTGCGAGCTTACGACAGCCCGGGCGGGCTGTCTGCTCTCGCCCGCGGCCCTTCGGACCGCTCCGGAGCTCAGCTGCCGAGCTGCACCAGGGCGTGCGTGAGCAGCCGGTCGGCGAAGCTTTCGAGCAACTGCAGCTTCATCAGGCTGTTGCGCCACATTGTGGGGATGGCGCCTGCGGTGTAGTGGGCCCCGGCGAGCGCGCCCGCGGCACCGGCCACGACATCCGCGGCGCCCCCGAGGTTGGCCGCAGACAGTACGGCGTCGCGAAAATTGTGAGTCCGGGCAAAGCAGTCAAGGGCTGCGGCGAGGGCCGCCGGCGCCGAGCCCTCCCGGCCGAGCGCGGCCGGGCGCCCCGTGGAGCCGACCAGCGCCTCTGCGGCGGCGAGGATCTGCGGCTTATCCGCGCCGGCGACGGCCGCGTGCAGCGCCGCGGCGAGAGCCCGACAGGCACCGAGCACCAGCGGTGCCTGGCAGGTGGTGCGCGCGGCCTCCGCGGACTGCGCGAGCGCGGTGTCGCGCTCGGCAAAGTAGTACAGCACCACGACCGGCACGCGCGAGAGCGGCTCGGGGTCGAGCGCGTCCGGATCGTGGGAGCCGGCGAAGGACTGGCGGCGCCACTGGGCGCGCGCCAGCGCCCGCGCCGTGCCGGCGGTGATGCCGACGCACTGGCCGGTGGCGGACAGGTAGCCCTCCTTCTGCCAGCGCCGGTAGCGTGCCACCTGGTCGCGCGGATCGAAGCCCTCCTGCTCGAGCAGGCTCTCCGCCAGACACAGGCTCATCGCGGTGTCATCGCTCCAGGCGCCCCGCGGCAGGTCGAAGGGACCGCCGCCGAGCAGGTCGCCGATGGGGGTAAAGCGCCCGGGACGGCAGAACTGGGTGCTCAGGCCGAGCGCATCCCCGAGCGCCAGCCCGAGCAGCGCCCCGAGAAAGCGCTCGCGCACCGCACGCACCGCCTCAAGGGCAGCCGGATCGAGCAGCGGGTCCAGCGCATCGGCCCTGCGGCTCCAGGTGCGCACGTAGTCGCTCTGGTCGTCGGTCTCCGGGATGGACAC
>DATIXW010000147.1:0-2400 GCA_035518135.1 Steroidobacteraceae bacterium
GAGATGATCCGGGCGTGGTCATACGGTGAGGTGCGCAAGCCCGAGACGATCAACTACCGCACCTTCAAGCCGGAGCGCGACGGTCTGTTCTGCGCCAAGATCTTCGGGCCGGTGAAGGACTACGAGTGCCTGTGCGGCAAGTACAAGCGCCTCAAGCACCGCGGCGTGGTGTGCGAGAAGTGCGGCGTCGAGGTGACGCAGGCCAAGGTGCGCCGCGAGCGCATGGGCCACATCGAGCTGGCGAGCCCGACCGCCCACATCTGGTTCCTGAAGTCGCTGCCCTCGCGCATCGGGCTGATGCTCGACATGACGCTGCGCGAGATCGAGCGCGTGCTGTACTTCGAGGCCTTCGTGGTCATCGATCCGGGTATGACCCCGATGCAGCGCGGCCAGCTGCTCACCGACGAGATGTACCTCGAGGCGATCGAGGAGCACGGCGATGAGTTCGACGCCCGCATGGGCGCCGAGGCGGTGTTCGAGCTGCTGCGCACCATCGATCTCAACGCCGAGATCGGCAAGGTGCGGGAAGAGATGGCCGGCACCTCCTCGGAGACCAAGCTGAAGCGCCTGTCGAAGAGGCTGAAGCTCATCGAGTCGTTCGTCGAGTCGGGCAACAAGCCCGAGTGGATGGTGATGACGGTGCTGCCGGTGCTGCCGCCGGATCTGCGCCCGCTGGTGCCGCTCGACGGCGGCCGCTTCGCCACGTCCGACCTGAACGACCTCTACCGGCGCGTCATCAACCGCAACAACCGCCTGCGCAGGCTCCTCGAGCTCAACGCGCCCGACATCATCGTGCGCAACGAGAAGCGCATGCTGCAGGAGGCGGTGGATGCGCTGCTCGACAACGGCCGCCGCGGACGCGCCATCACGGGCACCAACAAGCGCCCGCTGAAGTCGCTCGCCGACATGATCAAGGGCAAGCAGGGGCGCTTCCGCCAGAACCTGCTCGGCAAGCGCGTCGACTACTCCGGCCGCTCGGTCATCGTGGTGGGGCCGCAGCTGCGGCTGCACCAGTGCGGGCTGCCGAAGAAGATGGCGCTCGAGCTCTTCAAGCCGTTCATCTTCCAGAAGCTGCAGCTGCGCGGCGAGGCGTCCACCATCAAGGCCGCCAAGCGCCTGGTGGAGCGCGAGGGACCGGAGGTGTGGGACATCCTCGAAGAGGTGATCCGCGAGCATCCGGTGCTCCTGAATCGCGCACCGACGCTGCACCGCCTCGGCATCCAGGCCTTCGAGCCGCAGCTGGTCGAGGGCAAGGCGATCCAGCTGCATCCGCTGGTGTGCACGGCCTTCAACGCCGACTTCGACGGCGACCAGATGGCGGTGCACGTGCCGCTGTCGCTGGAAGCGCAGCTCGAGGCGCGCGCGTTGATGATGTCCTCCAACAACATCCTGTCGCCCGCCAACGGCGACCCGATCATCGTGCCCTCCCAGGACGTGGTGCTGGGCCTCTACTACATGACCCGCGAGCGCATCGGCGCCCGGGGCGAGGGCATGTTCTTCGCCGACGTATCCGAGGTGCACCGCGCCTACGAGAGCCGCGGCGTGGATCTGCAGGCCAGGGTGCAGGTGCGCCTGCGCGAGACGCTGAAGGGCGAGGGCGGCACGCTCACCGAGCGCACGCGCGTCGTCGCGACCACCGTCGGCCGGGCGCTCTTGTTCGAGATCCTGCCGAAGGGCCTGTCCTTCGATCTCGTCAACCAGGACATGACCAAGAAGGCGATTTCCGCGACCATCAACGCGTGCTACCGCATGCTGGGGCTCAAGGAGACCGTGGTATTCGCCGACCAGCTCATGTACACCGGCTTCCACTACGCCACCCGTGCCGGCGTCTCCTTCGGCATCGACGACATCGTCATCCCGGAGCAGAAGACCCGCATCGTCACCTCCGCCGATCACGAGGTGAAGGAGATCCAGGATCAGTACGCCTCGGGTCTGGTGACCAACGGCGAGCGCTACAACAAGGTGGTCGACATCTGGTCGCGCGCCAACGACCAGGTGGCGAAGGCGATGATGGAGAAGCTCGGCTCGGAGGAGGCCACCGACCTGCGTGGCAAGCACCATAAGCAGAAATCCTTCAACTCGATCTTCATGATGGCCGACTCGGGCGCCAGAGGCTCGGCGGCGCAGATCCGCCAGCTCGCCGGCATGCGCGGCCTGATGGCCAAGCCCGACGGCTCGATCATCGAGACGCCGATCACGGCGAATTTCCGTGAGGGGCTGAATGTCCTGCAGTACTTCATCTCCACCCACGGCGCCCGCAAGGGACTCGCGGACACGGCGCTGAAGACCGCCAACTCGGGCTACCTGACGCGGCGTCTGGTCGACGTGGCGCAGGACCTGGTAGTGACCGAGGTCGACTGCGGCACCGACAACGGCCTCACCATGGCGCCGCTCGTCGAG
>DATIXW010000148.1:0-17637 GCA_035518135.1 Steroidobacteraceae bacterium
CCGCGAGGGCCGCCTTGAGGAGCCTGCGGGCATCCTCGAGCGCGCGCACGTCCGTGAGCTCCTCGGCCGCGAGCGCCAGGAGCGACTCCCCGGCGAGTGCGCCGGCGCGCACCGGGCCTGCGCCGATCAGTCCCTGGGCGGGGCGGTAGTGGTAGTACTCGCCCGCCTTGATCGGGCGCCCGGAGAGCGATTCGCTGCCGAGATCCAGCCCGTAGCCGAGGACCTCGAGCAGGCGCTTCTCGAAGATGCGCAGGCTCGGCTCGAGTGAGGCGCCCGCGCGCAACGCGCCGAGCGCGGCGTGGTAGTGATCGAACAGCTCCGGCAGTGGGTCGTGACGCGTGGTGAGCTTCAGCAGCAGCTCATTCAGGTAGAACGCCGCGAGCAGCACCGCCGGCGGCAGCGGTGCGCACCCTTGCGCGCGCTCCGCCTGGGTGAGCTGCGCGGCCTCCCCGCGGCCGCTCCAGGACAGCAGCAGCGGCTGGAACGGCTGCAGCACGGAGGCGAGCTTCGCGCGCGGGCCGCGTACGCCGCGGGCAAAGAGCGTGAGGCGCCCGTGCTCGCGGGTCAGCACCTCGAGGATGCGGCTCGTGTCGCGCCAGGGGCGGTGGTGCAGCAGGTAGCCTGGAGTGAGCTCGGTGCGGCGGGGGCTGCGGGTCATTCGAGTCCCAGTTCCTTCAGGGCGCGGGCGTTGTCGGCCCAATTCTCGCGCACTTTGACCCACAGGTTCAGGTGCAGTCGCTCCTGGAGCATCTCATTCAGCGTCAGCCGAGCGGCCGTGCCGATGCGCTTCAGGCGCGCCCCCTTGGCGCCGATCACGATCGGTTTCTGGCCCTCGCGGTCCACCCAGATGGCCGCATCCACCGTGAGGTGCCCCTCGGCGCGCGTCAGCCGCTCGACCTCCACCGCGATGCCGTACGGCACCTCCTGGTTCAGCTCCAGGGTGAGCTTCTCGCGGATCATCTCGGCGATGCGGAACTCGATGCCGCGGTCGGTCAGTTCCCCGGGCGGAAACAGTGCCGGCCCCGCGGGCAGGTGCCTCGCGATGGCGTGGCGCAGGATCTCGATGTTGTCGGAGCGCAGCGCCGACACCGGCACCACCTCGAGAAAGGCATGGCGCTGTCCCAGGGCTGCCAGATACGGCAGCAGCCGCTCGCGCGGACGCACCCGGTCGACCTTGTTGACCGCGGCGATCGCGGCGCGGCCGGAGCGCCTGAGCCGCTCGAGCGCCAGGTCGTCCTCGGCGGTCCACTTGAGCGCCTCCAGCACCAGCACCACCACGTCCGCCTCCTCGAGCGCGGCGGTGGCGGTGCGGTTCATGGCCTTGTTCAGGGCACGACTCGCGTCGCGGTGCAGCCCGGGGGTGTCGAGGAAGGCGATCTGCACCTCGGGGCTGCTGTAGATGCCGAGGATGCGATGGCGCGTGGTCTGGGGCCTGGGGGTGACGATGCTCAGCTTCTGGCCCACGAGCGCGTTCAGCAGCGTCGACTTGCCGACGTTCGGACGGCCGACGAGCGCGGCGAAGCCGCTGCGGTGCACGGGCTCTGCGGGAAGGTTCACGAAACGAATCCTAAACGTTGCGCGCGCGCAGCGTCTCGAGCATCTGCTCGGCGGCCACCTGTTCGGCCCGGCGGCGGCTTGAGCCGCGACCCTGGGTGCGCGCCCCGAGCGAGGGCACCTCGCACTGCACCCGGAACTGCTGGGCGTGGTCCTCCCCCTCCACGGCGAGCACCGCGTAGCGGGGCAGCTCGAGCGCGCGCGACTGCAGGTGCTCCTGCAGGCGCGTCTTGGCGTCCTTCAGGGTCTCCGGCTCGGGCAGCGCCGCGATGCGCGGGCGGAACAGCCGCTCGACCACCGCTTCGACCGCGCCAAGTCCGCCGTCGAGGAAGATGGCCCCGCACAGCGCCTCCAGGGCATCGGCGAGGATCGACTGGCGGCGGAAGCCGCCGCTCTTGAGTTCCCCGGACCCCAGCTGCAGCGCCTCCCCGAGCGCGAGCCCGGCGGCGATCTCGGCGAGGGGCTCGCGGCTGACGAGCCGCGCGCGCAGGCGGCTGAGGTCTCCCTCGTTCGCCTGCGGATAGCTCACGAAGAGCGCCTGGGCGATGAGCAGGTTCACGACCGCATCGCCGAGGAACTCGAGCCGCTCGTTGTTGAGGCCCGAGGCGCTGCGGTGGGTGAGTGCGGCGCGGAACAGCCCGAGGTCGCGCGGGCTGTAGTGCAGGTGTTCCTGGACCCAGCGCCGCGGCCAGTCGGCGGCAGCGCTCATGGGCGATGGCGCGGGGAAGCCGCGGCGGCGGACGAACCCCTAGTCACCGCCGATGCGCACCTGCTTGTCGAACTCGAAGTGGAGCGAAATGTTGGCGAACAGCGGCGCGTCGTCGTCGTACTGCGCCTCCACGAGCCAGGCACCCTCATCGCGGGTGATCTTGAAGTCCTTCGAGTCAGGATAGTTGACCATGTCGATCTCGAAGTGCTTGTCGATCGCGCTCTTGATGCTCGCCGCGCTGACCCCCCCGCCCTTCAGGTCCGACTTCGTGCCCTCGAGCGTCTTCACCACCTTCAGGTAATTCAGGTACACCGGGGTGGCGCGGATGCCGGCGTAGACCACGATGGCAAACGGGGTGAGCAGGATCAGCCAGCCGAGCGCCGTGACGCCTAATTGCCTGTTACGTCTCATCGCTACCACCCCTCTTGTGACGCCGTGTGCAAGGAACCCGGGGTGATTCCGGCTAGGGAATCGCCGACCCGATGCGGTTCCACATCGGACCCCCCGATCGTCCCCAGTCCCAATTGAACCAGATCCGGGTCGCCCTGCCGACGAGATTTTCCTCAGGAACGTAACCCCAACTGCGACCGTCGTCACTGTTATCGCGATTGTCCCCCATCATGAGGTAGTGCCCGGGTGGCACCACCCCGTCAAAGGGGGGAATGCGCATGCCCCCGGGGGAGTCCTCGTCCCCGCACACATAGCCGCGCACGTTGCCGCGGTGGCACCCGGGCAGCACCGGCGCCCGGTCGATGGCCACCGGGCAGTACATGGCGAAGTGGTCGTGCCGCCCGAGGTGCTCGTACGCCAGCGTGAAATTTATGTAGCAGCCGTCGTTGAAGTGCTGCCCGGCGATCACGGCCGGCACCGCCTGGCCGTTGACGTACACGTGGTTGTCGCGCACCTCGACGTGGTCCCCGGGCAGCCCGATGAGGCGCTTGATGAAGTTGACGGAAGGGTTCGGCGGGTAACGGAACACCACCACGTCGCCGCGCTGCGGCTCACCGATGGCGATCACCTTCTTGTTGATGACCGGCAGGCGCAGGCCGTAGGCGTACTTGTTGACGATGATGAAGTCGCCATCCAGCAGCGTCGGCATCATCGAGTCCGAGGGGATGCGGAAGGGTTCGAAGATGAAGGAGCGCAGCAGCAGCACGACCAGGGCCACCGGGAAGAAGCTGCGCGCGTAGTCCACCGTCCCGGGCTCGGCGAGCTGCGCCGGGTCGTGCCCGGCGGCACGCGCGGCGGCCACGCGCGCGGGCTTGAACAGTGCGCTGTCGACCCCCCACACGATCCCGGTCACGACCGTGATGCCGAGCAGCACCGCGCTGAAGTCGAGCGTCTCGGAGGTCAGCAGACGCACCACCGCGGCGAGGATCAGCACCGGCAGCACCGTGTAGAGGAGCGTGAGCCAGGTGGCATCGGGGGCGGCCTGGGCGCCCGGGGGGACGCTGAGCGCGCGCCGCGGCCGCAGGAACCAGTCATCCACGATGCAGATCAGCGTCGCCGGCAGCGCCAGCCAGGAGAGCAGATCAATGAGGGGCTTCAGGCTCTGTAGCATAAGGTCTCTCTAGTGTTTGCGGCCGACCTGCAGCACGGCAAGGAAGGCCTCCTGCGGGATCTCGACGTGACCGAGCTGCTTCATGCGCTTTTTGCCTTCCTTCTGCTTCTCGAGGAGCTTGCGCTTGCGGCTCACGTCCCCGCCGTAGCACTTGGCGAGCACGTTCTTGCGCAGCGCCTTCACCGAGGCGCGCGCGATCACCGCGGTGCCGATGGCCGCCTGCACCGCTACCTCGAACATCTGGCGCGGGATCAGCTCCTGCATCTTGTCGACCAGCTCGCGCCCGTGCTGATAGGCGCTCTCGCGGTGCACGATGATCGACAGCGCATCCACCGGGTCTCCGTTAATGAGGATGTCCAGTTTCACCAGCGGCGCGGCGCAGAAGTGGCTGAATTCGTAGTCAAAGGAGGCATAGCCACGGCTCGATGACTTCAGGCGGTCGAAGAAGTCGAGCACCACCTCGGCCAGGGGCAGCTCGTACTGCAGCGACACCTGGTTGCCGAGGTAGAGCATCTTCTTTTGCGTGCCGCGCTTGTCGTTACAGAGCTTGAGCACCGCGCCCACGTGCTCGGGCGGCACGAGGATGTTGGCGAGGATGATGGGCTCGCGGATCTCCTCGATCTCGTTGACCGGGGGGAGCTTCGCCGGGTTGTCGACGTAGGTGGTGACGCCGTCGGTGCGCAGCACCTCGTACACGACCGTCGGGGCGCTGGTGACCAGCGTCAGCTCGTACTCGCGCTCCAGGCGCTCCTGCACGATGTCCATGTGCAGAAGGCCGAGGAAGCCGCAGCGAAAGCCGAACCCCAGGGCCGCCGAAACCTCCGGCTCGTAGTGCAGCGCCGAGTCATTGAGGCGCAGCTTCGCGAGCGCATCGCGGAACTTCTCGTAGTCGTCGGTGTTCACGGGAAACAGCCCCGCGAACACCCGCGGCTGGATCTGCTTGAAGCCCGGCAGCGGGGCCGCCGCGGGCCGGTTCTCCAGCGTGATCGTGTCCCCGACCGGGGCGCCGTCGATCTCCTTGATGCCGGCGACCACGAAGCCCACATCCCCGGTGGCGAGTTCCTTCTCGACGATGGGCTTGGGCGTGAAGCGCCCGAGCCGGTCGACGTTGTGCGCGCGCCCGGTGGAGACCACGCGGATCTTCTCCCCGGTCCTGAGGCTGCCGTTCATCACCCGCACGAGCGAGACGACGCCCACGTAGTTGTCGAACCAGGAGTCGATGATCAGCGCCTGCAGCGGCGCCTCGGGGTCCCCGCGCGGGGGCGGTATGCGCTTGATCAAAAGCTCGAGCAGCTCCCCGACCCCCTGCCCGGTCTTGGCGCTGACGCGGGCGGCATCGGTGGCCTCGATGCCGATGATCTCCTCGATCTCGTGGGTGACGCGCTCCGGATCGGCCGAGGGCAGGTCGATCTTGTTGATGACCGGCAGCACCTCCAGCCCCTGCTCAAGGGCGGTGTAGCAGTTGGCGACGCTCTGCGCCTCGACCCCCTGGGAGGCATCCACCACCAGCAGCGCCCCGTCGCAGGCCGCCAGCGAGCGCGACACCTCGTAGGAGAAGTCGACGTGCCCGGGGGTATCGATCATGTTCAGCTGGTAGCGCTGCCCGTCCTGCGCGCCGTAGTACAGCGTCACGCTCTGGGCCTTGATGGTGATTCCGCGCTCGCGCTCGAGCGCCATGGAGTCCAGCACCTGCGCCTGCATCTCGCGCTCAGCGAGGCCGCCGCACAGCTGGATGAGGCGGTCCGCCAGCGTCGATTTGCCGTGATCGACGTGCGCGATAATGGAGAAGTTACGAATATGCCGCATGAAACCTTAAAAGGGCGCCCGAACGCGTAATGCCGCGCAGGGGGTCCAAGCGGCGGGCGCCGATTATAGGGAAAAACGCGCACTTACGGAGAATGCCGCACGCGTAGGGGCTCAGGAGCGCGGCCCTTCAGGGGGCGGGCGGCTCGCGCAGCAGCCGCTCGAGCTCGGCGCGATCCAGGCGGTGGCGGCACACCACCGTGCCCTCGAGCAACAGCACCGGGACGTGCAGCCCGTGACGGCGGGCGAGCTGCGGGTCACTGTCCACATCGATGGTTTCGACCGGCGGAAGCGCGCGCTCGCGCCCGAGCCGCTCAAGCGCGCTAAGCATCTCCTCGCACAGCTCGCAGTCGTGCCGCCGCACGACGGTCAGGCGCACCGTCAGGGCCGTATGGCGGCGCTGGCGGTGCCCGCCGCCTTCACCTGGGTGGCGATGAACTGCACCGTCTGCGGGGGGACCTCGCCCACGGCGGTGATCTTGTGCCCGTCCACCACGGTGGAGAAGGCGGAACTGGCGCCAACGCTGGTGACCTCGGGCGCGGGGGCCGGTTCGGGCGCGGTGCCGCCGCCCTGCATCGTGGTCTCGCGATGCTCGACGAACACCGACACCGAGGCGACCCCGTCGGTGAAGACGATGTGATCGACCACCTGGGCCGAGCCCGGGAGCGTCTGTGCCGAGCGCAGCGTCATGTGGAAGCCCGGCGGCAGGTGCAGGGCATTCCAGGCGGCGGAGTCAGGCGGCGGGGTGAGCGGCGCGGGACGCACCTCGCGCACCCACTGGAAGCCCTCGGTGGAGACTTCCGGCTTAAAGGCCGCATCGGGGATGTGCGCCGGGAGTGTGAGGCTGGCGAACACGATCTGCTCGATCACCTGGCCGTGCGAATCGCACAACTGCGTCTTCATCGGCATGGCGGTCGCGTCATCGATCCACAGCCGGTAGCCGTAGCGGAACTCATCCTTCGGCGTCACGGTGATCACGTGCGTGTTACGGCGGTTCAGGCGCGTGCGCGCCACTTCGCGGATGTCGTAGAAGTCGGCGGTCTGCCCTGTCACCGCCGGAAATCCCACCAGCGGCTCGCCCGGCGGCCGCTGCTCGACCACCACGGTGCGCTTGTCGGGCAGGTAGCACGCAAGGGTCGTACCGGTGCGGATGAACTCGCGCCCCGAGCCATCGAGGGCGGCGAGGCGCTCGGAGACGGCGCCGTCCTGCACGCGGTGCACGATACGCAGCATTTCCACCTGCCCGCCGTGCCAACCGTGCCAGTGTGAGAAGACGCCGTCGTAGTTGCGCGCGGTGAGCGCGCGGTTCATGCGCGCGAGCCACTGCGCCGGCTCATCGGCCAGGGCGCCCGCGGCCGCCAGCGCCCCGAGCACCAGCATCGCGAGCGACTCGTTACGGCGCGGTACGCGAAGCATGGTCCTTGGGGTCCTGTGCCTCGGGAGCCGGCGATGGCTCGCTGGTGATGAAGGAGGACAGCAGGTTGCGCCGCGCGACGGGCGAAGAAACCATGCTGTGGGCCACGACGTAGTTGGCCAGCTGGGTGCTCGGCACCAGCATGGGCCGCAGCGCAGGCGTGGCCGGGGTCACGTAACTGGCGTTGGCGAGCGAGCCGGCGCTGGCGTCCAGCACCGGCGCGGCGGGGGCGCCGGCGCGGTGCTGCGCGGCGAGCGGAAGCGTCGTGAGGGGACCCTGGGCGCGCAGCCACAGCACGGAAGCCGCAGCCACGCCGGCCGCGAGCGCCCCGCCGACCAGCGGCTGCCACCAGCGCAGGCCCGCGGGCCGCGGCTGGCCCACGACGGGGTTGCCGAGCGCAGGCTCGGCGCTGATCGCGGCGTTGACCCGCCCGGCCAGAGGGGCGTTCAGGCGCACGCCGCGCTCGGCGCGCACCACGGCGCCGATGACCGCGTAGCGTCCCCAGCGCGCCTTGAGGGCCTCATCACGCGAGAGGCGCCGGGCGAGCAGCTCGCACTCCGCCGGGGGCAGCTCGTCGTCGAACATCGCGGACAACTGACTGTCGAGTTCCTCGTTCATCCCAGTTCCTCCGCGCGACCGAGTCCGCCCTCAAACACTTCCCGCAGGCGCCGGTCGATCGCCTCACGGGCGCGGAAGATGCGCGAGCGCACGGTGCCCACCGGGCAGTCCATGGCGGCGGCAATCTCCTCGTAGGAAAGGCCCTCGAGCTCGCGCAGCACGATGGCGGTGCGCAGGTCCTCGGGCAGCGCGTCGATGGCGGCATTGACGGTCGTGCGAATCTCGTCCGTCAGCACCAGCCCCTCGGGGGTCTCGGAATCCTTCATGCGGCCTTGCATGTCGTAAGACTCATCGCTGTGGCGGTCGAGGTCATATTCAATCGGGCTGCGGTCACGCGACACGAGGGCATTCTTGGCAGTGTTTATGGCAATCCGGTACAGCCATGTGTAGAAGGCGCTGTCGCCGCGGAACTGAGGCAATGCGCGGTAGGCCTTGATGAAGGCCTCCTGGGCAATGTCTTCCGCCTCGGCCGGGTTGCGCACGTAGCGCATGACCAGCTTGACGAGTTTGTGCTGGTACTTGAGCACCAGCGCATCAAACGCCCCCTTGTCGCCGCGCTGCACACGGCGAACCAGACTCAGGTCACTTACATCGGCGCTCATGCGCGCCCTCTACCTCGCAGAGGACGGCCGCCGCGCCACGAGCAGGATAGACTGTAAGTACGTGTGAAAGTTCAGCATGGGGGGCACCGCGGGAAGGGGCTGGGAGAATAGCCCCTAAAACCCCCTCAGGCGACATAAGCCCGGATCGCCCCCACCAGCTGCGCCATCTGCGGCTCCCCGGGGTCCTCCCCCCCGAGCAGGTACTGCGCCAGCAGCGGATCGGGCAGCTCGAGCAGGCGCGCGAAGCAGCCCCGCAGCGCCCCGGGCGCCCCCGGCAGCTGCGCGCGCGCGAAGCGCTCGAGCAGCAGGTCGAGCTCCTTCAGCCCGCGGCGGCAGCGCCACAGCAGACGGCGCAGCTCCGGATCGGCGGGGGCCGTGGCGCCTTCGGGTGTCATGCTAGCCTTGGCGCTCGAGCATCATCTTCTTGATCTCGGCAATGGCGCGCGCCGGATTGAGGTCCTTCGGACACACGTCGGTGCAGTTCATGATCGTGTGGCAGCGGTAGAGGCGGAAGGGATCCTCGAGCTCATCGAGGCGCTCACCGCGCGCCTCATCGCGGCTGTCGATGATCCAGCGGTAAGCGGCGAGCAGCGCCGCAGGACCCAGGAAGCGCTCGCTGTTCCACCAGTAACTCGGGCAGGCCGTCGAGCAGCACGCGCACAGGATGCAGGCGGCGGGCCGGTCGATCTTCTCCTGTTCCTGTTTGCTTTGCAGGCGCTCGCGGTCCGGCGGTGCCGGGGTGCGCGTCTGCAGCCACGGCTTCACCGCGGCGTACTGGGCGTAGAAGGCGGTGAGGTCGGGGACCAGATCCTTGATCACCGGCATGTGCGGCAACGGGTAGATGCGCACATCGCCCGGGAGGTCCTTCAGCGCGGTGGTGCAGGCGAGTGCATTCACCCCGTTGATGTTCATCGCGCAGGACCCGCAGATGCCCTCGCGGCAGGAACGGCGGAACGTGAGCGTGGAGTCGACCGTGGACTTCAGCTGGATCAGTGCATCGAGCACCATCGGGCCGCACCTGGCGGTGTCGAGCATGAAGGTGTCCACGCGTGGGTTCGCGCCCGCATCGGGATTGAAGCGGTAGATGCGCACCGTGCGCACCTCGCGTGCGCCGGAGGGGGCCGGATGGGTGACCCCCTTGACGATGCGCGAGTTGGCAGGCAGGCGAAATTCAGCCATCACGGTCCTTTAATAAGTGCGCGCCTTGGGCGGGATCGAGGCCACCTCGGCCGTGAGCGTGTTCAGGTGCACCGGGCGGTAGTCAAAGCGTACCCGCTGCGGGGCCTCCACCCAGGCCAGCGTGTGCTTCAGCCAGTTCTGGTCATCCCGCTGCGGGAAGTCCTCGCGGGCGTGCGCACCGCGGCTCTCGGTGCGGTTGGCGGCCGAATGGATGGTCGCGGTGGCCTGCAGCAGCAGGTTCTCCAGCTCGAGCGTCTCGATGAGGTCGGAGTTCCAGATGAGGGAGCGGTCCGCGACGCGCACATCCGCAAAGGAGCTGAAGGTGGCGGCGAGCTTCTGCATGCCCTGCGCAAGCGTCTCGCCGGTGCGAAACACCGCCGCATCCAGCTGCATGGTCTTTTGCATCTCGAGGCGGATCGCGGCCGTACCGCGGCTGCCGGCGGCGTGGCGCAGCCGGTCCAGGCGCGCCACGGCGAAATCGCCGGCGTCCTTCCCCCAGGGGGCGTGCTGCTCCCCGGGACGGATGACTTCAGCGCAGCGGCGCGCCGCCTCGCGCCCGAAGATGACCAGGTCGAGGAGCGAGTTGCTGCCGAGGCGGTTGGCGCCGTGCACCGAGACGCAGGCGGCCTCGCCGATCGCCATCAGGCCCGGCACGATGGCCTCCGGGTCCCCGTGCTTCGGGGCGATCACCTCGCCGTGGTAATTGCAGGGGATGCCGCCCATGTTGTAGTGCACCGTGGGCTGCACCGGGATCGGCGTGCGCGTCACGTCCACGCCGGCAAAGATGCGCGCGGTCTCGGCGATGCCCGGCAGGCGCTCGTGGATGACGGCGGGACCCAAATGCTCGAGGTGCAGGTCGATGTGGTCGTGCTCGGCGCCCACGCCGCGGCCTTCGCGGATCTCGAGCGTCATCGCGCGGCTGACCACGTCGCGCGAGGCGAGGTCCTTGGCGTTGGGGGCGTAGCGCTCCATGAAGCGCTCGCCGCGGGAGTTGGTGAGGTAGCCACCCTCCCCGCGCGCGCCTTCGGTGATCAGGCAGCCCGCGCCATAGATGCCGGTCGGGTGGAACTGCACGAACTCCATGTCCTGCAGCGGCAGCCCGGCGCGCAGCACCATGGCGTTGCCATCCCCGGTGCAGGAGTGCGCCGAGGTGCAGGAGAAATAGGTGCGTCCGTAGCCGCCGGTCGCAAGGATCGTCATGTGGGCACGGAAGCGGTGCAGCGTGCCCTCGGCGAGGTCGAGCGCCACGACGCCGCGGCAGACCCCGTTCTCCATGATCAGGTCGATGGCGAAGTACTCGACGAAGAACGTCGCGGCGTGCCGCACCGACTGCTGGTAGAGCGTGTGCAGCATCGCGTGGCCGGTGCGGTCGGCGGCCGCGCAGGTGCGCTGCGCAATGCCGCTGCCGTAGTGCGTCGTCATGCCCCCGAAGGGGCGCTGGTAGATCAGCCCCTGCTCGGTGCGCGAGAACGGCACGCCGTAGTGCTCGAGCTCGATCACCGCCGCCGGTGCCTCCTTGCACATGAGCTCGATGGCATCCTGATCCCCGAGCCAGTCCGAGCCCTTGACGGTGTCGTACATGTGCCAGCGCCAGTCATCCTCGCCCATGTTGCCGAGCGCTGCGCTGATGCCGCCCTGCGCGGCCACCGTGTGGCTGCGCGTGGGGAAGAGCTTGGTGATGCACGCGGTCGAGAGCCCGCTTTGCGCCAGGCCGAGCGTGGCGCGCAGGCCCGAGCCGCCGGCCCCGACGACGATGACGTCGTAGCTGTGATCGGTGAAGCTGTAGGCGCTCATGCCGCTCCGCGCAACGTCACCTTGAGCACCGCGAAGACGGCGGCAGCGGCGATCAGCACGTGGGCAAAGCGCGTGAGCACCAGGAGGAGCCACTTGGCGCCCGCGCCGTGCACGTAGTCCTCGATGATTACCTGCAGCCCGAGCTGCGAATGCCAGGCGCCGATCAGGAGCAGGAGAATCAGCAGCAGCGCCGTCCAGCTCTGCGCGAGCCAGGCGCTCACGGTCGCGTGATCGAGCGCGGGCAGCGCCACGAGCGAGACCACGAACCAGATCGTCAGCGGGACCAGGGCGAGCGAGGTGAGGCGCTGCAGCCACCAGTGATGCACCCCGGAGCGCGCCGCGCCCGCGCCGAGCACCGCTCGCAGCGGGGAAGACAGGCTCATGGCGTGTGCCCCGCGTGCAGCAGCGCATAGCCGAGCGCGAGCGTCATGAGCACGCTCGCGATGACGATCAGCCAGGCGCTGCGCCGGGACTGCGCGCGCTCGAGTCCGTGCCCGCTGTCCCACACCAGGTGGCGGATGCCGGCGCACAGGTGGTAGCAGAAGGCGAACAGCAACGCGCCGTAGATGCACTTCATGAGCGGCAGCGCGAGCAGCCGCTGCGCGCGCTGCTGCGCGAGCGTGCCGCCCGCCACACTCATCAGCCAGTAGCTCAGCAGCAGCAGTGCGAAGGACAGCGCGACCCCGGTGAGGCGGTTGAGAATGGAAGTCGTCAGCGTGTACTTGAACTTGTACACCGACAGGTGCGGCGATAGGGGTCGGCTCGGCATAGACTCTTTAAAAATCGATACAGCGCCCGTTCTTCTCCCAGTCGCCGAAGCGCGTGGGTTCAGCTCCGGCGGGGCCGCCGATCTCACGCGGCCGCGGGTTGCGCACCACGGTGGCGGCAACATCAGGCTCGGGTGCGGGTTCGGCGGGTGGTGCGGCGGGACTCTTGCGATCGGGCGTCGACATACCCATTTAGTCTGCCAGAATTCGCGTCTACCGGCCACGAATGCCCCGGGGAAACAACGGTCGCATGCGCCTGTCATGGAACCTCGTCGCGCTTGACACACTCGGCGCGCTGCGCTTGCGCGGCGCGGACGTGGGCGCGTTCCTGCAGGGCCAGCTGTCAAACGACATGACACGCCTGAGCGCGCAGCGCGCGCTGTTGGCCGGCTACCACAATGCGCAGGGCCGCGCGATCGCCCTGCTGCGGCTGGTGCAGCTCGGTGCCGACGATGTGCTCGCGGTGTTGCCGCGCGAGCTGGTGGCGCCGGTGGCCGCACGCCTCGGCAAGTTCGTGCTGCGTGCCAAGGTGCGCCTGCAGGATGATTCGCCGCAGTGGATCATCGAGGGTGCACTCGCGAGCGGCGCCGCGCAGATCGAGTCGCAGCCGCAGGTCCCCGGTGCGCGCGATGAGGTGCGGCACGCGGGCGATACGCTCATCGTGCGCTGCTCGCAGGCGCCGGCGCGCTTCCTGCTGATCCGGCCCGCGGGCACGCCCGCGACGCTCGAGGGGCTCACGCCTCTTCGGCTTCTGGACTGGAAGCTCGCCTCCATCGCCGCCGGTGAGCCGCAGGTCTATGCGGCCACCTCGGAGGAGTTTGTCGCACAGATGCTCAACCTCGACCTGCTGGGTGGCATCGCCTTTGACAAGGGCTGCTACAGTGGCCAGGAGGTCATTGCGCGCGCCCACTACCGCGGTCGTGTGAAGCGCCGCATGCAGCGCTTCCTCACCCGCGCTGCCCGGGAACTCAGGCCCGGGGATGCCGGCACCTTCGAAGACGGTCGTGGATTCAAGGTGGTGGAGGCCGCGCGCGGGGCCGACGGCAACGGCGAGTTTCTCGCCGTGACGGCCCTCAGTGCCGACCCGGCCGCCGCGGCCACGGCCGGCGAGCCGCTTGCGGCGAGCGAGTTGCCGCTGCCCTACCCGCTGCCGCAATGACGGCGCGCTGCGTAAGCGAGCCGGTGCCCTACTCGGCTTCCGGGCGCATGTGCGGAAAGAGGATGACGTCGCGGATCGAGGGCGAGTCGGTGAAGAACATCACGAGCCGGTCGATCCCCACCCCGAGGCCTGCGGTGGGTGGCATGCCGTACTCGAGCGCGCGCACGTAATCGGCGTCGTAAAACATCGCCTCCTCGTCGCCGCGGTCCTTGCGCGCCACCTGGGCGCGAAAACGCGCCGCCTGCTCTTCCGGGTCATTGAGCTCGGAGAAGCCATTGGCGATCTCGCGCGCGGCAAGGAAGAACTCGAAGCGGTCGGTGACGAAGGGGTCGGCATCATTGGCACGCGACAGCGGGGAGACTTCCGCGGGGTAGGCGAACACGAAGGTCGGCTCGATGAGGGCGCTCTCGGCGGTCTTCTCAAACAGCTCGATCTGCAGCTTGCCCGCCCCGTCCTCGGGGTCGAACTTGATGCCAAGCTGCTCGCAGCGCTTGCGCAGGTAGGTGACATCGCGCAACGAGAGCGGATCGATCCCGGGGTTGTGTTCGATGATCGCCTGCTCGACCGTGAGGCGCCGGAAGGGCCTCGCGAGGTCGTAGTCGCGCCCCTGGTAGGTGATCTTCTGCGTGCCATGGAGCGTGTCGGCGAGGCCGCGGATCGCCTTCTCGACCCAATCCATGAGGTCACGGTAGTCCGCGTACGCGAGGTACAGCTCGAGCATCGTGAACTCGGGGTTGTGCTGCGTCGAGAGCCCCTCGTTGCGGAAATTGCGGTTGATCTCGTAGACGCGCTCGATGCCCCCGACGATCAGGCGCTTCAAGTACAGCTCCGGGGCGATGCGCAGATACATGTCCAGGTCGAGGGCGTTGTGATGGGTACGGAACGGGCGCGCCGCCGCGCCGCCGGGGATCGCCTGCATCATCGGCGTCTCGACCTCGAGGAAATCCAGCGCATCGAGGAAGTCGCGCAGGTAGCGGATGATGCGGGTGCGGGCACGGAACACCTCGCGGCTCTTCTCGCTCACGATCAGATCGACATAGCGGCGGCGATAGCGCGTCTCGGTGTCGGCAAGTCCGTGCCACTTGTCCGGCAGCGGCCGCAGCGACTTCACCAGCAGCTGCAGCGCCTCCACCCGCACCGACAGCTCCCCCGTCTTGGTGCGAAACAGCACCCCGCGCGCCCCCACGATGTCGCCCACGTCCCAGCCCTTGAAGGCGTCGTACGCGGCACCGAGGGCTTGGGCTTGCAGGAACAGCTGGATCTGCCCGGTGCGGTCGGCGATCTTGGCGAAGCTCGCCTTGCCCATCACGCGCTTGAACATGAGGCGGCCGCCGACGGTGACGCGCGTCGGGTTGGCGGCGAGCCACTCATCGCTGCGCTCCCCGAAGGCGTCGTGCAGCTGCCCGGCGAGCACATCGCGCCGGAAGTCATTCGGAAAGGCGTTGCCGCCGCGGCGCAGCTCGGCCAGCTTCGCGCGCCGCTCGGCGATCAGCTTGTTCTCCTCGCCCTGGGTCTCAGTGCCGCCGCCGTGCTTCGAGTCGCTCATTTTTATACGCCCGCTTTCAGCGAAGCTTCCATGAACTGATCCAGCGCCCCATCGAGCACCGCGGCGGTGTTGCCGACCTCAACGCCGGTGCGCAGATCCTTGATGCGCGACTGGTCGAGCACGTAGGAACGGATCTGATTGCCCCAGCTGACGTCGGACTTAGAGTCCTCCAGCACCTTGGCGGCGGCGTTGCGCTTGTTGACCTCGAGCTCGTAGAGCTTCGCCTTGAGCATCTTCATCGCCGTGGAGCGGTTCTTGTGCTGGCTGCGCTCGTTCTGGCAGGCGACCACGATGCCGCTGGGCATATGCGTGATACGCACCGCCGACTCGGTCTTGTTCACGTGCTGGCCGCCGGCGCCCGAGGAGCGGTAGACATCGGTCTTCAGGTCCGCGGGGTTGATCTCGATCTCGATATCGTCATCCACCTCGGGCGAGACGAACACGGAGGCAAACGAGGTATGCCGGCGGTTGCCGGAGTCGAACGGCGACTTGCGTACCAGGCGGTGCACGCCCGTCTCGGTGCGCAGCCACCCGTAGGCATACTCGCCCTTCACCTCGACGGTCGCGCTCTTGATGCCCGCGACCTCCCCCGGGCTCGAGTCGATCACCTCGGCGGCAAAGCCGCGCGCCCCCGCCCAGCGCAGATACATGCGCAGCAGCATCTGCGCCCAGTCCTGCGCCTCGGTGCCGCCCGCGCCGGCCTGGATGTCCAGAAAGGCGTTATGGGAATCCATCTTCCCCGAGAACATGCGCTTGAGCTCGAGGTGGCGCACCTCCCCCTCCAGGCGCTGCGCGTCGCGCTCGATGTCGCGTGCGGCCGCTTCGTCGTTTTCCGCTTCCGCGAGCTCGAGCAGCTCCGCGGCGTCCTCCACGGCCTTGCCCGTGCGATCGATCTCCCCGACATCGGCGCTGAGGCGGGCGCGCTCGCGCCCGAGTTCCTGCGCACGCGCGGGATTGGACCACACGGCGGGGTCCTCCAGCTCCCGGGCTACTTCCTCGAGCCGCTCGTGCTTGCGGTCGTATTCAAAGAAACCCCCGGAGCGAGGCGAGGCGCTCGCCAAGATCTTTGAGCTGACGCTTGAGCTGATTGACTTCCATGGCATTTCCGGCAAAGGGCTTCGGGGGATGCGTGTGCGCACCGCAAGTGCACAACGCGGCGCAGGATGCTATCACCGCCGCTTGGGCTTTAGGTAGCCGCAGGCAGCAGATGATCGACGAGCAGCTGCAGACGCCGCTCGCCCTGGTACTCGTTGACCTCCAGGCGATACACCAGCTGCACCAGTCCCTCGGGGACGCTGAAGTCGCTCCCCGGCTGCAGGTGGTTGAAGGCGATGGCATCGAAGGAGCGGCCGCTCCGGGGCACCTCCACCCACATCTTCAGGTGCCGCTCGCCGATCACGCGGGCGCTGCGGATGCTGAAGAGCCCGTCGAAGCTCGGCTCCGGGAAGGCCTGCCCCCAGGGGCCCCCGCTGCGCAGGGCCTGCGCGGTCTCGAGCGCGATCTCGGTGACGCTGAGCTCGCCGTCGGTCTCGACCGCATCGCCGGCCGCGAGGTCTGCCATGCAGCGCCGGACCTCCTGATCGAAGGCACGGGCAAAGGGCTCAAGTGCCGCACGCTCGAGCGTCAGGCCCGCCGCCATGGCATGGCCGCCGAAGCGGCTGATGAGTTCGGGGTGGGCGGCGGCGATCGCATCGAACACGTCGCGGATGTGCACCCCGGGGATGGAGCGCGCCGATCCGCGCAGCGTCGCTGCGTCTGCGAGCGCGAAGGCGACCACGGGTCGGCGCAGGCGCTCCTTGAGGCGACTCGCCACGAGCCCGACGACGCCCTGGTGCCAGCTCTCGTGAAAGAGCACGACGCCGCTGCGCTCGAGGGCCGCGGCCGGCTCGCTGAGCACCCGCACCGCAGCGAGCGCCTCCTGCTGCATCCGCGCCTCGATGTCGCGGCGTTCCTCATTGAGCGCGTCCAGGCGCGCGGCCAGCGCCTGTGCCCGCCCCTCATCGTCCTCGAGCAGGCACTGGATGCCGATGCTCATATCGTCGATGCGGCCCGCGGCGTTCAGGCGCGGGGCGACCCCGAAGGCGAGGTCGGCGGCGGTGAGCTCGCGGCTGCTGCGGCCGGAGAGCTGCAGCAGCGCGCGGATGCCGGCGACGCAGCGACCGGCGCGGATGCGCTTCAGCCCCTGCGCGATCAGCACCCGATTGTTCGGATCAAGCGGCACCACGTCCGCCACCGTCCCCAGGGCCACCAGATCCAGGAGCGTTGCCACCGCGAACGAGCCCGGCGCCCCGCCACACTCATCCAGGCGCCGCTTGAGGGCCGCCATGACGTAGAAGGCAACCCCGACGCCGGCGAGCGCGCGGCTGCCGAAGCGACTGCCCGCGAGGTTCGGGTTGACGATCACGTTCGCCGCCGGCAGCTGCGCCCCCGCGAGGTGATGGTCGGTGATCAGTACGTCGATGCCGCGGGCGCGGGCGGCCGCGACACCCGCGTTGCTCGAGACGCCGTTGTCCACGGTGACGATGAGCGTCGGCTCGCGCTGCAGTGCGAGCGCCACGATCTCCGGGGTCAGGCCATAGCCGAACTGGAAGCGATTCGGGACGAGGAAGTCGACGGCGGCGAACCCGAGCCCCCGCAGCGCCCGCACCACGAGCGCGCTGCTCGTGGCGCCGTCGGCGTCGAAGTCCCCGATCACGAGGATCCGGCCCTGACGGTGCTTAAGCAGCAGGTCCACCGCGGGCACGATGCCCTCGAGCGTGCCCACCGGCAGCAGCCGCTCGAGGGAGTGATCCAGGTCCGCGGCCGAGCGCACCCCGCGCGCGGCGTAGACGCGGCTCAGCACCGGATGCAGCCCCGCCCCCAGGGCCGCGCCGGGCGCCCCGGCGGTGCGCCGCACGATCCTCAGGCCCATGTGAGGCTCGTCATGCCCGG